>JBOHUH010000131.1:0-12652 GCA_050733915.1 Candidatus Dormibacteria bacterium | reverse complement strand
ACTGACCGCCGCCTGGACATCTCGAAGGCGCCGCCGCGGGACCAGATCGTTAGGGCTTGGCTCGAGTCGGCCATGCACGTGGTCCTGATACGCGCCGGCGCCTCAGGGAGCCGAGCGGGGGGCTGCGGAGCCGACCTCAGCCGAGGTCGAGGTGCGAGTACTGGTGGCGGAGCACCTTCTTGTCGAACTTGCCGACGCTGGTCTTGGGCACCTCCTCCAGGAACACGATCTCGTCGGGCAGCCAGAACTTGGCCACCCGGGGAGCCAGGAACTCCAGCAGCTCCTCCTTGGTGAGATCGTCGCGATGCTCCGGGCGGGGTACCACGAAGCCCACCGGTCGCTCCAACCAGCGGGAGTGGGGAAAGCCAACCACCGCCGCCTCCTGGACCTTGGGATGGGCCATCAGCTCGCCCTCCAGAGAGACCGAGGAGATCCACTCGCCTCCCGATTTGACCAGATCCTTGGTACGGTCGACGATCTGGACGTAGCCCTCGGGGTCGATTGTCGCAACATCCCCGGTGCGCAGCCAGCCATCCTCAGTGAAGCGACGGTCGAGATCCTCGGGATCGTGGTAGTAGGCGGCGGCCACCCAAGGGCCCCGCACCTGGATCTCCCCCGCGGTGCGGCCGTCCGCCGGGCACTCCTCGCCGCTCTCGAGGTTGGCGATCCGGAGGTCAACCCCGAGACTCGGGATTCCCTGCTTCGCCCGCTGGGCCAGGGTTTGGTCCGACCCGGGCTCACCCACCGGGGACTTGGTCACGTTCACCGCCCCGATCGGGGAGGTCTCGGTCATCCCCCAGGCATGGACGATCCTGAGCTGGTGGCGGTCGAAGCCGGCGATTAGGGCGGGTGGGGCCGCCGATCCGCCGCAGATGATCCGGTCCAGGTGGGGTAGTGGAGTTGGGTGCTGGTCGAGGTGGCTCAGCAGAGCCCCCCAGATGGTGGGCACTCCTGCGGCGATGGTGACCTTCTCCGCCTGCAGCTGATCCAGCAGGTGCACCGGGTCCAGGTAGCGCCCCGGGAGCACCAGCTTGGTGCCGAAGCCAACTGCGGCGTGGGCCAGCCCCCAGGCGTTGACGTGGAACATCGGGACGACCGGGAGCAGGGAATCCAGGAATGAAAGCCCGATCCAGCCGGCCATGCTGGTGGCGGTCGAGTGCAGGTAGCAGGAGCGGTGGCTGTAGACCACTCCCTTGGGGCGGTCGGTGGTCCCCGAGGTGTAGCTCATGGCCGCCGCCGAGCGCTCGTCCAGCTCTGGCCAGGCACCACCCGCCTGAGCGTCCGCCAGCAGCTGCTCGTAATCCAGCAGCGGGGGCAGCCCCGCCGCGTCCAGCTCGCCCTCGCCCTCGCCCATGACCACGACCCGGCGGACGGTGGGGATCCGGTCGCCCACTTTTTGGAGTAGTGGCAGCACGCTGCGGTCACAAAAGATCAGTTGGTCCTCGGCGTCGTTGATCACGAACGCTAGGTCGTCTGGAAACAGCCGCAGGTTGAGGGTGTGCAGCACCGCCCCCTTCCCGGGGATGGCGAAATAGCACTCCAGGTGCTGATAGGTGTTGAAGGCGAAGGTCGCCACCCGGTCGCCCGGCTTGACTCCAAGCCGGTCTAGTCCAGCTGCCAGTCGCTCAGTGCGCTCTCCGAAGTCTTCGAAGCAATAGCGATGGGGCTCGCCCGCGCCCCGCTGGGTGACGATCTCCTGCTTCGCGAAGTAGCGAACCCCGTGCCGGAACAGATGGGTCAGGGTGAGCGGGTAATCCATCATCAGACCGTCCACACAGCACCTCCGTCTGAGATCAACAAGAGCCGCAGAGTTGAGAGCTCGCTACTCACTGGCGACTAACTCCATTCGCTACAGACGGCGTACGAACGCCCACGCGTAGCAAGCCTCGAGCGCTCCTCCGTCATCGGGCAATCCTATCTCGGGTCTGGGGCCTCTACGGTGGTGTGCGGGCGCTCCGCTGTGAGCCTGAGTAAGTTCCGGAGGGACTGCCGGTGGTCGTGGACGGCAGCTCCGCCAGGAAGACGTCAAGTTCGGCGCCCTTCTGGCGCGACCGTCGGCAGCGGCCACCGGGGGAGGGAGTCGAGTGGGGCCAAAAGATTCCGATATGGATATATAATCGGCACATGGCTCGGGCCTCTACCAGCGCCGATGTTTTCAACGCGATCGCCGAGGCTCGCCGCCGCGAGATCCTGGACTTTCTGGTTGGAGGGGAGAAGCCAGTCGGGGCGATCGTCGACGAGCTCGCGATCTCCCAGCCCCAGGTCTCCAAGCGCCTGCGGGTCCTCAGCGAAGTGGGCCTAGTCCGGTGTCGTGCTGTGGGGCGCCGCCGTCTCTACCGCCTGGATCCCACGTGCCTGCGCCCGTTGGGAGACTGGGTCGCCAAGTACGAGGGCATGTGGAACCAGCGGCTCGACAGGCTGGACGACTACCTCGGCGGGCTTCAGCGTCAAGAAGGAAACCCAGAGCAGCAACCACAAGGAGCACCATGACAAGGACCCGACATGGCTCCGCGACCTTCGAGTTCACCGACCGCACGGTCACGACCCGGCGAAAATTCGAGGCGCCAATGGCGCTGGTCTTCGACGCGCTGACCAAGCCCGAGCACATCCGCGTGTGGTTCCCCGCGGATGACGTGCCACTCCACGTCTGCGAGATCGACCTGCGCGTGGGCGGGAAGTACCACTTCTCGTGGTACGCCCCGGGGGACCAGGAGTGCTCATTTCGGGGCACCTACCTCGAAGTCGAGCCGCCAACGCGGACCGTCGCCACCTGGCTCTTTGAGGGCTGGCCGGACGACGAGGCGCTCGAGACCGTGATCCTGACCGAGGAAGGAGGCATCACGACCATGACCGACGTCATGGAGTTCAAGGCTCCAGAGAACCTCGGCGATCACTTCCGCAGAAACGATGGTGCGCAGGCCAGCTGGGACAAGCTGGCCGACCTGCTGGCCGACCTGCAGGCGGGCCGCGCTTAGACCGGTTCCGCGGGACCGATAGGAGTGGAGCGGGTGGGAGTCGCCGAATTAGTGCCCCAGGTTTGCGCACCCCAGGCTCGCGGTGCACCGCTGGCAAGCGCACTCCGCATTCGTGGCACCGGGCAGTCGAGGCGGAGGTCACCCGCGGCCGATGGCCGGACCGGCGAAAGTCGCGTCGCGGTTCGTATTGTCGGAACCAGGGACCCCTTTCTTGGCAACGATTTGAAGCTGCGCGGCTTCGGGATCAGGCTGTACATCCCGGGCTCCTCACTGATCCCGACTCCACCTGAACTCGCTTCCCCCCCCCCGTTCAGGGATAGATGCCCCGGGCGGAGGTAGCGTCGGCGACGCGCTTCACCGCCAGGCAGTAGGCGCCCATCCGCAGGGTGGTGGAGTGCAACTGGGCCAGCTCATCGACCTGGGCGTAAGCATGCTGCATGATCCGGGTGAGCCGGCCGTTGATCTCCGATTCCTGCCAGAAGAAGGACTGCAGGTCCTGCACCCACTCGAAGTAGGAGACGGTGACCCCGCCGGCGTTGGCCAGGATGTCTGGGACCAGGGTCAGGCCACGCTGGTGGAAGACGTCGTCGGCCTCGGGGGTGGTGGGTCCGTTGGCGGCCTCCACGATCAGCCGGGCCTGCACTTTGGCGGCGTTCTGGATGGTCAGCTGGTTCTCCAGGGCGGCCGGGATGAGCACCGTCACCGGCAGCTCCAAGAGGTCGGCGTTGCTGATCTCCTGACTCGCCCCCGAGAAGCCTGCGACCCGGCCCTGTCTGCGGACGTGCTCCAGGAGAGCGGGCACGTCGAGCCCCTCAGGATTGTGGATTCCGCCGAAGACGTCCGAGACCGCGACGACCTTGAAGCCCTCCTGGTGGAGCAGCTCGGCGCTGACGCTGCCGACGTTGCCGAAGCCCTGAATCGCCACCGTCGAGTCGGCGGGGTCGAGCTCCATCCGCCGGCAGGCCTCCAGGGTGACCACCATCACCCCCCGCCCGGTGGCAGCCGGGCGCCCCTCCGAGCCGCCGATCTCGAGCGGCTTGCCGGTGACCGTGGCCGGGATCGAGTAGCCCTTCTCCATGGAGATGGTGTCCATGATCCAGGCCATGGTCTGCTGGTTGGTGTTGACGTCGGGAGCCGGGATATCGGACTCGGGGCCGATCAAGATGCTGATCTCGCTGGCAAAGCGCCGGGTCAAGTTCTCCAGTTCCCGCTGGCTCAGCTGGGTTGGATCGCAGATCACCCCGCCCTTGGCACCTCCGTAGGGCAGGTTGGTAACGGCGCACTTCCAGCTCATCCACATGGCCAGGGCCTTGACCTCATCCAGGCCGACCTCGGGGTGGTATCGGATACCGCCCTTGGCCGGGCCTCGGGTCAGGTTGTGCTGAACCCGGTAGCCGGTGAACATGTGGATGCTGCCATCGTCCATCCGAACCGGGAAATTGACGGTCAGCTCGCGGCGGACCTCGCGCAGCACCTGGCGCATCCCCTCGTCGAGCTCCAGGATGCTGGCGGCCTGGTCGAACTGGCGCTGTGCGGTGGTGTAGGGATTGGCGACCGCCGCCGGGGAGATCGCCGTCAGGACACCTTCTGCCATCGACTGCCTCCTCCGTGCCGTGCTGCTCGCGTGCGGCCGGCCCCAGGGACCGACCAGTAGGGTAGACCTCGCCGCGGGCGACCTGTCAAGCGTCGGTGCCGCCCGCCCACTATTGGGTCGGGGTTGCCCGCTCACTCACGATAGCGTTGGCGGCAGGCCCCTGCGCCAATTTGGCCGAGGCCGCGTCCACCGCCACCCGTAGGCCCCTGCCGAGGTCCCGCTTCCCAGGAGGCGAGCGCCGGAGCGCGGGTGACCTGATCGCGGGAAGCCACTGGTGGGACGCAGAGGTGACTGGAGTCAGAGTTCCGCGACTGGCTCGTGAGCACCGCTGAGACCGCCACTGCCCCGGAACGACGAGAAGACGGCTGCCAGCGCCGCCATGGCCGCCAGAAACAGGGTGGCAGCGACCAGCCCATCCCGCACCAGATAGGGCGATTGGGCGTGGGCGGTGGACGTGCCCGCCGCCAGGCCGAAGACCAAGCCGGTGAGGGCAACCCCCATGGCCGTGCCCATGCCGCGGGTCATGTTGAGGATGCCACTGGCCATCCCGGCCTGCTCTCGGGGTACTGCCCCCATGATCGCGGCGTTGTTGGGGGGGGTGAAGGTCCCGAGGCCGACTCCGACCGCGACCAGCTCCGCCAGCAGCAGGTCGCCGGTGAGGGGATGCAATGACACCGCCAGCAGGGAGAGCCCGGTGAGCACCATGCCACCCACGGTGAGGCGCCGAGCTCCCCAGCGGTCGGCGACGATGCCGGCGAAGGGGGCGGTAACCCCCAGGGCCAGGGGTAGGAGCAACAGGCGCAGCCCGGCCGCCGCCGGGCTCAGGTGCCCCGCGAACTGGAGATAGAAGGGGAACACGAACAAGGTGCCGAAGAGGGTCAAGTAGGAGAGCAGCCCACTGGAGATCCCGAAGCTGAAGGCGGGGAGGCGGAAGGTGGAGAGGCGCATCATCGGTGCCGCCGCGCGAAGCTCCCAGGCGATGAACCCGGCCCCGAATAGCAGGGCCAGGACAAAGCACCCCAGGATGAACGGCGCCGTCCACCCCGCCTGGTCGCCGAAGGAAAGGGCCAGCAGGAGGGTGGTGATCCCGACCGCGAAGAGCGCCAGCCCCAGCCAGTCGATCCGCTCCCGCTGGGCCAGAAAGCGAGAGCGGGGGAGCAGGAACCACCCCAGGCCGAAACCTACCAGGCCCGCCGGGACATTGACCAGGAAGATCAGCCGCCAACCTCCCAGCGCCAGCAGCAGCCCGCCCACCCCGGGGCCTAGGGCCAGGCCTAGGGCCTGGGCCGCGCCCTGAACCCCGATGCCCCGCCCCAGCTTGGCTCGGGGCATCGCCTGGACGATTAGCGCCACGCTGTTGGCCTGGAGCAGCGCGGCGCCGAAGCCCTGCAAGACCCGAAAGAGGTCGAGACTGATCAGGTTGGGGGCCAGCCCGCAGAGTCCGCTGCCCACGATGAAGATCCCGAATCCGTAGATGTAGAGCAGCTTGCGCCCCACCATGTCCGCGAATCGGCCCACCGCCGTCACTAGGCCGATCAGGGTGAGCAGGTAGGCCAGCGACACCCACTCCACCGACCCCAGGGTGCTGTGGAAGTCGCTTTGCATCGTCGGCAGGGCGATGACCACGATGCTGGCGTCGAGCTGTCCCATGAAGGCGCCGATGCAGACCGTGGCGACCACCCACCAGTGAGCGTTGGGGCTGGCAGCGACCCGCTGCGGCCTACGCGGCTCGACCAGCAGCCGCCGCCAGCCCTGACTTGGGCGCGGGGGGGGTAGCCCTGACTCGGGGTCAAAGTCAGCCATCTGTCGGTGGTCCAGCCTCCTCGCGACTCCTTGGTCGAGTCAACGTTCGAAGCCGCGGCGGCGCCGCGGGTCAGCCAAATAGAAGGGGCCCATCCGGGAAGTCCCGGATGGGCCCCTGTCGCTCTGAGGGACTATTCCTGGGTCAGCTGCTGAAGCCTGGCTGTGGAGGCGGAGCTGCTGCCGCCGGAGTCCCAGGTGAGGGCTCCTCCTCTCCGACCAGGCCAGTTCCCAACTCCACGATGCCTCTGATCTCTTCGGTTTCGTAGCCGCTGCGGACGGCCCAACCGTAGGCGGTGAGGCCGACCATGATCACCACCAACAGGTCGGCGGGGAAGGGTATACCAGGGGTCTTGAGCGGACCGAATGCACCGTAGTAGGAGATCGCGAATATCGAGAGCAGGAAATAGATCAACCACCAGGTGCTGGACACCGCCTTGCGCCCCTCCTCGTTGGAAAGGTAGTAGAGGGCAGCGGTGAAGCCGGCGATCAGCAGGATGGTTGTGAAGTAGAAGACGGGGAATGCCGGGTGGGATACTTTGGATGGATCCGCCACCAGGGCCCATTGACCCCAGCGCTGCACGATCAGCCACAGGACTAGGAAGACAACCCCCAGGGTTATCCCAGCGCCACGGTTGATCCAGCCCTTGTTGGGAGCGTAGAACCAGACGAACACTGGCAGCGCCACAAAGACCGCGGCGAACACGATGGCCAGGGTGGCAAAGCCCGCCCAGTAGACGATCAGCAGGGCCCCGACGAACCCAGCCGGTCCGATGACGTCGGCGAACGGGAGTCGGAAGGGTCGCCTGAGCGAGGGTGCGGTCCGGCGCAAAACGTGGACACCGATGCCGCCCATGATGTACGTCAGCACGGTCGCGGAAGTGATGATGCCCACCAGCTCGTACCAGCTTGGCAGTGGCAGGAAGAACAGGCAGCCGACCACGAACGAGGCGATCAGGGCTACCCACGGGATCCTGAATTGGCTGAGAATCATCTGGAATTGCTTGGGCAGGTAGCCCACGATGGACAGACCGTACACGGTGCGTGCGGACGTCCCCAGGTAGATATAGCCAGTCCCGGTGGGGGAGACGAAGGCGTCGATCAACAGGACCGTGGCGAACCCGCCCAGAAGGGCTGGCCCGGCAGCCTTCATCGCTATGTAGAACGGAGCATCCGCCGCGGCGCTTCCACTCTTCAACGCTCCCCAGTCACCCGGATGGATGCCGAAGGCCCCCCACTTGATGGCACCGATGAAGGCGGCCTGGAGCAGCACGTAGAGGACGATGCACGCCAGCACCGAACCTATCGTGGCAATCGGGATGGAACGTTGCGGATTTGCCGCCTCTCCTCCGTAGTCGAGAGCCTGCCGAAAGCCGAGGAAAGAGAACACGATGCCGGAGCTCGCCACTGCCCCGAGGACTGGCGCCCAGCCCAGGGGAGCAAAGCCGCCGAAGCCGGTGTAGTTCTTTGAATGCATTCCCAGGATCAGCAGCAGCAGGAACGTGAGCGCGGGAATCACGTACTTCCAGATCGTGATCACGCTGTTGAACTGGCTGAGGAAGCGGATGCCCACGTAATTGATGATGAAGAAGACCAGCATCAGGCCGATACCAAAGAGAATTCCGGCTGGCCACGTCAGCTCCGACTTCGAGTTCACTATGCCGTTGATGTAGCTGCTCGCGTAAGTGACGACCGCCTCCGCCTCGATGGCGGGAACGCTGACCGCCGAGAGCAGGTAAGTCCAGCCAAGGATGAAGCCGGTGTACCCGCCATGGGTGAGGTGGGGGTAGCGGACGACCGCACCTGACCGTGGCAGCATCCCCGAGATCTCTGCGTAGTTGAAGGCCACCAAGAGAACCAGGCACCCCCCGACGATCCAGGAGACGATTGCGGCCGGGCCGGCCAGAGCGGCGGCGGCGAGGGCCGCGAACAGCCAGCCGGACCCGATGATGGCCCCCGACGAAAGGAAGAAGAGCTGCCAGGTAGACATCCGCCGGGCGAGCTTTCGGTCAGCGGCCTCCGCAGCCTGGATGCCGGTAGCCATTGCGCACCCTCCCTTGCTGTAATCCCCGTCGCCGGAGCCGATGCCCCGCAGAAATGGGAACACCCCGTCGTGACAACCGCCCAAGGATACGGAAGTGGCTCCAGTTTGTGAAGGGCTCCCGGGGATCGGGGGCCGAGAACCGATCGCTGGACGGGGCGGCGGCAGTCATTAGCCGATCGAGTGGGCGCCGGCTGCCTTCGATCGAGAGGCGGGGTGACCTAGGGTGGCTGAGCCCTAACCATCTTTGGCGGGTCCGGTCTCAGGGGAGTGCCCCGGCTCGCCAGTCGCGCCGGGGCCGAGGACGCTCCGGGGTGACCAACCACGAGATCTTGGCCGGGGCACCGGGCGGCACCCGAGTGTCGATAATCCCCCCATGGCTCAGCCGGTGGCGCTGGAGGTGGAGGTAGAGAACGCGCGCCGCCTGATCGCTGAGGGCAGTGGAGTCTTGGATGTCCGGGAGGCCCACGAGCGCTCTAAGTCGCGCATCCCGGGATCACTGTGGATTCCGATCACCGAGCTCAGCGAGCGCTGGCGGGAGCTGCCTCGTACGGGGACCCTGGTGGTGCAGTGCGCCGCCGGCTCCCGCAGCTTCCGAGCCACCAAGTTCCTGCGCGAGAAGGGTATCGTCGCCACCTCCATGGTCGGCGGCATCAGCGAGTGGGAGGCAAGGGGTCTGCCCACTGTCTCCGACACCGCTCCGGCAGGCTCCGACCGGCGCGCCCGGGCAGGCGCGAGCTGATCCTCTCTAGGAGCGGACGGGGCAGACCGCCCCTCCTCAGCGCGTCTCACCCGCCCAGGTGAGAGCATGGTCAAGATGGCAGGAGATCCGGGGGAGCGACCGATGAGCGGCAGGGCGACGCTGCCTCCGGCCGGGAGCGAGCTGGACAACCTCTGCATCAACACGATCCGCACCTTGGCCATCGACGGGGTGGAGAAGGCCAAGTCAGGACATCCCGGGCTGCCGATGGGCATGGCGCCCAGTGCCTACGTGCTGTGGACCCGCTTCCTGCGCCACGACCCCAACGATCCCAAGTGGCCCAATCGGGACCGCTTCGTGCTCTCCGCCGGGCACGGCTCGATGCTGCTCTACGCGCTGCTGCATTTGACCGGATACGATCTGCCCCTGGAGCAGCTGGAGCAGTTCCGGCAGTGGGGCTCTCGAACTCCTGGCCACCCGGAGCTGGGGCTCACCGCCGGGGTCGAGGTCACCACCGGGCCCCTGGGCCAGGGCTTCGGCAACGGGGTGGGGATGGCCATGGCAGAGCGCTACCTGGCCCATCACTACAACCGTCCGGGTCACGAGATCGTCAACCACCGGACCTTCGTGCTCTGCAGCGACGGCGACCTGATGGAGGGGGTCAGCTCCGAGGCGGCATCGCTGGCGGGCCACCTGGGACTGGGCAAGCTGATCTACCTTTACGACGACAACCACGTCACCCTCGACGGGCCCTCGTCGTTGTCCTTCAGCGAGGACGTGGACGCCCGCTTTCGCGCCTACGACTGGCAGGTGCAGCGGGTCGAGGACGGCACCCTGGACCTTGAGGGGATCGCCGGGGCCATCCAGAACGCCATCGAGGATGAGGGGCGGCCCTCGTTGATCGCGGTCCGTACCCACATCGGCTACGGCGCTCCCCACAAGCAGGACACCAACGCCGCCCACGGCTCGCCGCTGGGGGCGGAGGAGGCGGCCGCGGCCAAGCGTGCCTACGGCTGGGATCCCGCCAGGTCCTTCTTCGAGCCGGAGGCGGCGCTGAGCCATTTCCGCCGGGCCAAAGAGCGCGGTGCCGAGCTCAACCGGGAGTGGAACCAGCGCTTCTGCGCCTGGAGTGAGGCCCTCCCCGAGCTGGCCTACGAATGGCGCACCTCCCAGGCCGGGGAGCTCCCGGCGGGGTGGGAGGACGTGCTCCCGAGCTGGGAGGAGGGTGACGATCCCATCGCCACCCGGAGCTCAGGGGGCAAGGCCCTGGGGGCGCTGGCAGAGCGGATCCCCTGGATCCTCGGTGGCGACGCCGACCTCTCAGGTTCCACCAAAACCGCGATACCTGAGGGCGGCGATTTCGACGGCCAGACCGGGACCGGGCGCAATCTCCACTTCGGGGTCCGGGAGCATGCCATGGGCGCCGCCTGCAATGGCATCGCCGCCCACGGCGGCCTGCGTCCCTACAGCGCCACCTTCTTCACCTTCTCGGACTACCAACGACCCTCGGTGCGGCTCTCGGCGCTGTCCCACCTCGGGGTGGTCTGGGTCTACACCCACGACAGCATCGGCCTGGGAGAGGACGGGCCCACCCATCAGCCGGTGGAGCACCTGGCGGCGCTCCGGGCCATCCCCAACCTGGTGGTGCTCCGTCCTGGCGATGCCAACGAGTCCAGCTGGGCCTGGGCCGCGGCGCTGCAGCGGGGGACGGCTCCCACGGCGCTGGTCCTGAGCCGCCAGAACCTCCCGGTACTTCCCGGCACCAAGCGGTTGGCGGCCGCCGGGGTCGCCCGGGGTGGCTACGTCCTCCAGGACGCCGACGGTGGCGAGCCGCGCTGCATCCTGATCGGCACCGGCAGCGAGCTCTCGATCTGCGTCGGTGCCCGGGGGCGGCTCCAGGGTCTGGGGGTGCCGACCCGGGTGGTCAGCATGCCCTCGATGGAGCTGTTCGCGAGTCAGCCCGAGGGTTACCGAGACCAGGTGCTGCCCCCCCAGATCGTGAGCCGGGTGGCGGTGGAGGCCGGGGTTGACCAACCCTGGTGGCGCTGGGTGGGGTTGCAGGGCGCGGTGGTGGGGGTCAACCGCTTCGGGGCGTCTGCCCCCTACCAGGTCATTTACCAGCACCTTGGCCTGACCGAGGAGTCGGTGGTGGAGCGGGTGCAGCGTCTCTTGGCCAGCCCTCGAGCCGGGCAGGGTGGCTGACAACCCGCTGCAGCAGCTGGCCGCACTGGGCCAGAGTGTCTGGTACGACAATCTGAGCCGGGAGTTGCTCCGCCGCGGGCAACTGCGCCGCCTGATCGGGCGGGGCGTGCTCGGGGTCACCGTCAACCCGACGATCTTCGAACGGGCGGTCTCACAATGGAATTCCTACGACGAGGAGATCCGCGAGCTGGCCCTGCAAGGCCACTCCACCGAGGAGATCTACGACCAGCTGATCGCCACCGACGTCTGCCAGGCCTGCGACGAGCTGGGGGCTACCTACCGTGAGTCCGGAGGCCGCGATGGCTTCGCCAGCCTGGAGGTCTCCCCGGAACTGGCCCGGGACACCCGCAACACCGTGGCCGCGGCGGGGCGCTACTGGACGGCGGTAAACCGACCCAACCTCCTGATCAAGATCCCTGCCACCGCGGAGGGAGTGGCCGCCGTCGAGGAGACGCTGTTCCAGGGCATCAACGTCAACGTGACCCTGATCTTCGCGGTCTCCCGGTACCGGGAGGTGATGGAGGCCTACTGCAGGGGGCTGGAGCGGCGGCTCGAGGTGGGGCTCGGGGTGGAGTCGGTGCGCTCGGTCGCCAGCTTCTTCGTGAGCCGGGTGGACACCGAGACCGACCGGCGTCTCGACCACCTCGCCGTGGGGGCGGAGCCGAGCCGGCTGGCCGAGCTCGAGGCAGCCCGAGGGCGGGCGGCCATCGCCAATGCTGCGGTCGCCTACCAGTCGTTCCAAGAGGTCTTCCACGGGGGGCGCTTCCAGGCCCTGGCGGCGGCAGGGGCCGAGGTGCAGCGGCCGCTCTGGGCCAGCACCAGCACCAAGAATCCCGCCTACCGGGACGTCCTCTACTGCGAGGAGCTGATCGCCCCCGAGACCGTGAACACCATGCCTCCCAGCTCAATTGAAGCGTTTTTGGACCACGGCCGCGCCCGGCCTACGCTCGAGGGACATGTGGCCGACGCGCCCCGGGTGATGGCCCAGCTGGGGCGGCTCGGGGTCGACCTCGAGGACGTGACCGAGGTCCTCGAGCAGGAGGGCGTGGCAAGCTTCGCAGATTCGATGGCCAAGCTGCTGGCTGAGATTGCCGACAAGCGGGCCAGCTTTGCCGGCCAGGGCCTGGTCGCCTCTCCGCGAACTCAGGTCAGCTCCACCGTTATCGCTGCCCAGGTCGAGGCGGGGGCCGCCGGGCAGGCCATTGCGGGGGCCGCCGACCGGCTGCTCCAGCTCCGCGCCGCCGCCCGGCTCCACGATGGGGATCCGACCCTCTGGCCGGGAGACGAGACGGACCGGCAGACGATCTCCCAGAGCCTGGGCTGGCTGGACGAGCCCCACC
>JBOHUH010000130.1:0-2993 GCA_050733915.1 Candidatus Dormibacteria bacterium | reverse complement strand
CGAGGCCTTCACCGCCATGCGGGCCCGGGGGGCGAACATCACTGACTTGGCGGTGTTGGTGGTGGCCGCTGACGACGGGGTGATGCCACAGACCGAGGAGGCGATCAAACACGCTCGCAATGCCGGGGTGCCGCTGCTGGTGGCGCTCAATAAGATCGACCGTGAGGATGCCAACCCCGACCGGGTCAAGCAGCAGCTGGCCGAACACGGGGTGGTGGTAGAGGACTTCGGTGGCGAGGTGGTCTGCGTGCCGGTGTCGGCCAAGACTGGTGAGGGCATCGGCCACCTGCTGGAGATGGTCCTGCTGGTCAGCGATCTCGGCGAGCCGCGGGCCAATCCGGATCGCCGAGGAGAGGCAGCGGTTATCGACTCCCACCTCGAGAAGGGTCAGGGCCCCGTGGCCAGCGTACTGGTCCAGGAGGGCACCCTGCGGCTCCAGGACTACTTCGTGGTGGGTGCGGTGGCGGGACGGATCCGAGCCCTCCAGGACGACCGTGGTAAGCGGGTCCAGGAGATGACCCCGGGTCTTCCCGCCCTGGTGGCCGGGCTGGCCGAGGTGGCCACCGCGGGTGACCGGCTCCTGGTGGTCGAGAGCGAGCGGGGCGCCCGGGGCATGGCCGAGGAGCGGCGCCTGGCCCTCCGTGCCGGGCGCGGCGAGGCCAACCGGGTCAGCCTGGCCGAGCTGAGCCAGCAGTCCGGCGAAGGCATCCGAGACCTCGACATCCTGGTCAAGGCGGAGAGTCAGGGGTCCTTGGAGGCGCTCCGCGCGGCACTGCTGCGGTTCGCAGACCCGCTGGTCCGCCTGCGTCTGGTCGCGGATGGGGTTGGCCCGATCTCCGAGGCCGACGTCGACCTGGCGGCGGCCGCCAATGCCATCCTCATCGGGTTCAACGTCCGTCCCGACCCCGGGGCCAAGGCTCTGGCGGACAGCCACGGCGTCGATGTGCGTACCTATGACGTGGTCTACCAGATCACGGACGACATCCAGAAGGCGATTCGAGGGCTGCATGAGCCCACCTTCGAAGAGGTGTTTGAGGGTCGGGCCGAGGTCAAGGCCAGGATCCGAGTTCCCCGCACCGGAGTCATCGCCGGCAGCCAGGTGATGGAGGGCAAGGTCACCCGCGGTTCGTTGGCAGTGGTGCTCCGGGAGGGCCAGGAGATCCACCGTACCCAGGTGGTCTCCCTGCGCCGCTTCAAGGACGACGTCCGCGAAGTGGCCCAGGGCTACGAGTGCGGCATCGACCTCGGCGAGTATCAGGACTTCGCGGAGGGTGATGTCCTGGAGTGCTATGTGGTGCAGCAGCGGAATCGCTGAGGCGCCGCCCGACGGGGGCCGCGCGGGTGGCTAGGCCGGCCCGGGACGCGGGGGCGAGCCATCGCCGAGAGCGGGTTGACGCCCAGCTGCGCCAGGAGCTGGCCTTGGCCATCGCCAGCGACGTCAAGGATCCCCGCCTGGCGATGGTCACGGTGGTGGCCGTCAACACCGCCCCCGACCTCTCCTATGCCCGGGTCAAGGTCAGCATCCTGGCCGACCAAGCAGAACGGGAGACGGTGCTCCGGGTGCTCCGGGGCATGACCGGCTATCTGCGCCATCGCCTGGGCGAGCGGCTCCAGCACATGCGCCGCATCCCCAGGCTCGACATCCGGCTCGACGAGTCGATCGCCTATGGGGTCCGGGTCAACACCCTGCTCCGCGAGCTGGACGCCGCCTCGGGCTCCCGGCGAAGGGCAGAGGGTGACTGAGCCGCTGGAGCGGATCCGCCAGGCGGTGCGGGAGCACGAGGACTTTCTTCTGGTGGCCCACCAGGATGCCGACGCCGATTCGCTGGGCAGCGTGCTGGCCTTCGCCGACTACCTGGTGCGCTCGGGCAAGCGTGCCTACCCCTGGGCTCCCGACCCGCTCCCCCGCAGCCTCTCGTACCTGCCCGGCTACGAGTCCGTCAACCACAAGGATGCACCCCCAGAAGCGGTGGCGATCGCCTTCGACGCCGGCAGTCCAAGTCGCTTCGGCAACCTCCGGTCCAGGATCGAGGCGGCGCCGCTTACGGTGGTAATCGACCACCACGCCAGCAACGACGGCTTCGGGGACATCTCCCTGGTGCAGCCGGAGGCGGCCGCCACCGGGGCGATCGTCTACGAGGCGTTGCGCGACTGGGGGGTGGCCATCAGCTCCGAGGCGGCGACCAACCTCTACGCGGCGATCTTCACCGACACCGGCGGGTTCCGCCACGACAACACCACTGCCCTGGTGCTCCGCCTCGGTGCCGAGCTCGCCGAACTGGGCGCCGACCCCGGCTGGGTGGCGCTGCGAAGCTACAAGTCGCGCCCCGAGAGCACCCTGCGGCTCCAGGCCCTGAGCTCGGCGGCGGCCACCTACGAGCTGCAGAGCCGGCTGGTCTGGAGCGAGGTGACCGCGGAGATGCTGCGCCAGAGTGGGGCAGAGATGGAGGAGAGCGAGGGGATCATCGACATCCTCCAGAGCCTCGACACCATGCTCTGCGCGGTTCTCTTCAAGGAGGTGGCACCCGCCCTCACCCGGGTCAGCGTACGGACCCGAGTCCCCATCGAGGCGCACCACCTGGTGGCCACCTTTGGCGGGGGCGGTCACCGGCGGGCCGCGGGAGCCGAGGTGCGGGGCGCCCTGGGCGAGGTTGAAGCGGCGGTGCTGGTGGAGGCCCGGCGCTCGGTCGGGGCGGTCCCGCTGTGAGCGCGGCTGCGGAGCGCATCCCCAGCCGCCCGAGCCGGGAGACGCCAACGGCCAATGGGGTGCTCAACCTGGCCAAGCCGGAGGGGATAACCTCCTTCGCTGCGATCAAGACCGCCAGGCAGGCCCTGGGTGAGCGCCACGTCGGTCACGCGGGAACGCTGGACCCGGCCGCCACCGGGGTGCTGCCACTCTGCGTCGGTCGCGCGACTCGCCTAGTCGAGTACATCATGCGCCAGCCCAAGACCTACCACGCCCGGCTCCGGCTGGGGCAGGTAAGCGACACCGG
>JBOHUH010000129.1:0-4077 GCA_050733915.1 Candidatus Dormibacteria bacterium | reverse complement strand
TCGCAGTGCCGGACCAAGTAGCAGCGGGTGACCGCCGAAGCGGGGGAGGGGGCTGTCACTTCAGCATCCTAAGCAATCGGCCCTACCTCCCAACCCGGGCGCTCGGCCGGGGATGGGTCGCGCCGAGCCCTCAGAATGGCCCCGGGGAGCCCCCTTAGCTCAGTGGATCAGAGCGGCGCCCTTCTAAGGCGACGGTCGGTGGTTCGAGTCCACCAGGGGGCACACCCGCGGGATCAGCACAGCTGGAGAAGTCACCATGGCGATCGGGACCGGGCCCAGGCAGGAACTCGATCGCGGGTCCGCGGTGACCTTGGGACGTCCCCGGCCGCGCGCGCCAGGCACTCGCTTGGACGGGACCCAGTCTCGGTTGCTCACCCTGACCCGGGCGGTGCTGCGCCTCGCCGTGAAGTTGGTGGCCGCGGAGGGGGCCAGGCCGGAGAACCTCGGCAATGTGCCCCGGGAAGGCCCCCTCCTGATCTGCTCCAACCATGTCTCCAACTTCGACCCCTTGGTGTACGCGGCGGTCATTCCCAGGGTGCTGCACGCCCTGACCAAGGCCGACCTCTACCGGAACCCGGTGTTGCGGGCCTTTCTCCTTCGCTGTAACTGCATCCCGGTGCGCCGCGGCACCGCCGACCGACTGGCCATCCGGAGTGCGTTACAGGTGCTCGCCTCGGGCGGGGCGCTCCTGCTCTTCCCCGAGGGGCACCGCGCACCTCCCGAGGGGATGCTCCCCTTCGAGCCTGGCGCCGGCTACCTGGCCCTGCGCTCTGGGGCGGTGGTGCTCCCCTGCGCCATCTGGGGCACCGAGGCAGTCTTGCCCAAGGGCAAGCTGGTGCCTCGCCGGGGAGCGATCAGGGTGCGACTCGGTGAGCCGTTTCGGCCGACTGGGACCGACTCAGCCGTGGCCAGCCGGGCGATCGAAGCCCAGGTGGCGGGGCTGCTGCCCCCTGAGTACCAACGCTCACCCGATCCCGACTAGCTGGACGCTGAAGATCAGGGTGGAGTTGGCGGGGATCTTCCCCTCGGCGGCGCAGCCATAGCCGAGCGCGGCGGGGATCACCATCTCCCGCTTGCCCCCCACCCGCATCCCGACGATCCCCTCGACCCAGCCGGGAATGACGTCAGCGGTGGACAAAGTGAAGCTGATCGGCTTGCCCTTATTGTCGGCGCTGCTCTGATCGAAGACGGTCCCGCTGGGCAGGCTGCCGGTGTAATTGACCTTGACCGTCTGCCCCTCCTTGGCCACCTTCCCGGTGCCCACCTTCTCGTCCTTGATTTGGACACCGCCGGAGAGCACCGTGGCTCCGGAGAGCTGGTACGTGGCCTTGCTGTCCGGGGTACACGCGGAGGCCGAGGGGCTGGGGCTGGCTGCGGCGCTGCCGACGGCCTGCGGCGACTGGTAGCTGGGGGTGGGCAGGGGGCCGGGGTCGAGGGAGCCGCCGCAGCCGCCGAGCAACAGGGCCAGCCCCAACGCGGCCGGGGTCAGCCCCAGCGCCAGCTTGCTAGTTCCCATCCTGCCTCGCTCCTAGTGGATCTCTGGGCGCCGGGGCCCGAGCGCCATCCTATACAAGCGCCGCTTCAGGTCCGGTGATGCCCGTTGCTGGCCGGGCAGACGTGGCCCTGGGGGTCCATGGGTAGGTGGCAGAGGGGGCAGATGGCGCGGCCTCCCTCAATCACCCGAAGGGCCCGCTCCGCCAGTGCGCGCATCTGCGAGATCGTCGCCACCACCCGCGCCGCCCGAAGCTCGGACTCCTCTTCCTGGCCGGCCTTCTTGGGGTTGTCGACTTCGTCGGGGCCAGCCAACTCCTGCTCTGAGTCGGCCAGGGGCAGTTCGCCCCGCTCCTCCAGCAACAGGGTGCAGAGCCCATCATCCTCATCCAGCGAGAGCTGGATCTGGCCCACCCGCCAGCCGGGCGGGTCTCCGGGTCGGGTGAGTGGGTCGGGAGCCGTGCCGGAGCGCTCGGTGGGAGGCTCGAGGAGCTGGAGCAGCTGGGCCCCCAACTCCTGGAGCTGGAGCTTCTCGACCAGCAGGGTGCATTGCTCCGACCCGCTGCGCGCCTCTAGGAAGAACTCCCTGGAGCCGGGCTGGCCTTCCACTCCCACGGTGATGTCTTCCGCCGGGTCTAGGTCGAATTCGAGGATGGCCATCCGCCCATTGTGCCGAGTCCCGCCCAGCCCGGGCCGTTCAGGCCTGCTCTCTGGTCAGCGGTCCCCGGTTCTGGGCGGCCCGCTCCAGGTGAGCCGCGGCGTTGACGATGGCGAGGTGGGTGAAGGCCTGGGGGAAGTTGCCCAGAAGCTCACCGCTCTCCGGGTCCAGCTCCTCGGAGAAGAGGCCCAGGTCGTTGCCGTGCGAGGCCAGTCTCTCAAATAGATCGCGCGCCGGAGCCACCTGGCCCTGGAGCGCCAGGTTGTCCACCAGCCAGAAGGAGCACAGCAGGAAGGTCCCCTCGCTGGCGCCCAGGCCGTCATTGCGGCGGTAGCGGTAGACGAAGCCGTTCTCGTCGGTGAGGTCACGCTGAATGGTCTTTACCGTGAGCCGCATCCGCGGGTCCAATGGGGGCAGAAAGCGCAGCAGCGGGATCATCAGCGAGGTGGCGTCGAGGTTGTCCTCGTCCAGCACCTGGCGGAACGAGCCTAGTTTGTCGCTCCAGCCCCGGGTCAGGATGGTGTGGCGGATCTGTTCCCGGTTCCAGATCCAGCGCTCCACCTTGTCCGGCTCCGCCTTGAGTTCTCGCCTGAGCCTGATCCCCCGGTCAAGGGCCACCCAGCAGAGCAGCTTGCTGTAGACGAATTGCTGGGCTCCTCCGCGCACCTCCCAGATTCCGTTGTCCGGCTGCTCCCACTCCTCGGCGGCGTGGTCCACCATCGCCACCAGAGTGCCGCGCATCGGTGCCGCCTTATCCCGGCCGTATCTAAGGTGAAGGTAGGCGGAGTCGACCACCTCTCCGTAGACGTCCAGCTGCTTCTGGGTGGCGGCCCCGTTGCCGATCCGAACCGGGCTCGAGCCGCGGTACCCGTCCAGCTCGGTCAGTTCTGACTCCGGTACCTCGGTCCGGCCGTCGATTCCGTACATGATCTGGAAGTGGTCGGGTCGGTTCGCATGGATACGCTCCAGCCAGCCGATGAAGCTGGCCGCCTCCTCTTGGTACCCCAGCAGCTGCAGGGCGTAGAGGAGGAAGGCCGAGTCGCGCAGCCAGCAGTAGCGGTAGTCCCAGTTGCGCTGGCCGCCGATCCACTCGGGCAGGGAGGTGGTGGGTGCGGCCACGATCGAGCCCTCCGGCGCATAGATCAGCAGCTTCAACACCAGGGCGCTGCGGAATACCAGGTCCAGGTAGGGCCCGTCGTACTCGCAGCGCTTGATCCAGTCCTCCCAGAACTGGCGGGTCTGCTCGAGGAGGTGCCCGGTGTTGTGGTCGCGGTGGGGCGACTGGGCTCCGTCGTAGCGGAGGACCAGGGACCGGGCCTCGTCAGGAGCGATCTCCACCCGCTGCACCATCGCCCGACCCTCAGCTTCCCAGGAGCCCGGGCCGTCGAAGTGGAGACGGAGGTCACCGTGCTCCAGAATCAGGCATCGCCCCTCTCTCTCGACACTGACCTTGGCTTGCTGGCGACCGTAGTCGAAGCGCGCGTCCACCACCAGCTTGGCCGTGAGCTTGCCGTCAGGAGCCTCCAGCCGGCGGACCAAGATGTGTTCGTCATCTCGGTCGCGCAGCTTTTCCTTGGCCACCATGAAGTCGGTGAGCAGCACCCGGCCCTTGGGGCTGCTGAGGCTGGTCTCGAGCACGTTGGTCCCGGGCAGGTAGCGGCGGCTGTCCGCGATGTACTCGCCATCTGGGACCACGGTCATGGAGCCGCCCCGTTTCGCGTCCAGCAGCCTGGCGAAGACCGCCTGACTGTCGAAGCGAGGCGCGCAGAACCAGTCGACCGATCCGAAGCGGTCGATAAGGGCGGCGCTGTGGAGGTCGCCGATGATCCCGTAATCCCGGATCGGCGAGTAGCGGTCTCTGGCCATGGGGCTCCTCCGGTCTTGGCTGGCGGCATCGATGATGAGACCCCGGAGGTGGAGTTCGCCAT
>JBOHUH010000128.1:0-5138 GCA_050733915.1 Candidatus Dormibacteria bacterium | reverse complement strand
GCTATTCCCAACTTCGAGGTTGGTTGGTCACGTGTTACTCACCCGTCCGCCACTAGGCCTTGCGGCCTCGTTCGACTTGCATGTGTCAGGCACGCCGCCAGCGTTAATCCTGAGCCAGGATCAAACTCTCCGTCATTACCAACCCGACCGAAGCCGGGTAGGTTGCAAAGAATTTGTTGGGCCCCTTCCTGTAGGGGCATGTGGACGCAGAATCGTCTCCACTCTTCAATTGTCAAGGTGCAGGCTGGACCCACCTTGGGAGCTGCCCAGCCACCGGGCCCACCGGGCTCGGTGCGGAGGGTGAAGTATAGACCCCAATTCGGTCGAGGTCAAGGTTGATCTCAGAGGGGTGGTGGGTCAGTTTGAATTTGCCCAATCTGAGATCACCTGTAGACTGGTGCTATGCCCAAGCGCTCAAGGAAGCCAGCCGATCTCAACCGACTTGCGGCCTCCATCGTAGCCGAGGCCACCGACCCCGAGTTCGACCCCTACCGGGGCAAGAACCCTGCCGCCGTGGAGCTGGGAAGGCTGGGAGGCAAGAAGGGAGGGAAGGCTAGGGCTGCCAAGCTCACGCCTGAGGAGCGGACTGAGATCGCTAGGAAGGCGGCTACGGCTCGGTGGGCGAATCATCCCTCTCGGTAGTCGAAGAATCCGCCTGAACTAACCCTGGCTTCATCGCGTTTAGCACCGCGAACATCAAAGACCACGTCTCCTCAGTCATCGGGAATGGGGCTTGGAGGGTAGCCCACGCGGAGCCGAGTGGAATCTGAACGGCCCGGGAGTTTGAGCCCGCGGTAGAGACGGACGGGAAACCAGGCACCGCAGCCGGCGTAGCGGGTGGACTGCTCGAAGTCATACCTGTCTCCACCTCCGGCACCGTATTGGCATCACTACGTGGAATTGTACCACCCATTACCAATCCGGCGAACGAAAGGGTCCGCTTGAACTCCGCGATAAAACTCTTGGCTCCGCTCTCTGTAAAACGACGGTCCCGCTGCAGATCCAGCAACAGCGTTTTGTCCGACGGAAGGCCACTCTCGCTGAATTGATTCCACAACTCGGCGTGAAGCTTGGGCCGCAGCGCTGCCGATCGAATTGCCTCTTGTCGAACTGGGTCTTCTTCTTGCCTCAGCAGGATTGCGATCGCGTCGTCGGTAAGCCGTGCTTTCCGCGCAGCGCCGGTACCTTCGTCCACCAGAAAGCCGAACTTCTTCAAAGAAGCCAAAACGATGGACCCCGGGCCAGTTGGGGAAGCGTAGCCCCAATGGCTAAGGATCACGCTGGTTGGGGCCGCGTTGCGCTTCTCAAGCCTGTAAAGCTGCGCGGCTCGCTCAACGGCGTGGCCCAGGTCGATGCCCGGGTAGCCAGGACTCCTCTCCTTGACCCGGATCGCCGCAGGAGAATCACTCATGGGCACCACGCTATCAGATTCGCGGACGTAAGTCAAGAGGGCTTTACGCTGTCGCCTATCGGCCTCCATCTTGACACCCCGCGTACCCTGAGGTGTATAGTATAGGTGTGAGAAGAAGAACTAACCTCCTCGGCCTTTAACCGCGAGCGGACCGAGGCGACAAGAGCAGGAAGCCCCCGGACGCACTCGCCGTCCGGGGCACTCCCCGTCGGGGGCAGCAGGTTCGCCAGGAGCGTCTCTAAAACTCATCCCGGTGGGTTCAACTCCCACTGCCTCCACGCATTTTAAACCATCAAGGCGCGCAACGCGCGCCTTGGGGTTGACGAAGCCGTCACAAGCCAAGGCTTGACTTTCTCCCTCTCCTCAAGCATAATAGTCAGTATGAACCGACTCTCCCAAACCAAGCGAGTCCAGGTGGTCAAAGCCCTGGTCGAGGGCAACTCCATCCGGGCCACCGTCCGCATGACGGGCGTGGCCAAGAACACCGTCTCCAAGCTCCTGGTCGAGCTGGGCGATGCTTGCTCCGAGTACCAGGACGATGCCCTTCGAGGGCTGACCTGCCGCCGGGTGGAGGCCGACGAGATCTGGAGCTTCTGTCATGCCAAGGAAGTCAACGTCCCTGCCGAGCATGAGGGAGAGTTCGGCTACGGAGACGTCTGGACTTGGGTGGCGATGGACGCCGACACGAAGCTGGTGCCCTCTTGGTTGGTCGGTGAGCGCGACACCCCGACCGCGATCGACTTCATGCAAGATGTTCGAGAGCGGATCACCAACCGGACTCAGCTCACCACCGACGGCCTGGTCTGCTACCTCACGGCTGTCGAGGAAGCCTTCGGCGCTGACGCTGACTATGGTCAGCTCGTGAAGATCTACGGGGAGCTTCCCGAGTCCAAGCGGCGGTACAGCCCCTCCCGGTTCATCACCGCCGAGCGGCGGTCGATCAGCGGCTCGCCGGATGCGACGCTGGTCACGACCAGCCACATCGAACGGCAGAACCTCACGATGCGGATGGGGATGCGCCGCTTCACTCGGCTGACAAACGGCTTCTCCAAGAAGGCCGAGAACCTAGCTGCTGCCGTCAGCCTCCACTTCATGCACTACAACTTCGCTCGACCCCACAGCAGCCTAGCTAATCCTTACCCACGGACTCCCGCGATGGCGGCTGGGGTGACAGATCACGTTTGGTCCGTCGAGGAGATTGTCGGGCTGCTGGCCTAGGTGCCGTCGCGGATGCCTGCGCCTGCTTCCGTAGCATCTCGACCAGTTCCTTGAGAGCGACGGACGTGTCGTGTGCATCCTGACGAGCCTGCGCCTCCCGCTCCTCTCTAGATTGCTCAAGCGCCTCAAGCCTTTGTCGGGTGCGCCTAGGGGGCCTCACGTACCCCGTCCCGACTAACACAAAGAACATCCCACCTGAGCAGATGAGGGCGGCAGCCACAAGGATCGCCGCGTCCACGGTCAGCCCTAGCCCTCGCGCCCGCGCCGCGAGAACAATCGCGCCCGCGAGTACGATGCCTCCTGCCGAAATGAAGGCTCCCCCCAGGATCGTGCTGCTCGACCTGAACTCGCGCACCCCGGGAAGTCTAGGCGCGCGCCAGTCGTTACAAAAAAGTCAGTCCACGGCCTTCTCGCCGAAGTCAAGCGAAGTAACATCCAAACTGACCCACTACCCTCAGAGGGGTATTGGGTCAGTTTGACTTTGACCTCTCGGGGAGCACCGGTAGACCTGAGCCCTACCCCAGTGGTCCAGGGAGCCCGTCGAGGAGCGCGCCGACTTCAGCGGCCAGGCCTCCACCATCGCGGCCGACGCCGCCGCTTGAGAGGTTGAAGGTCACCACGGCAAGCGCCTGACTGCTTTCCACCCGGGGCCATTGGAGGCAGTGAGGCCGGCCTGGCCGCGGCCCGCAAGGTCCGGCCGACGGACCCAGGTAGCCTCCCTCCCGCCAGAAATTGGGGTCGGAGAACGCACCTCGCTCCCTGCAGATCAACTTGGTGCCCGCCGTCACTCCGAGGCGATAGCCGAGATGACGTTCAGGCGCGCGGCTCGGCGGGCCGGCCAGCTGGCGGCCAGCAGGCCAAGCAGGGCGGAGATGAAAAGGAAGGCGATCAGGCTCCCAACCGGCACCACGATGCTGCTGAGGTGCTGCTGCTGTCGCAGCGAGTACGTCAGCGCCGCGCCCAGGCCCGTTCCCAGGACTACCCCCACCAGGGCCCCAAACAGCGAGAGGATCACGGCCTCGCTGCGCACCATGTAGCGCACCTGCCGGCGGCTCATACCCACGGCCCGGAGCAGGCCGATCTCGTGGGTGCGCTCCGACACCGCCAGCAGGAGCGAGTTGACAACTCCGATCAGGGCGATGATCACGGCCAAGGCCAGCAGAGCGTAGACGAGCCCCAGGGTCTGATTGATGCTAGCCGTCTGCTGAGCCTCGAACTGGCCTCGGGTTTGGACGGTGAGGTCGGGATCGTAGCCGAGCGCGGCGGTCACCGCCCGCTCCAGCCCCGGGTGGCCGTCGCGGCCGAGCACCAGGAGCCCACCCGGTGGCTGCCCGGGAAAGTGAGCCTGGAAGAAGGAGTCGCCCACCAGGTAGTTGTGGATCAGGGCGTTGGGCTGGTAAATGCCACCGACGCGCATGGTGGACTTGGGGAAGTCGGGGAACGCGACCCGGACAGTCGATCTCACCCTGAGGTGCTGCTGGCGCGCGGTGGTGCTGTCCACTAGGAGCTCCCCTTGCCGGAGCGCGGGAGCCGCCGACCCTGCGGTCATCCGCAAGTTCACGTTGGCGGCCAGATGGTTGGTGCAGACGCTCTCCATCGACTCCACCACACCCCGCAGCTCGAACTGGGCCCCGTAGACGGCACAGGTCCCGCTAACCTCGCGCAAGCGGGACACTTTGCTCTGGAGGGTCGGCCCGAAGGTGCCACTGCCGCTGGTGATGATGAGGTCGGCCCGCACCGAGTTGACCACGCTGCTCACGGCGGCGTTGGCCAGCGAGGAGCCCAGCACCGCCACCGCCGAGACCAGCGCCAAGCCCACCATCAGCGCAGTAGCGCCCTGCGAGGTCCGGCGCGGGTTGCGCATGGAGTTCGCGCGGCCCAGCCGACCTGGGGCGCCCAGCATCCGAGCCAGCGGGCTCCCCACGAGCCCCGCCAGGGGCCGCGCGGCCAGGGGCCCCAGCATGGCGACCGCGATGAAGGTGCCGGCTGCACCGAGCCCGGTCAGGGGCAGCGAGGGACCGGCCAGACCGGCGAAAAGGCACAGCAGGGATGCCACAGCGCACAGCCCCCCGACCAGCGAGCGCCGCCGGGAGGACGTTTCGGACTCCTGGGCGCGGAGCGCGAGTGCCACCGCGGGCGCGATCCGCACCGCCCGCCAGGCCGGGTTCAGAGCGGCCACGACGGTGACCAGAACCCCGAGCACCAGCGCCACCACCACCGTGCCGCCGCTGAACACCAGGGGTCCCGACGGCAGGGCCAGGCCCAGCGCCTCCAGCAGGGACTCCAGCCCCGCCACTACCAGGACGCCGAGCCCGAGACCGATCCCTGAGGCGACCACGCCGACCAGCGCAGCCTCCAGCACGACTGAGCTGAATACCTGTGTGCGGCTGGCGCCCACGACTCGGAGCAGGGCGAGTTCGCGGGTCCGCTGGCCGACGATTATCGAGAAGGTGTTGAAGATGGTGAAGCCGCCGACGAAGAGCCCGATTAAGCCAAACACGAGCAATCC
>JBOHUH010000127.1:0-2968 GCA_050733915.1 Candidatus Dormibacteria bacterium | reverse complement strand
GTCAGGCGGCCGAGCTTTCAGATGAGATTCAGAGCGACAACTCCAAGATCCAGACCCTCCAGGATGAGGAGATCGCCAGCGAAGGTTCCACCGGTTCTTATGGGGTTGGGCAGGGCGGCACCATCCTCTCCGTGGGTCCGCCACCCTCGCGGCCCTACGCGACCAACCCGGACAACTACCCGTACGGGCAGTGCACCTGGTACGTCGCGACCCAGACCCGCGTCCCCTGGGCACCCTGGGGGAACGCGGATGAATGGGTCAGCTTGGACCTCGACTACGACGCATATCCGATTGGCCTAACACCGAGGGTGGGGTCGATGGTTGTCTTTGCTCCTGGTGGCTACTACGCCCCGGGGGCGGGACATGTAGCCTGGGTGGTTGCCGTCTACGGCCCCCAGACTTTTGTGGTCAAGGAGGCCAACGTCGTCAACTACGGCTCCGGCGACGTGGACACCCGGGAGATCTACTCGACGGCCGGGGTAATCGATTTCATCTACGGTTAGCGGGTGGCCATTCTCCAGAGCGGAGCCAACACGGCTCCAGAGGGGGCAAGGACGGGGGACTCTCACAAATCTGTGACGCGCCCCCTGATCGTGTATCACGGTGACTGTCCTGACGGCTTCGGGGCGGCGTTTGCGGCCTGGAAGCGCTATGGCCAGGGGGCCGACTACGTCCCCGTCAGCCACGGCGATCCACCGCCGCGGATCAAGGGGCGGCACGTGCTGATGGCCGACTTTGCCTACGACCGGGGCACCACGGAGCGGCTGGCCCAGGCGTCGGCGAGCCTGGTGGTCCTGGATCATCATCGCTCCGCGGCCAGCGCGCTGGCCGATCTGCCCTATTGCGTCTTCGACATGAATCGCAGCGGGGCGGTGATGGCCTGGCAGTACCTGCACGAATCTCCCGTGCCCGAGCTGTTGCGCTACGTGCAGGACCGCGATCTGTGGCGGCACGAACTGCCCGAGAGCGAGGAGGTTTCGGCCGCCCTCAGGGCCCACGATTTCGACTTTGAAACGTGGGATTCCATCGATGTCGCCCAACTCCGCGTCGAGGGCCGCGCTCTGCTCCGCTACCAGCGCCGGATGGTAGAGCGGGTAGCCGCGCATGCGCTTCCAGTGGAGATCCTGGGCACCGTCGTACCCACGGTCAACAGTTCGGTGCTGCAGAGCGAGCTCGGCGACGTCCTGGCCGCCGGCCAGCCCTTCGCCGGCGTCTGGTGGCAGGGCAGCGGCGACACCGCCCGCTGGTCCTTGCGCTCCACCGCGGGGGGGGTCGATGTCAGCCTGATCGCCTCCCGCTACGGGGGTGGCGGGCACCGCACGGCGGCGGGGTTCAAGGGCCCGGTCCCTCGAGACGGCAAGCTGGCCCCACCCCCCGGCGAGGCCGAGGCCGGCTAGGGCAACTCGGCGCGCTCGAGCTGCTGGCCCACTCCGACGGCCCGCCGTGTCCCAACCCCGATGCCGTCGTTGGGGTCGAGGTCCAGCAGGAACTGGTGGCAGCGGTCTGCCTCGTCCTCCTCACCGACCGCGGCGGCCGCCACCATGAGCATGAACAGGCTGCGCAGGAAGCCGCGATTGCTGGGCTCGGCCCATTCGACCTGACCGGTGCCGCCCCATCCGCTCTTGCGCAAACGATCGAGGCCGCGGTGGTAGCCGACCCGGCTGTAGGCGTAAGCGGCGACCGAGTCCCCCGACGAGTAAGCCGCCTCCGCCAGTCGGGCCCAGCCGTCGAGGAATGCCGGGTGTTCGCCACAGAGCCGGGAGAGCTGAGCCAACTGGTCCGCGGTCGGAGCTTCGTCCAAGGTTGTCAGGATCGCGGCCAGCCCCTCCTCGGCGGCACGACTGTCCGCCGGCAGCACCGTCCGGTGACTGGGCTGGATCTGGTGCCCGTGGGGTGCGACCGGCAGGCTGGTCAGGGGCCGCGTTGTCGGATTGGGTGGGTCGGGCTGGTCGCTCAATCGATCTCCCGCTGGAGCCGCCCTCGCGGGCGGGAATGGTACCCCGTAGCGGATTCGAACCGCTGATCTCCGCCTTGAGAGGGCGGTGTCCTTGGCCACTAGACGAACGGGGCGAGGTGGCGCACTGCCCTGCCGACTCCTCCGGGGCCAAGTATAGGATCGATCAGGAACTGCTCCGCTCGCTCGGCCAGATCTCAAGAGCCGCCGAGACCAGCGCCGCATGGCTCTGCACCTGCGGGTAGTTGCCCCAGAGAGCGCCCGTCTCCGGGTCGGCGACCTCAGAGAGCTGCCCCGCGGGGCCCGCCAGTCCGCAGATACGCCGAAGGCGCTCCTCGGCGGCCACCCGAAGGCCCAGCCGGGCCTCGGCAGAGGCAGCCCAGAGGCCGGGAAACAAGAAGGGGAAGCAGGGGGCGTCGATCCCGTCGCGTTCGGGGAAGTGCCGGGCCATCAGCGGACCCCGGCCCAGCTCCAGCTCAACTCGACGCAGGGTAGTCTCGGCGCCGGGTCGGCCAGGGTCGATGAACGAGACCAGGTAGGCGGCGAGAAGGGAAGAGTCCGCGCTCGAGTCTTGGAAGGACATGACCAACTCCCCGTGGGGACCACACCCCCGACGCGCGACCGCCTGAGCGATCGCGGCCGCGTCCTCCTTCCAGGCAGCGACGGGGCCACCAATCCGGTCCTGCGCCGCCAAGGAACAGGCGGCACTGAGGGCGGCCCAGGCCATCACCTTGCTGTGAACATAGTCCTGGGGGTCGCCTCGCACCTCCCAGATTCCGTGATCGGGAAGCCTCCACTGCTTGCCAGCCGCACCCGCGATCGCCGGCACGCGCGACAGGAGCTCGTCGGGGCAGTGGCCCACCCGATCCAGGGCCAGCGCGAGTTGGGCTACCTCACCCAACGTGTCCAGCTGCGCCTGGCCAGAAGCCGCATTGCCAATTCGAACCGGCGAGCCGGAATACCCTCCAAGCTGGGTTGCAACGTGTTCCGCAGGAAGATCGGAACCGGAGAGGC
>JBOHUH010000126.1:0-5016 GCA_050733915.1 Candidatus Dormibacteria bacterium | reverse complement strand
GGGGATGGCCGGCGAGGGGCTGCCGTAGACGTGGCGCCGAAAGCAATGGCTGAGGTAGAGGCGGCGCTTGGCCCTTGTCATGCCCACATAAAGGAGCCGGCGCTCCTCCTCGATCTGGCTGAGGCTGTCCAGTGAGCGGCTATGGGGCAGCAGGCCCTCCTCGACCCCGGTCACGAACACGACCGGGAACTCCAGCCCCTTGACCTGGTGCAGGGTGATCAGGGTGAGCGCCGAGCTGGACTCCTCCATCTGGTCCACCTCACCGGCCAGCGCCACCTGCTCCAGGAAAGCGGGTAGGGTCTCGGCGCTGGGGAGATCTCGCTGCTCGGCCGCCAGGCCTCGGAGCTCCACCACGTTGGCCCAGCGCTCTTCTCCCTCGAGGCTGCCGTCGCGGACGTACTGGCGGTAACCGGAGCGCTCCAGGAGCCGGTCCAGCACCGCCACCAGTGGCCAGGGTGCCCCCCATTCGGCCACCTCCTCAATCGTCTCCCGAAATCGTCCCAGGCCGTTGGCGGCGGCACCCCGCACCCCGGCCTCTCGCGGGTCTGACAGCAGGTCCCAGTGGGAGACCCCGCGGGCGGCGGCGGTGCGCATCAACTCCCCCAGGGACTGCATGCCCACACCCCGCTTGGGCACGTTCACGACCCGCTCGAAGGCGAGCCGGTCGTTGCGGTGGGTCAGCAGCCGCAGGTAGGCCAGGACGTCCTTGACCTCTCGGCGCTGGTAGAAGCGGACCCCGCCCACCAAGCGGTAGGGGATCGCGGCCCGGAGGAAGGTCTCCTCCAACGCCCGTGATTGAGCGTTGGTGCGGTAGAGGATCGCCATGCCTCCGAAGTCGGCCTCGCCCTGGTCGACCAGGCGCTGCGCCTCCCGGGCCACCGCCCCCGCCTCCTCGCGCTCGTCGTAGAGCTGGGCCACCACCACCGGCGTGCCTTCCGGTCCGTCACTCCAGAGCCCCTTGTCCATCCGCTCGGAGTTCTCTCGGATGACCGCCTGGGCAGCCGCCAGGATGGTCTTGGTGCTGCGGTAGTTCTGCTCCAGCGGTACCACCATCGCATCGGGATAATCGCGCTGAAACTCCAGGATGTTGCGGATGTCGGCACCCCGCCAGCTGTACACCGACTGGTCGGGATCGCCGACCACGGTCAGGTGTCGGTGATCCTGCACCAGATCGCGCAGCAACAGATACTGGGCGCGGTTGGTGTCCTGGTACTCGTCGACCAGGATGTGGTCGAAGCGGCGCTGGTAATGCTGCCTGGCCTCCTCAGACTGCTGGACCAGCTCCACCGCCCGGAAGAGCAGGTCGTCGAAGTCGAGTGCGCCCGCGGCTTCCAGGAGACTCTGGTAGTAGGGGTAGGCGCTGGCTACCTGAGACTCGACGTAGCCCACCGCGGCGGCGGCGTACGCCTCGGGGCCCTGGAGCTCATTCTTCGCCCTTGAGATCTCCCCGCCGACGCTCGACGGGCTGATCCGCTTCTCGTCGATGCCGGCCCGGCGCATGGCCTCCTTGAGCAGCGCGGAGCGGTCCACCTCGTCATAGATGACGAAGTTGCGAGGGACCCCGATGAGCTCACCCAGATCGCGCAGGATGCGGGCACTGCAGGCGTGGAAGGTACCCAGCCACATGCCATGGGGCTCGCCCCCAAGCAGCGTGGCGATCCGACTGCGCATCTCCCGGGCGGCCTTGTTGGTGAAGGTGACCGCCAGCAGCCGGCCCGGGCTGGCTCGGTGCTGCGCCATCAGGTAGGCGATCCGATGGGTGAGCACCCTGGTCTTGCCGGAGCCCGCCCCAGCCAGCACCAGGAGCGGCCGGTCGGGAGCGGTCACGGCCCGGCACTGGGCTTGGTTGAGCCCCCGCAGCAACTCAGAACCCGCCTCCCCTCCGCCCACCTCGACGGCGCGCCCCAGCTCCGCTGAGGAGGTCACCCGGCGCAGCTGGGCTGCGGCGCGCTGAGCTCCCGGTAGAGGTCTGGGCGCCGGTCGCCGAGGGCATGATTTCGTGGAGTCCTCCGCTTGCGGGCGGCGGCACTGCCGAGATCGATATCAGTCATCAAGAGCGCCTCATCACCGCGCGCCGCCGGCCCCGCCAGGAGCCAGCCCTCGGGACCCACGATGCAGCTGCCGCCGATGAACTCGACGCCCTGCTCGCGGCCGATCCGGTCGGCCGCAGCCACGAAAACCTGGTTCTGGGTGGCCACCGCCACCGAGGCGTAGTTGCCCATCACCCAGCCCCGTTCATCCGCCACCTGGCGTCGGAAGTTGGCGACCCAGTTGGTGGGCACGCAGATGAGGTCGGCGCCCGCCAAGGTGAGGGCACGCGCCGCTTCGGGGAACCAGAGGTCGTAGCAGATCAGCATTCCCAGCTGGCCACAGCCTATATCGAAGACCGGAAAGCCGCTGTCGCCGGACTGAAAGTAGCTCTGCTCGTCGTTGAAGAGGTGGGCCTTCCGGTAGACCCCGAGCACCCCCGCCGGACCGAGCAGCGCCGCCGAGTCGTAACGAGCCCCCTCGGCACGCTCGCAGAAGCCAGCCACCACCATCACGTCCAGCTCCCGACAGCGCGCCGACCACGCGCTGAGGCTGGGACCGTCTACGGACTCGGAACAGCGCTCCGCCTCCGCCTCGGTGGCGAACGCGTACCCGGAACTGGCCAGCTCGGGGAGCACGATCAACTGGGCACCCGCCTCCGCTGCCCTGCCGATCCAGTCCGCCCCAGTGGCCGCGTTGCCAGGCGGATCCCCGACCTGGGGTGCGTACTGGCAGACGGCCACTTTGAGGTGCGAGGATCGAGTCACTTCGACATTCTCCGCCCCCGCAGCGGTCAGAAGTCCATGTCCCCCATGTCATCCATCCCGCCCATGCCGCCCATGCCGCCCATGCCGCCCATGCCGCCCATACCGCCCATACCGCCCATGCCGTCGTCGCCGCCACCACCCGCGGGCAAGGCGGGCGCGGCCTGCGGCAGGTCGGCCACCAGGGCCTGGGTGGTGAGCAGAAGTGCTGCCACCGAGGCGGCGCTCTGGAGGCTTGTCTTCACCACCTTGGTGGGGTCGATAATCCCGGCCTTGAGCAGGTCCCCGTACTCCAGGGTGAGCAGGTCAACGCCCTCGGCCGAGCCCATCGACTGGACCTTCTCCAGGACCACCGAGCCCTCCAGACCGGCGTTGGCAGCCAGCTGCCGCAGGGGCAGATGCAGCGCCCGCCGCACGATCTCGGCCCCGGTCTTCTCGTCGTCGCTGTCCCCGATACCCGCAAGGGAGTCCGCGGCTAGGAGCAGGCTCCGCCCGCCCCCGGGGAGGATCCCCTCCGCCACCGCCGCCCGGGTGGCGTCGAGGGCATCCTCCACCCGCTCTTTGCGCTCCTTGAGCGCGGTCTCGGTGGGGGCGCCGATCTTGATCACCGCTACCCCGCCGATCAGGCGGGCCTTGCGCTCCTGGAGCTTTTCCCGGTCCCAGTCGGACTCCGTCAGCTCCATCTGCTGCTCGATCTCTCGCACCCTGGACCTGACCTGCTCAGCGCTCCCCGTGCCCTCGACCACCGTGGTGTCGTCCTTGGTCACCACCACCCGACGCGCCGATCCCATCTGGTCCTCCGATACCCGGTCCAGGGAGAGGCCCAGCTCGTCGGAGATCACCTCCGCGCCGGTGAGTACGGCCAGGTCCTGGAGCATCGCGGTGCGACGGTCACCAAATCCCGGTGCCTTGACCGCGCAGGCGGCCACAGTGCCACGCACCTTGTTGACCACCAGGGTGGCCAAGGCCTCGCCATCGACGTCCTCGGCGACCACCAGCAGGGGGCGTGAGCTGCGCGCCGACAGCTCCATCGCGGGGACGATGTCGGCGACCGCGGAAACCTTCCGCGAGGTGATCAGGATCAGCGGATTCTCCAATACCGCCTCCATCCCCTTCTGGTCGGTGACCAGGTAGGCGGACACGAAGCCCCGGTCGAACTGCATCCCCTCAACCACCTTGACCTCGGTGTCGATTCCCGAGGACTCTTCAACGGTGATCACCCCCTCGGCGGTGACTCGCTCCATGGCGTCGGCGATCATGGCCCCGATCTCGGCGCTTCCGCTCGAGATGGTGGCCACATGGGCGATATCCTCTCGGCCCGAGAGAGGCCTGCTCTGACGGTCGAGCTCCAGCAGCGCCCGCTGGGTGGCCTTCTCGATGCCTCGCTTGAGGCCCATCGGCGAGGCTCCAGAAGCCAGGTTGCGGACCCCCTCCTCGATCATCGCCTCCGCCAGAAGAGCCGCGGTGGTGGTCCCGTCGCCGGCGGTGTCGTTGGCCCGCCGGGCGGCCTCCGCCAGCAGCTGAGCTCCCATGTTCTCGAAATGGTCGGGCAGCTCGATGTCGCGAACGATGGTGGCTCCATCGCTGGAGATCTGGGGGCTGCCGTACTTGCGGTCGATCACTACCGACCGCCCCCGCGGACCCAGGGTGGGCCGCACCGCCGCCGCCACCTGGGCGGTGCCCCGGAGCAGGGCGTCCCTCGCCTGATCGTCGAACTTCAGCTGCTTGGCTGCCACTTGCTTGCTATCTCCTAGGCTGGGCGGGGCTCGCGGTGACCCGTAAGGCGGGCGCCGCGAGCCCTCGGCTCACCGACTCAGGCCTTACCGTTGGAAGCGACCACGGCGAGGATGTCGCGCTCCGAGAGGATCAGGTAGTCCTGCTCGTCGATCTTGATCTCGGACCCGGAGTACTTGGCGTAGATCACCCGATCGCCCACGGTGACGTCGAGGGCCACCCGCTGCCCCGTTTGCTCGTTGTACTTGCCATTACCCACCGCCTCGATTAGCCCCTCCTGAGGCTTCTCCTTGGCCGTGTCGGGAAGCACGATCCCGCTCTTGGTGGTCTCTTCCCGCTCCACGGGCTTGACGACGACACGGTCGGCCAGCGGCCGTAGCTTCAGGGCCATTCCCTACCTCCTGCACTGTTAGCACTCAACCCTCGTGAGTGCTAACAGTCTAGCCCGATCGGCGGCCCGTCTGCAAGCCCGCTCCGAGGACCGGCTGGG
>JBOHUH010000125.1:0-32591 GCA_050733915.1 Candidatus Dormibacteria bacterium | reverse complement strand
CACTTGAACGCAGGAAGCCTTCTTTATCGGCATCGAGAATCGCGACTAGGGAAACTTCCGGCAAGTCGAGGCCTTCGCGCAGCAGGTTGATGCCAATCAGCACATCAAACTCGCCCTTGCGCAGGTCGCGCAGAATCTTGATGCGTTCGAGGGTTTCGATTTCTGAATGAAGGTAGCGGCACTTCACGCCGACTTCATTGTAATACTCGGCCAGGTCTTCGGACATGCGCTTGGTGAGCGTCGTGACCAGCACGCGCTCGCCGCGCGCGACGCGCTGGCGAATCTCGTGCAGCAGGTCGTCAATCTGTCCCTTGACCGGGCGAATCTCGACCGGAGGATCGACCAGGCCCGTCGGCCGGATGATCTGTTCCACCACTACGCCCGCGGATTTAGTCAGTTCATAAGGACCGGGCGTCGCGGAAACATACACCATCTGGTTCATGCGATGTTCGAACTCCTCAAAGGTAAGTGGACGGTTGTCCAGCGCCGACGGCAGCCGGAAGCCGTACTCCACCAGGGGAATCTTCCGGGAGCGGTCGCCGCCGTACATGGCCCCGATCTGGGGCACCGCCACGTGCGACTCGTCGACCACGATCAGGGTGTCCTGGGGCAGGTAGTCCATCAGGGTGAAGGGCCGCTCCCCCTCCTGCCGGCCGCCTAGGTGGCGCGAATAGTTCTCCACCCCGGCGCAGGTTCCGGTCTCCCGGAGCATCTCCAGGTCGAACATGGTGCGCTGGCGCAGGCGCTGCGCCTCCAGCAGCTTGCCCTGGCGGTCCAGCTCCTCGGAACGCCACTCCAGCTCCTCCTCGATGGCCCGCAACGCCAGCTCCAGCTTGTCCTTGGGGGTCACGTAGTGAGAGGCGGGGAAGATGGTCAGCTCCTCACGTTGAGCGAGAATCTCCCCGGTCAGGGGGTCGAAATCGACGATCCGTTCCACCTGGTCACCGAAGAACTCCACCCGGGTGGCGATCTCCTCGTAGGCGGGCTGGATGTCCAGGACGTCACCCCGGACCCGGAAGCGGCTGCGCCCGAAATCCAGGTCGTTGCGGGCGTACTGCAGGTCGACCAGCTTGCGGAGCAGGATGTCGCGCCGCCAGCTCTCACCCTGCTTGACCTCGACCGACTCGCCCAGGTAGTTCTCCGGGGACCCGATGCCGTAGATGCAGGAGATGGACGCCACCACGATCACGTCCCGGCGAGTCAGCAGGGAGCGGGTGGCGGCGTTGCGCAGCCGGTCGATCTCCTCGTTGCGGGAGGAGTCCTTCTCGATGTAGGTGTCAGTGCGGGCGATGTAGGCTTCTGGCTGGTAGTAGTCGTAGAACGAGACGAAGTACTCGACTGCGTTCTTCGGAAAGAATGCCCGGAATTCGGCCCAGAGCTGGGCGGCCAGGGTCTTGTTGGGACTCAGCACGAGCACCGGCCGCTGGATTTCGGCAATCAGGTTGGAGATGGTGAAAGTCTTGCCGCTGCCGGTGACCCCCAAGAGGACCTGCTCCCGGTCCCCCCGGGTCACCGCGTCCTGGAGCCGGGCGATCGCCTGGGGCTGGTCTCCGGTCGGCGCGAACGGGGACGCGAGATCGAAGTTGGGCATCCTCGGAGTATCGCAGCGGCGGGCCCTCCGGTCCCGTTCCGGAGTGGGTGCCCGATGGCCCTGGTGAGCTGCGCCGGGGTGGCGGTCGAGTACGCCGACCGGGTGGTCTTCTCCGACCTGGACCTGAAGCTGGAGCCTGGCGATCGCCTCGGAGTGGTGGGCAGCAACGGCGAAGGCAAGTCCAGCCTGCTGGACCTGCTGGCGGGCGCTCTCGCCCCCAGCGCCGGGCGGATGGACCGCTCGGGGCGACTCCTGGTGGCCTACCTGCCCCAGGAGTCCCCGGAGCCGGTCGCGGAGACGGTGCTCGGTGAGGCCATGGCCAGCCGCACCGACCTGGCCCGGCTCCGGGACGAGCTAGCCCACCTGGAGCGCCAGCTGGCCACCCCGGGGCCCGACACCGAACAGCAACTCGGCCTCTACGGGGAAGCCCAGTCCTCATACGAGGGGCTGGGCGGCTACGACCTCGAGGCCCGGGCGCGGGCGGTGCTGGGGGGCCTCGGACTCGGTGAGGCGGATCAGGCCCGTTCCCCAAGAGCACTCAGCGTTGGCCAGGTACGCCGACTCGAGCTGAGCAAGCTGCTGCTCCAGGACGTCGACCTGCTACTCCTCGATGAGCCCACCAACCACCTCGATCTCAGCGCCATCGAGTGGCTCGAGGCCCACCTGCTCCAGAGCGCCCCCACCCTCTGCCTGGTGGCCCATGACCGCCGCCTCCTGGAGCGGGTCTGCACCCGGATGCTGGAGCTCACCGCGGGGCGCGCCGAGGTGTACGACGGCGGCTACGACAGCTACCTCCGGCAGCGCCAGGAGCGGCGGCTGCGCTGGCGCCGGACCTGGGAGGCGCAGCAGGCCCACATCAGCCACCAGGAGGAGTACATCCGCCGCTACAAGGCCGGCCAGCGGGCGCGCCAGGCGCGGGGACGGCAGACCCTGCTCGACCGCCTGGAGCGGGTACCTGAACCCACCGAACTGCGGCGGATGCGGCTCACCTTGCACGCCGCCCCCAGCGCCCAGGTGGTGCTTCGCACCGAGCGGCTCAGCTGCGGGCGCGACGGGGCGGAGCTCTTCTCGGTTCCCGACCTCACCGTCGCCCGGGGCGCCCGGATCGCGGTGCTCGGGCCCAACGGCTCCGGGAAGACCACCCTGCTGCACACCTTGGCGGGGCAGTTGCCGCCGGTGCGGGGCGCGGTGCGGCCCGGCGCCCGGGCCCGGATCCGGGAGTACCACCAAGACTTCGCCGACCTCAGCCCCGACCGCACGGTGCTGGAGAACCTGCTCGACGACCATCCCGGCTCGCTGCCCGAGCGGGCCCGCTCGGTGCTGGGGGCAATGCTCTTCAGCGGCGATCGGGCGCTCAGCCGGGTGGCTGACATCTCAGGCGGCGAGAAGGCGCGGGTGGCGCTGGCCCGCCTGGGCATGGACGACGCCAACTGCCTGCTCCTCGACGAACCCACCAATCACCTTGACATCCCCTCCCAAGAGGTGCTCGAAGAGGCGATCGCGGCCTATCCCGGCGCGGTCATCCTGGTCTCCCACGACCGCTACTTCGTGGATTCGGTGGCGGCCACGGTCTACGAGGTCCAGGCCGGCGGCCTGGTCGCCCGACGCCCCGCCTCCCCGGCGGCAGCGGCGCCGGCCCCCGGCCGAGCACCTCGGCGTCGCGCCCGGAGGCGGGATGAGGCCCCACCGGCCGTCGCCTCGCGCGCCCAGCTGGAGGAGCGGATCGAGGTCATGGAGCAGGAGCGACGCGACCTTGAATCCAGGCTGGCACAGGCCCAGACATTTGCCGCCCCGGATCGTGGCCGCGAGGCGCTGGCTCGCTTCGAGACGCTGCGCCAGGAGCTGGAGGCGGCCTACGCCACCTGGCTGGCCCGGGAGCCCAGCACCGAGCGGTAGACCTCCGCGATCTGGGGTCCCACCGTCTCCCAGGAGAAGCGCTCCAAGACGGTCCGGCGGGCCTCGTCCGACATCTCCTGCCAGCGACCCGAGTCGCTCACGATCCGGGTTGCCTCCTGGACCAGCGCCGCCGGGTCGCCCAGGGGCACCAGGCTCACCCCTCCCCCTCTGAGATCGGTGAGCCCGGGAACGTCGGTGGCCAGCACTGGGGTGCCTGAGCTCATGGCCTCAAGCGCCACCAGGCCGAGCCCCTCGTAGTGGGAAGGAACCACTAGCAGCAGCGAGCGGCGGTACACCGCCGCCAGTTCCGTCTCGGAAACCCGGCCTCGCACTAGCATCCGCCCGCCGAACTCGGCGGCGGCGCTCTCCGCGGCCTGACGCAGGGGACCCTCGCCGCAGATCTCAGCGCGTAGCGAGGGTTGGGTTCGGCTCAGCTCCCGGAACACGGCGATGAACTCGGGCACGCCCTTGATCGGTACCAGCCGGCCCACGAAGAGCAGGGTGTCGCGGGCCGCGTACCCCCCCTGCGGGCACAGCCACTCGGTATCGATGCCCACCGGGATAACGGAGATCTTGCGCGCCGGAACGTCGTAGTCCTTGACCAGCGAGCTGGCCGTCGAGGGCGAGATCGAGATCACGTGCTCGGAGAAGCGGTAGGCCCGGGCCTCGATGCTTCCCAGCGGCCGGGTGGCCAGGCGCCGCCCGTGGGCGGTGCGATAGGTGTGGTTGGCGGTGAAGACCAGGGGCGCGCTCGGGGGGTGGCGGAAGAGCAGCACCCCACCCGGACCCCCCAGGGCGTGCCAGAGGTCGGGATGCAGGGCTGTGGCCACCTCGGGGAGACGCCGGCGGAGCCAGAGCGAGAAGTCCAGCGGGGCACGCCGGGTGCGCTTGGGGATCCGTGGCCCGGGTCCCCAGGGGGTGCGCCGGGCGGTCACCGGCTCGAGCCCGAAGCCGTGCTTGGGCATCTCCTGCTCCAGGGCGCCGGCGTACCTGCCCTGGCCGCCGATGGGCGGGACGTCGTCATACGAGAGCAGCGTGACCTGCAAGTTCAGCGCTGGCACCGCCCGCAAAAGACCGTGGTCCTACCCCCCACACGGGTTTGTCGCAGGATATCGCCGCAGCGAACGCAAGGTAGGCCCGAGCGACCGTAGACGAAGAGGGCCTCGAAGGCATCTCCCTTGGCCCCGAAGCCGTCCCGGAAGGTGGCGAAGGAGCTGCCCCGCAGGCGCAGCGCCTGGCGCATCACTGCGGGCAGCGCCAGGGTGAGCCGGGCCGCTTCACCCCGGGTCAGGGTGTGGCCGCGGCGGGTGGGCCGGACCCGAGCCAGAAAGCAGGCCTCGTCGGCGTAGATGTTGCCGCATCCCGCCACCGCCGCCTGGTCCAGCAGCACCGCCTTGACCACCCGCCCCGAGGCTCGCAGGGTCTCCGTGAAACCACTGCTGGCGAAGCTTCGCGAGAGCGGCTCCGGGCCCAGTCGGGGCAGCGCTCCCAACCGCTCCAGCCTTCCCGGTGAGCCCAGGACTAGGCGGCCGAACCGCCGGGGGTCTCGGTAGCGGAGCTCGGCCCCGTCGTCCAGTTCGATCACCAGGTGGGTGTGCGACGCCCGCGGCTCCCCGGGTACCGACAGGGTCAGGCTCCCGGACATCCCGAGGTGAACCACCAAACGGTCCCCGCTCTCGAGGCAGACGTGGATGAACTTGCCCCGACGCCGCAGCGCCCGTACCCGCTGTCCCTTGGTCCGGAACAGGAAGCTGGCGGGGTCGGGGTAGCGCAGCACCGACGCGCGGAGAAGCTCCACCTGGCGCAGGTGCCTTCCGACCAAGTGGGGCCGGAGGTCGCGCACGATGGTCTCCACCTCGGGGAGCTCGGGCAACTAGGGGTCAGTCCTGGACTCGCCGGAGCGGGGCGAGGTCTCGCCAATTGGGACCGCTCTTGAGATCCACCACCAGCGGCACCGAGAGCTCGATGGCCCCCGCCATCCCCGCGGCGGCCAGCTCGGCAACCTCGGCCTCCCCCCCGGCCGGCGTCTCGAAGACCAGTTCGTCGTGCACCTGGAGCAGCATCCGGGCGGGGCAGCCCGAGGCCCGCACAGCCTGGGCGGTGCGGATCATGCCCAGCTTCATGATGTCGGCGGCGGAGCCCTGGATGGGCATGTTGATGGCCATCCGCTCGCTGGCCTCCCGGACCTGGCGGTTGGAGGAGTTGATCTCGGTCAGGTAGCGCCGCCGGCCCAGAATGGTGCTCACGTAGCCTTGGCGCCGGGCCTCGCCCCGGACCCCCTCGAGGTACTCCTTGACCCCGGCGTAGGTGGCGAAGTAGCGGCGGATGAAGTCCTCGGCGACATCGGTGGCGATCCCCAGATCGCGGGAGAGGCCGTAGCCGGAGAGGCCGTAGAGGATCCCGAAGTTGACCACCTTGGCCATCCGCCGCTGGTCTGCGGAGACATCCCCCTGGTGGACCCCGAAGACCTGGGCCGCGGTGTCAGCGTGGACGTCGTCGCCGCGGGCGAAGGCTGCCGCCAGACGGGGGTCCTGGCTGAGGTGCGCCAGCACCCGGAGCTCGATCTGGGAGTAGTCCGCCGAGACCAGGATCCAGCCCTCCCGCTCCGGGACGAAGGCAGCCCTGATCCGCCGTCCCAACGGGGTGCGGATGGGGATGTTCTGGAGATTGGGATCGCTTGAGGAAAGCCGCCCGGTGGCCGCGACCGCCTGGTTGAAGCTGGTGTGCACCCGGCCGTCATCGGGGTCCACCAACAGCGGCAGGGCGTCGACGTAGGTGCTCTTGAGCTTGGTCATCTGGCGCCACTCCAGGACGAGGCCGACCACCGGGTGCTCCTCGCGGAGCAGCTCCAGCGCCTGGGCATCGGTGGACCGGCCGGTCTTGGTGCGCCGCGAGCTCTTGAGGCCAAGCTCGTCATAGAGCAGCGCCGCCAGCTGCGGGGTTGACCCTGGGCTGAAGCTCCGTCCTGCCAGACGGAACATCTCCTCTTCGAGCTCGGAGATCTGGACTTTGAGTGTGGCCGAGATGGTGTGCAGCTGCTCGGCGTCGAGGCGCACCCCCAACGCCTCCATCTCCGCCAGGATGCCCAGCACCGGCAGCTCGAGATCCCGCAGCAGCGCCTCCGCGCCCAGCTCGGACAGCCGCCGCTCCAGGTCGGGCTGGATCGCCGCGGCGCAGGCGGTCTCGCCGCCGAAGAGCTGGGCCGCCTCGTCCACGCCCAGTTCCGACGGCTGCCGGGCCGCCGCGCCCTTGCCGAGCGACGCCTCCCGATCAGGGGCCGGCGGTCCACCCCACTCGCGACACAGAGACGCCAGGGTGGGGGTGCGGCTTCGAGAGTCGGCCAGATAGGCGGCCAGGACGCAGTCGAACTGCCCTCCCCCCAACTCCAACCCAGCGCCCCGCAAGGCCAGCAGGCTGTCCTTGAGCTGGTAGCTGGACTTGCCCACCTGGGGGTCGGCGAGCAACTCCACGAGGGGGAATAGAGCGGCCTGGCTGAGTCCGTCCCCCTCGGCGGAGCGGATGGGGCAGTACCAGCTCCGCTCGGCGCTTAGGGCCAACCCAATACCCGCCAGCCGTCCCTTGCGTGGGGGCCCGTCGATCGCCAGCTGAACCGTAAAACCACCAGCATGTCGGAGCGCTGCGACCGCCGCTAGCAGTTCTTCCCCGTCGTGGATCAGCTCGGTGGTCGAGACTGCCGGCCGCTCGGGGGGGCCGATCTCGGCGACCGGGCGGGGCAGGCGAGCCACCAGGCTGGGCATACCAAGGCCTTCCAGGAGAGCCGCCAGCGCCTCGCGATCGTAGGCGTCGAGGCGGCAGTTGCCGAGGTCCAGCTCCACGCCCGGGACGTCCTGGACGATGGTCACCATCTCCCGACCCAGGTGAGCCATCTCGACGTTGGCAGCGAGCGCGGTGCGCACCCGCCCCTGGGGCATCGAGTCCAGTGCCGCCAGCACCCCGTCCAGCGAGCCGTACTGCTGAAGCAGTGCGGTGGCAGTCTTCTCGCCGATTCCGGGAACCCCGGGGATGTTATCGCTGACGTCTCCGCGTAGGGCCTTGTAGTCGATGATGCGGATGGGATCCAGCCCGAAGCGCTGGCGCACCGCGGCGACGTCGTAGATCACCGGTTCGGTGCTGCCCCGGCGACTGCCCTGGACCACGGTGGCCTCATCCACCAGCTGGAGCAGGTCCATGTCCCCGGAGAGAATCACGGTCTGGCAGCCGGCCGCCTTGGCCTGGCGCGCCAGGGTACCCAGCACGTCGTCGGCCTCGAACCCCGAAACCGTGAGGACCGGAATGTTGAGCCCCTCGGTGATCCGCTGGCAGTTGGGTATCTGGGCCACCAGTTCCTCCGGGGTAGGGGCGCGGGTGGCCTTGTAGGTGGCTAGCTTGGCATCACGGAAGGTGGGACCGGGGGGGTCGAAGGCAGCCACAGCGCAGTCGAAACCGCGGCTCAGAGCCAGGAGCAGCATCGAGGTGTAGCCGTAGGCGACCCGGATCGGCTCGCCCCGCCGGTTGGTCATCTCGGGCAGTGCGTGGTAGGCCCGGAAGGCCAGTCCGTGGGCGTCGACCAGAAGCAGCCGTGGGTGCGCCGGGGGCTCCGCCAGCATCAGGCCAATTATCCCCACCGGCTGCCGTCCCCTTGGCCCAGCCTGCCTTGACCCGCTCGAAAGGTGCGGGAATAATCGAGCTGCCCAGATGCAAACGTTTCCCCCCGAGTGGACGCCCCCGAGGATGGCCGGGTTTGGCTGAGCGGAGCGCGGGCCGCCGTCTGGGTTGGATTGGCACAGGGCGAATGGGGGCGCCGATGGTGGGGCGGCTGCTGGACCGCGGCTTCGAGGTGCTCGTCTACAACCGGACCAGGTCCAAGGCTGCTTCCTTGGCGGCTCGGGGCGGCATGGTAGCCGGATCGGCCGGGGAGCTCTCGCAGCAAGAGGTGGTCTTCGTTTCGGTTAGCGGACCCGCCGAGGTGCGCCAGGTCCTTCTCGGACCCGATGGGCTCGTCTCCGGGGGCGGTCGACCCGAGGTGGTGGTCGACCTCTCTACCATCGGGGCCGATACCTCCGCGGAAATCCGCCGCGAGCTCGCCCGGCGGGGTGTGGCGCTTCTGGCGGCGCCGGTGAGTGGCAATCCCCAGGTGGCCCGCGCCGGCGGCCTAACCATGGCGGTGTCCGGCCCAAAGGCAGCCTTCGACTCGGTCGAGGACTTGCTCTCGCAGTTAGGGTCCGGGGCGACCTACGTCGGCGAGGGCGAGGTCGCGCGCCTAGTCAAGCTGTGCCACAACCTCTTCCTCGGAGTCGTGACGCAGTCACTAATCGAGGTGACCACACTGGCCGAGAAGGGCGGGGTGAGCCGCGAGCGCTTCCTGAGGTACCTCAACGCCAGTGTCCTGGGGTCCACGTTCACCCGCTACAAGGCTCCCCAACTGGTCAACGCCGACTACCAGGCCACCTTCACCACCTCGCTGCTCTACAAGGACTTCGCCCTGGGCCTCTCGGCCGGCCGGGACCTTGGAGTCCCCCTGCCTCTGGCCAGCCTGGTGCAGCAGCTGATCGTCAGCCTGATCAGCCTCGGGTATGGGGAACAGGACTTCGCGGCACTGCTGGAGCTGGCCGCCCGCAACGCTGGATTCCAGGTCGTAGCCGAAAACGTGGACGTTCCCAGCGGGCTCGCTGGGGAAGACGGATCAACCTGAGGCGGGCTGACCCCCCCTTCACTGCGACGGCCCCCGCGTAGGACTCCCGGGGCCAAGTGCCGGTCGTAGGGTCTGCTGCGGGTGTCCCCCAAGGCGGTGCCGAGCCGGAGCCGGCAGCCTGCCTAGGCCGAGGGCGGACAGCGGACGCTGCGAGAGAAGTTCTCCAGCAGTCCGACCAGAGTGGTCAGAAAGGGGGCCGCGGTCGCGCCGTCCAACACCCGGTGGTCGCAGCTGAGGTTGAGCGACATAACCGGCTCCACACTGGGTCGCCCGTCCTTTACCACCACTTGATCGATAATCCGGCCCACCGCCAGGATCGAGCTCTGGCCCTCGCTGAGGACGGCCTGGAAACGATCCACGCCGAACATCCCCAGGTTGCTAAGGGTGAGGCAGGCCGGGGCCAGGTCAGAGCCCGCCAGTCGCCCCTGTTGCGCCCTCTGCACCGCCTGACGCCGGGTGCGGGCCAGGTCTGCGACGCTCAGCCGGTCGGGGTCGGGGATGGAGGCCAGCATAAGACCCCGCTCGGCGTCGATGGCTAGGCCCACCGCGACCTCGGTGTGAGCACTCACCCCCTCCCCCGCCCAGTACTCCAGCAAGCGCGGATGCGACCGCAGCGCCTGCCCCGCCGAGCGCAGCAGCAGGTCGGTGTAGGTGATCGCCTCGCTCGTCCCCCGGCGCAGCGACTCCAGCTCCTCCCGAAGCCTCCGGGCGCGCACGTCCCGGCCCAGGTAGAAGTGGGGAGTCGAGGTCCACACGCGAGTTGTGTGCAGAGCCATGCGCCGGCGCGCCGACCCTGGCTCTGCGGTCGCCTCATCGCCCGGAAGCGCAGGCGCGGCCCCGGGCAGGTCCGACGCCACATAGGCGCCTTCGGGCCCGCTTCCCTGGCCCGGGAGCAGCTCCACCCCCCGCTCGCGGGCAATCCGCCGCGCCAGGGGCGAGGCCGCCAGGCGCCGGGATGGCCCGCCCCGTGCTGAACTGAATTGAGCGGCCTCGGTGGGCGCGACCGGGAAGGAGTCAGGGGGCGCTGGTGGGCGGGGGGCAGGGGGCGAGGGGACGGCTTCCCCGGGGGTTAGGATCCAGGCCATCACGGCGCCGACCCGGACCTCCTCCCCGGGCTGGACCACCACCCCCCCCAGGACCCCGGAGGCTGGTGCCTCCATCTCCACGGTCGACTTGTCGGTCTCGATCTCCATGAGGGGGTCGCCGCGGCTGACCGCCTCCCCCTCCTGTCGGATCCACCGCAGCAGGCGCCCGGTCTCCTGGGCCATCCCCAGGGCGGGCATGATCACCTCAGCGGCCATGGTTGGATGGGCCGCTCACGTGGGCGGGCCCGACCCCATCGCTCCCCGGGCGGTTGCCGCCAGACGGTCCTGGTTGTTGCGGTGAGACTCGGTCTCCCTGGTGGTCGGGAGGGCGCCGTCCACGGTGTAGTAGCGCTGTCCCGCCACCATCAGGCTCTCTGCCGGGAAGCGGGTGATCACCTCGCAGCCATCCTGGGTGACCACCACCTCCTCCTCGATCCTCGCGGCCGTCCAGCCGTCCTGGGATGGCCAATAGGTCTCGAGGGCGAACACCATCCCCTCCAAGAGCTCCTCGGGATGGTCGTCAGAGACGAGGTGGCTGAAGATGGGCTTCTCCCAGATGGAGAGGCCGACGCCATGGCCGAACTGGAGCCCGAAGGCGGCCTCCTCATCGGCGAACCCGAACTCAGTGGCGCGCGGCCAGACCGAGACCACATCGGCGGTGGTGGCCCCGGGCCTGACCTTGGCGATGGCCAGGTCGACCAGCTCCCGGCAGTGGCGATAGGCGTCGACCAGGGCCGGGCTTGCGGACCCCACCGCGAATGTCCGGTAGTAGCAGGTGCGATAGCCGTTGACTGCGTGCAGGATGTCGAAGTAGGCGGGGTCCCCGGGCCGAAGCATTCGGTCGGAGTAGACGTGGGGGTGGGGATTGGCCCGCTCCCCGGAGATGGCGTTGACCCCCTCCACGTGCTCCGAGCCGAGGTCGTAGAGGACTTTGGCCACCAGTCCGACACACTCGTTCTCACGGATCCCCGGCCGGAGCGCCTGGTAGAGCTGGTCGTAGGCGGCATCGACCATGGCGCACGCGGTGCTGAGCAGGGTGATCTCGTCCCGGGTCTTGATCATGCGCGCCCGCTGCAGCAGCTGCTGGCCGTCCACCACGTGCAGGCCCTCGGCCTGGAGGGCGCCGAGGATGGGCATCTCAACCAAGTCGACCCCGAGCGGTTCGCCCTCCAGGCCACGCTCCTCCAACTCGACCCGGATCTTGGCTGCCACCGCCTCGGCGCGACCGGCGGCGGGGTCGAAGCCGCCCCGCATGGTGGCGATGCCCGCCCGAGAACGTTCCTGGCCCAGCCAGGGACAGAAGATCTGGTGGTGGCGAGCGGCCGATCCGAAGTCCCACATGATCGGCAGGTCGTTCTGGGGGAGCAGCGAGAAACGGGTGAGCTTGTCGATGGCCCAGGTGCCGATATGGGTGCCGGTGAGATAGCGGCTGTTGTTCATGTCGAAGCAGAGCAGAGCCCCCAAGTCGGACTCGGCGAGGGCGCGCTGGATCCGGACCAGCCGCTCGCTGCGCAGGCGCTCGTAGTCCACCCGCGACTCCCAGTCGACCGCGCTCAGGCCGTAGGTGCGCGTCAGCTGGCTCATCTCCTCCACCTCCCCCGGGACCTAGCGCTTGCCGACAAGGTCCCGCACCGTCGCGGCCAGAACATCAGCGGTGGGCACGGTGAGATCCTCCAGGACCGGTGAGAAGGGCACCGGCACGTCCATCGCCCCCAGCCGGCGCACCGGTGCGTCCAGGAAGTAGAAGGCGCCCTCGGCCACCACCGCCGCCAGCTCGGCACCGACCCCGTAGCTGCGGTGACCCTCGTCGACCACCACCGCCCGGGTGGTGCGCTTGACCGAGTCCACCAACGTGCTCCGGTCGAGCGGGACGGTGGTCCGGGGGTCGACCACCTCGCACTCGATCCCGTCCTGAGCCAACATCTGGGCGGCCTGCAATGCCACCAGCACCATGCTGCTGGTGGCGATCACCGTGATGTCGCGGCCAGCGCGCTTGATATCGGCCACCCCAAGGGGGATGGTGTACTCCGCGGCGGGCACCGCTCCCCGCTGCTGATAGTTCATCTTGTCTTCAAAGATCACGACCGGGCTGTCGTCGCGGATTGCGCTCTTCATCAGTCCCTTGGCGTCGTAGGGGGTGCTCGGCAAAGCCACCTTGAGCCCGGGAATGTGGCTGACCCAAGCGTGCAGGCTCTGGCTATGCTGCGCCGCCGAGCGGCGGGTGGCGCCCAAGGTGGTGCGGATGGTCAGCGGGACCTGCAGCTTGCCCCCCGACATGTAGTGCACCTTGGCGGCCTGGTTGGCCACTTGGTCCATCACCAACCCTAGGAAGTCTCCAAACATGATGTCGACCACCGGCCGCCGCCCGGTCATCGCGGCACCGACACCAATCCCGGTAAATCCCGCCTCCGAGATGGGCGTGTCCAGAACCCGGGAGGTGCCGAACTCCTCGACCAGGCCACTCAGCACCTTGAAGGGCGTCCCGGCCTCCGCCACATCCTCACCCATCACGAAGACGGCCTCGTCGCGGCGCATCTCTTCGGCGATCGCCTCCCGGATGGCCTGGGCCATGGTGATCTCACGGGTCTCGGCGGCGACCACCGGGTCAGGCGTAGACATCGGTCTCCACCTCGCTGGAGTCGGGAAATGGTGCGGCCTGGGCGAACTCGGCAGCTGCGTCCAGTTCAGCGGACACCTCCTCGGCCAGTCGCTCCAAAGAGGCGGGGTCGGCGAGCCCCTGGGCGACCAAGTTTTGACTGGCAAGGGTCAACGGGTCTCGCTGCTCCCGCCAGGACCGCTCCTCCTCGCGGCTGCGGTAGTAGGAACGGTCAACATCGCCGACGTGGTGCCCCAAGAAGCGATAGGTGCTGCAGAGCAGGAAGCTGGGACCACCCCCGCCTCGGGCCCGCTCGACCGCGCTGTGGGTGACCGCATACACCGCCTGAACATCCTGACCGTCAACCTCTACCCCGGGGACGGCGAACGCCGCCGCCCGGTCCAGCGGCCTGCCGGCCAGCGTCTCGGAACTGGGCGTGTACTCCCCGTACAGGTTGTTCTCACAGGCGTAGATGACCGGCAGTTGCCACAACGAGGCCATGTTCATGACCTCGTAGAGGACACCCTGACCCAGCGCTCCGTCCCCGATGAAGCACACCGCCACCTGGTCGCTGCTGCGTTGCTTGATGGAGAGCCCCGCCCCGGTGGCGATTCCAAGCGAGCCGCCGACGATGGCGTTGGCGCCGAGGTTGCCGCGCTGCTGGTCGGCGATGTGCATCGAGCCGCCTTTGCCGCCGCAGTACCCCGCCGCCTTGCCCAGCAGTTCAGCGAACATCAAGTCCGGGGACGCGCCCTTGGCCAAGCAGTGACCATGGCCCCGGTGGGTGCTGGTGATGTAATCGTCGTCCCGTAGGGCGGTACAGACCCCTACTGATACGCCTTCCTGTCCGCTGGAGAGGTGAGCGAGACCGGGCATCACCTTGCGCTGGTACAGCTGATTCGCTCGCTCCTCGAAGCCCCGGATGGTGAGCATGAGCCGGTAGGCCTGCAACCAGTCCGGCTGCTCCTCTGACGAGCCCGAGACGGTGGCTGAAGAGCGCGCGGGCTGCTCCCTCGGCTCCGACGGCGCCGCGCCGATCTGATTCAGGTCGCCCACCCCCGTCCAGGCGCTTCGGCCGCGACATTCGGTGCGGCGGACCAGGTCATGCCGGCCGTCCGGCGAGATATAGGTCGGTCGTGTAGTGCTGCCGATAGGCGCCCCCATGCTGGTCCAGCACTTGGGCCACCCCCGTCAAGAGCCGCTCACGTACCCGGCTGGCGAGCAGGCGGTGATCTGACTGGGTCCGCAGCAGGTCGACGTACTGCTCGGTGGAATAGGTAGTGGCCCAGGGAAACGCCTCGGCCACCGCCGCACCGAACAGGCCACTGTCCGCGATCTCCAGCCGACGTTCGTCGGCGAGGACCTCCCGCCGGAGCGAGCCGGCGATCGCCGGAGCTTGGCTCTGGTAGAGGGCGTCCAGGTCCGCCTCGATCTCCTTCCCTTCCTCGGAGGGACCGGGGGTGTTCCAGAAGACCGCCAGAGTGCCGCCTGGTGCCAGTGCCCGGTGCGCCTTCCTGAGGCGCACCGCGGGATTGACCCAGTGCCAGGCCTGCGCCGATGCCACCAGGCGGAAGGGTTCTGTGGGCAGGGTCCAGTCCTCGAAGGCCGCCTCTACAACCTCCAGCCCGGTGAGCGACTGTGTCCGGCGCCGGGCCACGGCGGCCATCTCCGGGCTGGGCTCGAGGGCCGTGAGGTGCAGGTTGAGAGCGGCGAGGAGCAAGGTCGCCCGCCCGGTGCCACAGCCCACCTCCAGGGCCCGATCGCCTGGCCGCAGACTCCCGTAGGCCACCAGGCGCTGGAAGACCGCAGCCGCGTACCCCGGCCGGTAGCGGTCGTAGAGATCGGCAACCTCGCCGAAGACTAGCCGCTGCTCGCGCTGTCCGGTGACCATGCGCTCCTCCCTGACACGGCGCCCATTGTCGCGCGATCTGCTCCCCCAGTTCGAGGTGGGATGGGTCGGCTCACGGCTGGGTCTATCATGGACAGGACATCGCGACCTCCCGGCGAGCGGGTCCGGAGTCGGATCCCGCGGGGCCGCTTCCCGGGAGACGGGAGCCGCCAACTGTGAGGTGCCAAGGGACTTGATCGAGATGTCGGTTGACAGCATCCGGGTCCATATGCCCAGCGGCCAGCACGTGGTAGTGCTGAAGCAGAAGGATGCCGAACGGTTTCTGCCGATCTGGGTGGGCATGGCCGAGGCCAACGCCATCGCCCTCAAGATCACCGGGATCAAGCCAGATCGCCCCCAACCCCACGACCTGATGGTGAACATGCTCACCCGTCTCGATGTGACGGTCACCCGGGTGGTGGTCTCGGAGTTGCGGGACGATACCTTCCACGCTCGGATCATTGGCCGCCGGGACGGCAGGGAAGTTGTCTTCGACTCCCGAGCCAGCGATGCCATCGCCGTCGCGGTGCGGGCAGAGTCACCGATCTACGTCGTCGAGGAGGTTCTGGATCAGGCCGGAGTGCTCCCGGACAGTCAGCCCGAGGAGGGTAGCCGGCTGGCCGTGTTCCAGCAGATGGTCAACGACATGAACCTACCCGACCTAGACACCCCCGACGCCTGACCAGCCTCGGAGGCCAGCATGGCGGAATGGCAGACGCGGCGGTCTCAAAAACCGTTGAGCGCAAGCTCGTGTGGGTTCGACTCCCACTGCTGGCACCGCATTTTTGATCTCAAAACGTCCCGGCCTCTAGCTCGCGCCACGTAGCACGACCGGCTTGGTGACCCACACGGTGACCCGCACGACGCGCCACGTGATCCGGCGCCTTAGCGCCCTTCCCGCCTGGACTTGACGCAGGCGTCCAGGTCAGCCGCCCCGTCCCATCACAAAGAGCACGCCTGACAGCACGAACATCATCACGGCGGCGGCCAGGAGACTCGCCCCGCCTGCTCCTCGCGCCACCCAGCGGTTCCCTCGCAGCCCCGTCATCGGATCGGCCTCGTTTCAGTGAGCACGTGGCGTACGCCGGCGTCCCGCCCGCCCGAGACCCTCCTGATCAGCGCCCGAGGGATGCTGGTCTCCTGCAGCACTGCTCGTAGGGCAAGGGTTCATTCATGCCTCAGAAGAAGCTAGCACCGCCTGGTGGGTTCCCCAAGCTCCATGGATGCTGACGCTGCCGAGCCGCTCGCCGCCAGGGGAAGCACCTTCACCAAATCTGAAGACCGTCCCTCTGGGGACTCGTTTCTCCCGCGTCCGGCGACGATTGGCTCGAGTTCGGTCTTGACCAAGTGGCGCTGAAGGCGATCAGGGCGTGGTGTGTGCAAGCCCTTGAATCTCCACCGGCCCGGGCCCCTCTTAGCTAGCCTGATCGAGACGCTCTAGCTCTCCCGGGATGAGGGCCGGGTCCACCCCCAGGGTCTGGAGGATCCGGTAGGCGGGATCAGCGGGGTCCGAGGTGATGGCGAGGAGCAGGTGGGCGGTGTCCACCTGACCGCCTCGGACACCCGCCAGCCGGCGGGCCTTGACCGAGACCGCCCTGTGAGGGCCCGGCGTGCGGCCAAGTCCCGCACCTTGCTCCGGAGATCCCGTGGCTGACCTCCGGCGTACCTCCCGCCGACTCCGGCCGGAGAGCATCTTCCGGACGCGGTGGCCCTCCCCGTCGGGGACCATATAGCTGGCACCCCACCGCCCATCGGCACGCTTCCCGACGGTTCCCGAGCCGTTCCCTCGCCTGCCCTCCCCGGCGCAGAGCTGGTGATCCTGCCGGACGTGGGCCACTTCATCCTCCGGGAGGCGCCCGACCGCTTCCGCAGTACGGTGACCTCCCTGCTCGACCGGGTCCTGCCGACCCGCCAACGTCGCCCGGCTGAGACCTCAGGTGTGTAGTAGTTGAAGTCCTATCGCTGGAAAAGCTGGATGTGTCAGCCCCCTGGAGGCTGTGCCCACGTTACGTGTGCAGACGATCTATCCAGGTCGTCGATCCGGGCGATGCGCACGAGGACGTTGTAGGTGATGAGGGCGATAGCTAAGTGCATCAGCATGAGGACGCCCACCCCGCGGATGGGTTCGCCGTGGACCAGAATCCACAGATCAGGTGTCCACAGGACAAGGGTCACCAGCACTGCCATGCGCAGGAATAGCCATCGCGGTTGCGATGAGATCCGGGTCACGATCGGCCACGCGGTACACGCGATGGTCACCCCGATAAGCGTCAGCTTGCCGTAGTCGGTGGGCTCGAAGTGTGCGAACCCGCGGGTCGACGGAAAAATCGTCGTGCCGATAGCTACCAGGAGCGCATCCGAGACTAGCGAAGCCGCGTTCGCAGCGATCAGGGCCACAGCCCAGCGGGCCCAGGAAGGCGGGCCGTGGCGGACGTCCATGTCCACTTTGAATAGGCGGAGCCAACGCTGAACGGAAGGAGGAAGGCTCTCGAATATCTCGTCGAGGAATGTCGGGTGGTTCCGTGATTGGCTGCACTCGCCCGGAGAAGGGTCGACCATCGACAGGAAGATACCGATTCCCGGTCTACTGTGTCTCCAGCGCCTTGCTCGGACTGCTACTCCCAAAGCAGTCCGGCCTTAGCGCTGTGCGACCCACTTCGGGCGGGTTACCGTGCGGGTGAAGTTTATCGGACCTTCGCACGGTCCTGAACGGGCACAGCCTCCTCGGGTCGGCCGCGGTGGGGGTGCTGGGACTCGCGGCCGGTCCCTAGCGAGGCTCTTAAGGTCCGCACCGGGGCACAGACTTCTCCCCAGACTCACCCGTGACTCCCGACGGGTCGACTTCGGGCTCTCACGGTTCGCCTGGGGCCGTCTGGCCGCCCGTCGAGTGGGATGATTGCCGCCCTGGTGCCCGCCGGAGCCGACCTCTTGTGGCGGCGGCTCCCAAGCCTAGCAGTTTAGGAAGCCGTTCCTGCCGCCCAGCTCGGTGCAACGTTCAGGGGCTGGCCGGGGTACTGGGAGTCGCCGGCAGCGGCTAGCCCGGCTTAGATGGCAGCACAGCGGCTCAGGATTCTCTACGCTGCAGTCGTGGCGCCCACCCACAAGGCGATCGAGCTGACGACTCGCCGACCGCCCAGGCCGACCTTCCCGCCTGGCTGGGGTCCGTGCCCACGCTGCGGCCAGAGGACGGCCGGCGACGAGCGCTGCCTGGACTGCCAGTGGGAGCTGGGGCTGGTACGCGAGGAGTGGGAGGACTAGGCGGAGCACCTCAGCGAGCTATCGCCGGGGCGCTGGGGATAGCCCGGTCTACGGTACGGCGCGCTCTAAAGCCTGGCCTAAATGGGCCGTCTGGAGCAAAGACTCAACATGAGGACGAGGGCGTTCCTGGCCAAAGTGTGCCACCCCAAGCCCGGGGCCGCGTTGGGGGTGGCGAAGAGCACCGTTCAGCAGACCTAGCGGCTGGTCAGAAGCGACCACCCCAGCCCTCGGGGATCTCAAACGCCGAGCAGGGTATGCTGGCGCGAGCGCTTGCCAGCGCGCAGCGAAGACGACTGTCGGGGGTGAATCGTCGTGAGGTTTCTCATGCTCGTCTGCCGCGACGACAAGGACGGAGTAGGACCCTCTGCGCCAGGGGGAGGCAATGTCGAAGAGTGGGTGGTGGCGATGGACCGCCGGGGAGTCCGGATCACCGGCGACGTCCTCGCCCCCGAGACCGAAGCGACGGTGGTACGGGTGCGCGACGATCGCCTGCAAGTGACTCAAGGGGCTTTTTTGGAGACCAAAGGAGCCCTCTTGGGCTTCGACCTACTGGAGTGCCAGGACATTTCAGAGGCGATTCAAGTCGCATCGGACCATCCGCTCGCTAAGAGGTGTGCGCTGGAGATTCGCCCCGTCGACTCCGACGAGGAACCTCCCGGAGCGGCCGACGTGTCACATGAGTGAGGAGGCCGCCGAGCTGCTGGGAACGCTCGATGTGCAACGCGAGCACGTGCTGGGCATCCTCGAAGGACTCTCTGATGATGATCTCCGCCGTCCAATCCTGCCGTCGGGCTGGACCTGCCTCGGACTAGTGCAGCACCTAGCGCTCGACGTCGAGCACTTCTGGTTCTGTCGGGTCGTGGCGGGGAGGACGGACCACGAGGAGATTGAGGTTGAGAATGCCTGGCAAGTGGCCCCGGGCGTGTCCGCCGACGAGGTGCTGGGACAGTACCGGGAAGAGGCCGAACGAGCGAGCGCCGTGATCCACGACACGCCCCTTGCCGCCGGGCCAGCATGGTGGCCCGAGGACCTCTTCGGAACGTGGAGGCTGGATGACCTGCGTCAGATCATGCTCCATGTGGTCGCCGAGACGGCCTGTCACACCGGGCACCTGGACGCGGCCCGAGAGCTCATCGATGGTCGGCAGTGGCTGGTGCTCACCGGCTAGCAGCGCCGCCCCCCAGCGAGCCGCCGCCGCTTCATCCGCCCCGCGGAGTGGTAGCAATTCAGACGAGGCTGGCCCCGAGCAGTCCACTCCTAACGCGGCGAGCAGGGTGCGACGCGTCGGGGCGCGCAGTCATCCGGGTTCGGATTGATCGCCGCCGTGGTCCCAGCCGCCGTGGAGCCTCTTGAAGCCGCGGCCCCCACGCAAGCGGCTAGACAGCGCCTCTACCCGCCGCGTGGGGTGCCACGATCGAGGTGCGGGCGGAGCAGCCGGAGCGTACGGATAGGGCAGTGACGAGGATCGTTTAATCGAACATGCGCCAACATGCGCCAGATCAGTTTGGATGCGGAGGCCGCGACCGCGCGACCCCAGGCTAGCTGACCGCGTCCGTCTCGAGTGCGGTCATGCGGAGCGCGGCCGTTGTGTCCGCGCTCGGTGTTGTTTGGCCGGCACTACCGGCCACTTCTAGCGCGGTCTCGAGGAGCCGGATCAGCTGATCCGTAGCGATCAGCCCGTAACCGGGTTCCACTTGCTCAAGGGCGGCCGCCAAGGCACCTAGAGCCCTCGCCTCCCAGACGTTGCGATCGCGCATCAGCTTGATACCCCGCTCCGTCGCCGAGATCTGGACCAAGCGGCGATCTAAAGGAGATCGGAGGCGCTCAGCGAGTCCAAGCTGAACCAGGCGATCGGCTACTGCCGTCGCAGCGCCGGGTTGGACCCCGAGCTCGGAGGCCAGCTGGCCCATGGTCATAGCCCCATCTCGGATCAGATAGAGTGCGCGACCCTGGCGTCCGGTGACGAGATCCTGGTCCGCCCGCACGTCCGGACGCGGCCCCTTCAAAAGCGCTTGGACGTTGTCCTGAAGGTGCCGTATCTCTCGGAGAAGGGCTTCTGCGCGCTGACTGACCGTCTGCCCCACGCCAATACCTCGACGAACTCGGTTTAGGCTGGTGTGAACGGCTCGGAGACGCGCAGGCCAGGAAGTGGGCAGCGTACCACATCGCCGCTGCCGGCCAACTCCCAGCGGCTGGGTTGAATATGACGCTCTTGCTTGCTCATACGCACCGTGGCCTGGCGCTGCGCCGGATCCAAGTCGGCGTTCTCCCGAAGGGGACTTCCCCGGGTGCGCAGACCATCTCCCGGAGCTCCTTCGCGAGATCCGTGGGCTTCCGCGAGCACATCTATACTCCGCCCGATGCACCTCGCAGTGGTTTTGGTCGGCGACGTCGGGATCCTGCTGTACATCTACGCGCTCTGCATACTGGCGTGGGCGTTCATGTCCTTCTTCCCGGACGCCTACGCCAGCCCCATAGGGCACCTGCTAGAGGCGTTGGTGATGCCGGTGATCCGGCCGCTGCGGCGAATCCTCCCCAACATCGGCGGCCTCGACTTCTCCCCGCTTCTGGCCCTGGTGCTGGTTTACGCGATCGGCACCTTGCTGAACCAGCTGGCCAGCGATTCGTTCACGAATCCGATCTGGTCGCTTTTCAACATCGTCTTCGAGTTCATCGACGCCGTGATCCTGGTGATCCTAGTGCTGCTCCTGATCAGGGTCCTGATCGGTGCCCTCCATGTCGACCCCTGGCACCCTTTCGTGTACTCGATCCGACGAATAACTGACGGTTTCGTGGCGCCTATCCAACGCAGCGCCAGGGTGCAGGCCGAGATGGCTGCTGTGATCGGGCTGGTGATCGCGGTGGTGGTCTACCTGGTCCTCGCCCAACTGCTATTCCCCACCCTGCTGTCCAACCTCGGCCAGATCTGAAGTACCCGACTAGCGCTGGCGACCATGAGCCCGGGATGGTGGCGCCATGGCTCTGACCGCCTCGGCGCGGTAGCATCCGCTGCCGAGAAGCTCGGCCACCTCCGCCTCCAACTCGGGCCCCGCCGCCACCCGGTACTCGTCGCCCAGCTCCAGCTCGTGCTCCCCGTCAACGTCGTGAAGGTGCAGCAGCACCCGAGAGGACCCTCGATGCTGCTTGAGCAGCTCGGAGAGACCACGGAGCTGCTCCTCCCCCGCCTCACGGGCTCGCAGATGGACCAGCGCCGCCGCCCGCCACTCGGCCAGGGTGGGATCGCTGAGGGCTAGAACCTCTTCGGCTATCACCCGCGCCTCTTCGGGCTCCTCCTGCGCGGCTGGCTCCGAGGCATCCTCCCCATCTGGTTCAGGCGGCGGCGCTGCGGGCCTGCTCGCCCCATTCGTCCCCCTGCGGGCCCCGACCTCCACCCGACCCCGGACCACCACCACCCCATCGGCGTGCAGCAGGCTCGCCGCGTGCTGGTAGAGGGACGGAAAGACCACCACCTCGCAGACCCCGGTGAGGTCCTCCAGCTGGGCGAAGGCCATGGCCTCACCACGCCGGCTCTGGACCCGCCGGCACTCCCGGACCGAACCTCCCACCTGGACCAGGGTGCCCTCCAGGCGCGGCAGCTCCGAGAGCGCGGTGTCGGTGCGCTGGCTGAGCTGCTGGCGGAGGCGCTGCAGTGGGTGGTCGCTGAGGTAGATGCCGAGGTGCTCCCGCTCCCAGGCGAGACGCTCTCGCTGGGTCTCCTCGGTGAGGGCCAAGGCCGAGGGCGGAGCAGCCTCGGCGCCGCCAGCGGCGGGCTCGCTTTCGAACAGCGCGATCTGCCCAGAGTCACGCTCCCTCTGCGCGATCTCGGCGCGACGCATCGCGCTCTCCAGCTGGGCCAGGAGCAGACCACGATCGCCCAGGGGGTCGCAGGCGCCGCTCCGGATGAGCGCCTCCAGGGCTCGGCGGTTTACCTCCCGTCCGCGTACCCGGGTGCAGAGATCGACCAGGCTGCGGAAGGGTCCGTCCGCCTCCCGTGCCGCGACCAGGCTCTCAGCGGCGGCCTCCCCGACGTTCTTGATGTGCTGGAGCCCGTAGAGGATCTCGCTGGCGTCGGGTGGCGGAGAGCTGGCCTCGGACCCGCTCCGGGCGACCACGCTGAACTTGGCGCGCGACCGGTTTACATCTGGTGGGTGCACCACGATGCCCCGCGCCTGAGCGTCCTGGATGGCCCGCTTGAGCCGCTCCAAGTCGCTGGCCTTGCTGTTGAGCAGGGCGGCCATGAACTCCAAGGGGAAGTTGGCCTTGAAGTATGCGGTCTGGTAGCTGATCAGCCCGTAAGCGACGGAGTGGGCCTTGTTGAAGCCGTACCCGGCGAAGTAGTCGATGTATTCGAAGAGGTCGATGGCCGTCTTCTCGGGCACACCGCGCTCCACCGCCCCGGCAATAAAGCGCTCTCGCTGGGCCGACATCTTGGCCTTGTCCTTCTTGCCCATCGCCGCCCGGAGCAGGTCGGCGGCGCCCAGGCTGAAGCCGGCCGCCTGGGCCGCGATCTGCATCACCTGGTCCTGGTAGACGATCACCCCGTGGGTCTCCTTGAGGACCGCCTCCAGTTCGGGCAGGAGGTAGGTGATGGGCTCCTCACCCCGGCGCCGCTTCATGTACAGGTCAGTGGCTCCGCCCTCAATGACGCCGGGGCGGTTGATGGCGACCGCTGCAGCCATGTCCTCAATCGAGCGGGGCCGCATCTCCATGACGATCCGGCGGCCGCCGGGCTGCTCCAGTTGGAAGACCCCCAGCGTGTCTCCCCGGGCCAGTAGCTCGTAGGTGGCCGGGTCGCCCAGGGGGACGGCGTCGAGGTCCGGTCGGGTGCCGCGGAGTCGCTCTATGTTGTCGAGCGTCTCCTCCAGGATGGTGAGGTTCTCCAGCCCCAAGAAGTCCATCTTGAGCAGCCCTATCTTCTGCACCCCATCCATGTCGAACTGGGTCACCACCGCCTCCCGGTTGGTGGTCGCTCGCTGTAGTGGGACGTAGTCCGTCAGTGGTCCCGGGGCGATCACCACCCCACCGGCATGGGTCCCGGCGTTGCGGGAGATGCCCTCCAGGCGGCGCGCGGTATCGATCAGCCGCTTGGCCCAGGGCTGGCCGTCGTACATCTCCTTGAGCTCGTGCGACTCCAGCAGGGCAACGTCGAGAGTCATCCCGGGTCGCATCTGGATCAGCTTGGCCAGCTGATCCACCTCTGGGAGCGGCACGTCCTGCACCCGGCCCACGTCGCGCACTGCGGCCCGGGCGGCCATGGTCCCGTAGGTGACGATCTGGGCCACGCGATCCGACCCGTAGCGCTGGTTGACATAATCAATGACCCGGGCCCGGCCGGCCACGTCGAAGTCGATGTCGATGTCCGGCATGGAGACCCGTTCAGGGTTGAGGAAGCGTTCGAAGATCAGCCCGTACTGGATCGGGTCGATGTCGGTGATCCCGAGGCTGTAGGCCACCAGGCTGCCCGCCGATGACCCCCTCCCAGGACCGATCTTGACCCCCTGTTCCCGGCCCGCCCGGGTGAAGTCCCAGACGATCAGGAAGTAGGATGCGAAGCCGGTCTGGCGGATGACCTCCAGCTCGTAGCGAAGACGCTCGAGATACGGGCGGGGCGGCTCCTCGCCGTGGCGGCGCTGGCGCATCCCCTCCAGGGCCACCTCCTCGAGTAGGCCATCCGCCGTCTTGCCCGCTGGCACCTCGTAGCGAGGCAGCAGGCGCTGGTCCAAGTGCGGCTCGAAGCGGCACCGCGAGGCGATCTGCCAGCTGTTATCGACGGCCTCGAGGCAATAGTCGAACTTGGCCGCCATCTCCTCAGCCGAGGCCACGTGGAAGTGGGGCCCCGCGAATTTGAGCCGCTTGGGGTCTTCTAGCCGACTGCCGGTCTGGATGCAGAGCAGCACGTCGTGGGCCTCGGCGTCGTCACGGTCCACGTAGTGACAATCGTTGGTGGCGACGAGAGGGATTCCGGTTCGCTGAGAGATCTCCATCAGACCTTCTCGCACCAGCCGCTCCTCCTCCATGCCGTGGTCCTGGATCTCCAGGAAGTAGCCGTCAGGCCCGAGGATCGAGGCGTATTCCTGGGCAATCGCGAGCGCTCCCGCCTGGTCGCCGGCCAACAGCCGCTGGGGGACCTCGCCACCGATGCATCCGGAGAGCCCGATCAGTCCCCGCGAATACTCGGCGAGCAGCTCGTGGTCGATTCGAGGCTTGTAGTAGAACCCCTCCAGATGGGCGCGACTGACCAGCTTGACCAGGTTGGCGTACCCCACCTGGTCCTGGGCCAGGAGCACCAGGTGAAAGGGATCCCGGTCAGCCCGGCCCTCCTTCTGGAGATGAGAACGAGCCGCCACGTAGACCTCGCAGCCGATGATCGGGGTGATCCCGATCTCGGTCGCCGCCTCGTAGAATTCGATCGCCCCCGCCAGTACCCCGTGGTCGGTGACCGCGATCGCGGTCTGGCCCAGGTCACGAGCTCGCTGCACCAGCCCCTTGATGCGGGCTGCGCCATCCAGCAGGGAGTACTCGGAGTGGGTGTGGAGGTGGGCGAACTGGGGAACTGACATGGGAGTTCGAGCTTCCTGGTAGGGGGGAGTCCCCTCCCCCTCAGGGCTCAGTATCGGAGATTGCTCGTGACCCGCGGTCTCGGTCACGGCGGAGCAGGACCACGGTCTCGAAGTGGTAGGTCTGAGGGAACATGTCGATGAGCCGCAGGCGCTCCAAGTGGTAAGGACCGACCCGACAGAGGGCGGTGAGGTCGCGGGCCAGGGCGGACACCTCGCAGCTGAGATACACCAGCACCGGTGGTCCCTGCTCCGCGAGCCAGGTACGAAGCTCGGCGCCCAGGCCCGCCCGGGGTGGGTCCAGGACCACCGCGGCGGCGGGCTCGACCCGGGGCAGCTCCGCTTCCACCGCCCCGCAGACCACGCCCAATCGGTCCTCCCCGTACATCTCCCCGTGCAGCTGGGCGAGCCGAGCCGCGATGGGGTTGGACTCGATCACCGTGACCCGAGCGCCCTGGTCGGCGAGTCGCAGGCTGAGCACCCCCGATCCCCCGTAGGCATCGACCACATGCCGCCCCGCGGTCGTGCCCAGGAACTCGATCACGGTCTCGTAAAGCACGCCGAGGCTGGGCTGGTTCACCTGGATGAAGGAGTCGGGGAAGACCCGGAACTCGCGATCCCGGTAGCGGAGGCTGGTGGCTTCGTCGGTGACCGAGACCATCCCGGACAGTCGCGGCGCGGCGGCGACGGCGGTGTCCAGACTGGCAGAGCGGTCGGGCCGAGTCTCCAATAGCAGCTGCCCCCCAGAGTCCCCCACCGTCAGCTGCACCGTCTGGACCGCAGGCTGCCCGCCTCGGAGCGCCATGCCCACCGCGGCGAGGGCACCGGTGATGGTGGGATGGTGGATGAGGCAGTCCTCCACGCCGATCACGCGGTAGCCGGAGCGCTCCTTGAAGCCGAGCGGCGGGCCGGTCTGGCTGCGGTGGAACTCGCCGCGCCAGCGATAGCGCCACGGCTGCTCGGCCGCCCGTAGCTCGACCGCCTCGGGAAGCTCCACCCCGGCTCGGATCAGGGCCCCCCGCAGCACCTCCCTTTTGCTCTCCAACTGGAGTGGGTAGGCAGCGTGTTGCAATTGGCAGCCACCACACGATCCGAAGTACGGGCACGGGGGCGAGACCCGCTGGGTCGACGCCCGGTGGACCTCGACGGTGTCGGCGAAGGCGTGGCGCCGCCGCACCTTGGTGACCCGGGCCGAGACGTCCTCCCCCGGCAGGGCGCCGAAGAGGAAGAGCACGAACCCGCCGAGTCGGCCCACCCCCAACCCTCGGTGGGCCATCTCCTGGCACTGCACCCGGACCAGGTCCCCAGCTCGAAGGCGTCCACTCTCGGTCACAGGCGCCATCAGCGCACTGCCGCCAGCGCCGGCCGCTGCCCAGCCCAGCCCGGCCGGGGGGTCACTCCCCGGGGCGGGGCAGCCGCTCCCGCAGCAGCCGGTTGACCACCTCGTGGTTTGCCCGCCCCTTGGAGAGGGCCATGGCCGCCCCCACCAGGGACCGGAAGGCTTGGTCCTTGCCGCCCTGGTAGTCGGCGGCGGCTCTGGCGTTCTCCCGCAACACCTGGTCGATCAGGGCCGAGATCTGACCGACATCGGAGAGCTGCATCAGTCCCTCCCGCCGTACCTGTTGAGCCGGGCCCTCACCGCTCTCAAATGACGCTGCGATAACCTCCTTGGCCACCTTCGCCGTGATCTCAGAAGCCTGGAGCATCTGCAGCAGTTCGGCCAGCGCCGGGGCGGGGATCCGGCAGTGCTCGACCGTGAGGTTGGCGGCGTTGCAGAGTCCCTGGAGCTCTCCCAGCTGCCAGTTGGCGGCGAGCTGGGGTTGGACTCCCAGATCCACGACCTGCTCGAAGTAGTGCGAGTCGCCGGGACGAGCGGTCAGCAACAGTGCCTGCGAGCTGGACAGCGCGTACTGCTCCTGGAAGCGCAGGCGCCGGGCCGCGGGCAGCTCGGGCAGCCCGGCCCGCACGTCCTCCACCAGCTCGCGCGAGACCAGCAGCGGCGGCAGGTCCGGCTCCGGGAAGTAGCGGTACTCCTGCGCCTCCTCCTTGCTTCGCTGGGAGACCGTGCGCTGCTCCAGTTCGCTCCAACCCCGGGTCTCCTGGCTGACCTGTCCGCCCTGCTCGAGGAGCTGACGCTGGCGGCCCAGCTCGTACTCCAAGGCTCGGAGCACGCCGCGGAAGGAGTTCATGTTCTTGATCTCGACCTTGACCCCGAGTTCACTGCTCTGCCGCGGCCGCAGTGAGATGTTGGCATCGCAGCGCAGGCTGCCCTGCTCCATGTTGCCGTCGTTGACTCCGATGTAAATCAAGAGCTGGCGGAGCGCCACCAGGTAGGCACGAGCCTCCTGGGGCGAGCGCAGATCGGGCTCTCCCACGATCTCCATCAACGGGACCCCCGCACGATTGAGGTCCACCAGGGAGAACGCCGCATTCTGGATCTCCCCGGCGTGGTGCAGGGTGCCCGTGTCCTCCTCCAGGTGCACCCTGGTGATCCCCGCCCGGACAGCTCGGCCGTCGAGCTCGAACTCTAGCCAGCCATTGCGCGAGAGCGGCAGGTCGTACTGGGAGATCTGGTAGCCCTTGGGGAGGTCGGGGTAGAAGTAGTTCTTGCGGTCGAACTTGGTGAACTCCGGGATCTCACAGTTGAGCGCCAAGGCAGTGCGCAGGGTCAGCTCGATGCCCGCCTCGTTGATCACCGGCAGCGCGCCCGGAAGCCCGAGGCAGACCGGACAGGTGTTGCTGTTGGGGGGCAGCCCGAGGTAGTCCGCCCGGCAGGAGCAGAACATCTTGCTCTTGGTCAGCAGTTGCGCATGCACCTCGAGCCCGATCACAGGCTCGAAGCCGCCTGCGGACAGCGCGCTCAAGTGGAGGCCGGGGCTAGGGGCGGGGGACGGTTCCAGATGCCCACGGCCTCCTCCAGGCTCTGGGCCACCCGAAGGCAGACGGCCTCGCCCAAAGAGGGTCCGAGAACCTGGAGACCCACCGGCAGTCCGCCGGCGAATCCCGCCGGCACGGACACCCCGGCGATCCCCGCCAGGTTGGCGGGCAGGGTGAGGATGTCGGTGGCGTACATCGCCAGAGGGTCGCCGCTGCGCTCGCCCAGCCTGAAAGCCGGGGTCGGGGCGGTCGGCGAGATGATCGCGTCCACCTCCTCGAAGGCGCGGTCAAAGTCGCGGGCGACCAGGGTGCGCACCTTCTGCGCCCGCAGGTAATAGGCATCGTAATAGCCGCTGCTGAGGGCGTAGGTCCCCAGGGTCACCCGGCGCCGTACCTCTTCGCCGAACCCCTCATGGCGGGCCTGCTGGTAGGCCTCGCGCAGGGTGGCGGCGTCCCTGAAGCCGGGACCGAATCTCAGACCGTCCATGCGGGCCAAATTGCTGCTGACCTCCGCGGGAGCGATGATGTAATAGGCGGCGAGGGCGTACTCGGTGGTGGGCAGGCTGACCTCGCGGACCAGCGCCCCCTGACCCTCCAGGAGCGCCACCGAGTCGGTGAACACCTGGCGCACCTGGGGCTCCACACCCACCTCCAAGTACTCGCGCGGGACCCCGAGGCGCAGCCCCTTCACCCCCATATGGAGCTGGCCCAGGATTCCCTCCGCCTCCGCCTCCGCCTCCAGGCTGGTGCTGTCGCGCGGGTCGTGCCCGGCAATGGCGCTGAGTACGATCGCGGCATCCTCCACCGTCTTTCCCAGGGGCCCGATCTGGTCGAGGGAGCTGGCGAAGGCGATCAGCCCATAGCGACTGACCCTGCCGTAGGTGGGCTTGACCCCGACCACTCCGCAGAAGGAGGCAGGCAGGCGAATCGACCCCCCGGTGTCGCTGCCCAGGGTGGCGCAGGCGAGACGGGCCGCCACCGCCACCGCGGATCCCCCGCTGCTACCCCCAGGAACGCACCGGAGGTCCCAGGGATTGCGGGTCTCCTGGTAGGCCGAGTTCTCGTTCGAGCTGCCCATGGCGAACTCATCGCAGTTGAGCTTGCCCAGGGGGACAATCCCCACCTCCGCGAGCCGTTCCACCACGGTTGCGCTGTAGGGGGGCACGAAGCCCCGGAGGATCTGGCTGCCCGCGGTGGTTTCAATGCCCTTGGTGCAGATCACATCCTTGTAAGCGACCGGGATCCCACAGAGCAACGGTGCGGAGCCGGGCTCGTCGCGCAGCCGCCGGTCAGCAGCACCGGCCGCCTCCAGGGCCCGTTCCGGGGTGATGCGCAGGAAGGCGCCGTAGGCGGACTCCGACTGGTCCGCCCGGTGGAGCGCCTCCTGGGCCAGCTCCACCGCCGAGAACTCCCAGTTTCGAAGCCGGCGGCTCAGCTCGCGGATGGGCTCCTCGAGCAGGGTCACTGGATGGCCGGGACCCGGATCAGGCCGGCGGCGCGGGCGCAGGAGTTGCCCAGGGCCTCCTCGACCCCGAGTCCGGGGGCGGGGACGTCAGGGCGGGTCACATTGTGCAACTCTCCCACCTGAGCGGTCGCCTCTACCGATGAGGTGTCTGCCCCGGCCAGCTTGCCCACCGCCGCCACGATCACCTGGAGCTGCGCCGCCAGCTTCTCCAGCTCCTGCGGGCTGAGGCCGAGGCGCGCCAGGTTGCTCACCTTGGCAACCTCAACTGGGCCGATCGAGCCGGCCCCGGATGGATCCGCTCGCTCTTCCGCCACCGAACTTGGATTATAGGAGCGGCGGATCGCAGGCCAAAGGAGAGAGAAGCATGTCGGACCCCGTCCAGCCGCGGCGGGTCGCCCTGGAGGCGGCCGCAGCCGCCTTCGCCTCGGCCCAAGCCGCGCGCCGTCTTCTCGACGGGCCGGGCCGGCGCGGGGCAGCGGCGGTGAACGCCGCCCAGCCCATTCCCGGCGCCCGGCGCGCCAGCGGCAAGGCACAGGCGCGGATGGAGGAGTCGGCCCGGCGGGTCGAGGACGCCTGCGACCGCTGGGCCGCCCTGATGCGCGGCATAGCGGTCGACCTGGATCTCGCCCCGGAGCTGCTGTCGGAGATCGTGCAGCGCCACTCCCTGGCTGTCAGCCTGGACCTGCTGGAGGAGGCGCTGCGGGCTTGTCGCGACTCGGCTCCGGGTCTGGCCCCCAGTGAGCTGACCGCCTGGGACGCGGCCCAGGCGGTGCTCCAGGAACTGCGCCAGGCGGATGTCTCCCCCGAGTAAAGGGTCAGTCGCAAGCACCCCTTCGGGTCACTGTTGCGGGGCCCGCTCCGGGTGCTCCAGCCAGTCGCCGAACTGCGCCTCGCTGAGTACCGCGACGCCGAGGCGCTCCGCCGCCTCTAGCTTGGAGCCGGGAGCCTCCCCGGCGACCACCGCGGTGGTCTTTCTGGAGACGCTGCTGGCGACCGTACCGCCGCGCTCTCGGATCGCCTGCTCCGCGGCCGCCCTGGTCCAATTGTTGAGACTGCCCGTGAGCACGAAGGTCCTTCCCAACCAGGGCCCGACGCCACCCGCCGCGGGCTGGGGTGCAACGCCCACGGCGGCCAGCTGTGCCAGCAGCGCACCCCCGCCGTCACTGTTGAAGAAGTCTTTCACCGCCGCCCCCACGGTGGGCCCGATCCCCGCCACCGCGGTGATAGCCTCCACGTCCGCCGCGGCCAGCGGGGCGAGGCTGCCGAAGTGCTGCGCCAGCAGCCGCGCCGTCTGCTCCCCCACGTGGGGGATGCCTAGGGCATAGACGAAACGCTCCAGGTGGGGCGCGCGACGCGACCCGATCGCGGCCACCAGCTGGCGGGCGGATCTCGGCCCGAACTGCGGCAGCTCCTCAAGCTGGGCCTGCCCTAGTCTGAACAGGTCCGCGGGCGATTCCACCAGGTGACGCTGCAGGAGCTCGGCCAAGACCGCCGGACCGCAGCGGTCGATGTCGAGTGCTCCCCGGCTGACGAAGTGCAGCAGCCGCTGCAGCCGCTGGGCGGGGCAGAGGGGGTTGGGGCAGCGGGTCGCCGCCTCTCCGGGCGCGCGGCCTAAGGTGGCACCGCAGACCGGGCACGCGCTGGGCATCTGAAAGGGTTGGGAGGACGCTGGCCGCTGCTCCAAAACCACCCGCACCACCTCAGGGATGACCTCGCCCGCCTTGCGGACCACCACCCGGTCCCCCACCCGGATGTCCTTGGCTTCGACCTGATCCTGGTTGTGCAGGGTGGCCCGCTCCACCGTCGATCCGGCCACCCTGACCGGCTCCAAGAACGCCACCGGGGTGGCGACTCCGGTCCGGCCGATGCTGACCTCGATGCCCAGGACTGTGGTTTCGCGCTCTTCCGGGGGGAACTTGAAGGCAACCGCCCACCGGGGACGGCGGCTGTCCGCCCCGAGCTCCTGCTGCAGCCCCAGCTCGTCCACTTTGAGCACCACCCCGTCGGTTTCGTAGGCGAGCTGGTGGCGCGCCAGACGCCAGTGCGCCAGGTAAGCCTCGATCTCGGCCTCGCCGTGAAGCAGTTGGCGGTGGGGATTGACGGACAACGCCGCCGACTCCAGCCAGTTCAGCAGCTGGGACTGGCGCCGGATCCCGCCGGGCGCCGGGTCGGAGGCGTAGAAGAAGGCTTCCAGGTGACGGCTGGCGGTGATCCGGGGGTCCAGCTGGCGCAGACTCCCCGCCGCTGCGTTGCGGCAGTTGGCGTAGAGCGGCAGCCCCTGCTCCTCCCGTTCCTGGTTGAGCTCAGCGAGCACCGCCCTCGGCATGTAGACCTCGCCGCGCACCTCCATCAGCTCCGGAAGCCGGTCCCCTCGGCGGCGACGCAACCGCGAGGGTATGCCCTCCATGGTCCGGACGTTGGCGGTGATGTCCTCCCCCTCGACCCCGTCACCCCTGGTTGCCGCCAGTTCCAGCTCGCCCTTGTGGTAGGTGAGGCTGACCGCCAGGCCGTCGATCTTGAGCTCGGCACCGAGATCGGGGTCGGCCCCGGTCAGGCGGTGCACCCTCTCTCTGAAGGCGGTGACCTCGCCCGGGGAGACGGCATTCTGGAGCGAGTACATGGGGAAGCGGTGCCGCACCTTGCGGAAGGGGGTCGCCGCCTGGCTGCCCACCAGGCGGGTGGGTGAGTCCTTGGTGCGCAGCCTGGGATACGTCTCCTCGAGCTGCTGGAGCTCCCGGAAGAACTGGTCCCAATCCGCGTCGGCGATCTCTGGAGAGTCGAGGACGTAGTAGAGATAGTTGTGGTGGATGAGCTCCTCGCGGAGCTCGGCGACCCGCCGCCGGGCTTCCGGGGGGATGCGCGCCTCGGCCACCCCCTCCCTAACCCTCCAGGCGGCGCAGGATGGCGTCGCTGACTGCGAAGCGCCGGTGTCCCGCGGCATCGAAGTCGATCACCACCTCCTCGCCGGCCCCGGTCATTTCGCTGGCCCGGATCACCCCGCGGCCAAAGCGGGCGTGCTCGACGAGGTCGCCGGCCCTGAAGCGCTGCTCCCGCGGTGGCTCCAGACCGGGCGCGGTGGCCTGCTCCAGCACCGCTTCGCGGGCTCGCCGCAGGGGCAGCGGCTGCCCCCGCACCGCGACCGGAGGCACGAAGGTACGGTCGAGTTGAGCGGTCCGCTCCTGGCCGCCTCTGCCGCCGGCCGCGGCGGCATCCCAGCGCTCCACTTCGGCGACCCCCCCGAGCGCGCCCAGGAAGCGCGAGGGGATGGCCGGCGAGGGGCTGCCGTAGACGTGGCGCCGAAAGCAATGGCTGAGGTAGAGGCGGCGCTTGGCCCTTGTCATGCCCACATAGAGGAGCCGGCGCTCCTCCTCGATCTGGCTGAGGCTGTCCAGGGAGCGGCTATGGGGCAGCAGGCCCTCCTCGACTCCGGTCACGAACACGACCGGGAACTCCAGCCCCTTCACCTGGTGCAGGGTGATCAGGGTGAGCGCAGAGCTGGACTCCTCCATCTGGTCCACCTCACCGGCCAGCGCCACCTGCTCCAGGAAAGCGGGTAGGGTCTCGGCGCTGGGGAGATCTCCCTGCTCCGCCGCCAGGCCTCGGAGCTCCACCACGTTGGCCCAGCGCTCTTCTCCCTCGAGGCTGCCGTCGCGGACGTACTGGCGGTAACCGGGGCGCTCCAGGAG
>JBOHUH010000124.1:0-12660 GCA_050733915.1 Candidatus Dormibacteria bacterium | reverse complement strand
CCCAGCCGCCGGGCGATCTCCAGGTTGGGGGTCCCAGCCGCCGCCAAAAGGCAGATCTTGGCTCGCAGCACCTGTCGCTGGGGCAACACCTGGCTCTTGGACCAGGTGCTCAGAAGCTCCCGTTCGGTCGCATCGACTGGCAGCGCTGGGGCGGAGTGATTGGGCATGCCCCGAGCATGGTCTCACTCCCTATCAATGTGCAACTCTTTTGTGGAACAGCACACTAGCTTGACCGCCGACCCGAGCGCCGCACTTTACCGGGTGCCCACATGGGCCAGGGCTCCGAAGGGCCCAGCCCTGGCAGAGGCCGCGCACGCAGCGGAAAAGGCCGAGATGGCGCTCCGCGACCCGGCCTGGTCGGTCGAGGCCAGCCGCATCCGGCTCGGGGCCGAGGACGGACCGTCCGCCTTTCGCGACGTGTTCGCCGCAGCCGCTCTGGCCGCAACGGCGTCGGTGCCGGATGGTCGCTGAGCCACGACCGGTCAAGGTGGCGATTTACGGTCGCGTCAGCACCAAGGACAAGGATCAGAACCCCGCCACCCAGCTCCTGCCGTTGCGGGACTTCGTCGTCGCCCAGGGCTGGCCACCGGCCGCAGAGTTCGTCGACCAAGCCCCGGCTGGGGACCTCGCGGCCCGCACCGCCTGGCGCCAGCTCCTGGACGCGGCCAGCCACCGGCGGGTGGACCTCCTCCTGCTCTGGCGCCTCGATCGCGGGTTCAGATCTGTGCTCGACGCCGCCCAGACCTTGGAGCGACTCCGGGCCTGGGGGGTGGGGCTTCGCTCGTACCAGGAACCGTGGGTGGACACCACCTCACCCTTCGGGGAGGCGCTCTACTACATCACGGCGGCATATGCCCAATTAGAACGGGCGGTACTCGCAGAGCGCGTGCGAGCCGGGATGGCGCGGGCCGCTCGGGATGGCGTCCGGATCGGACGCCCCCGAGCTGTCGACCGGCCAGGTTTCGCGGAGCAGTGGGCCCGGATCGAGCCCGAGCTGGCGGCGGGTCGCGTCTCCCAGCGCGAAGTGGCGCGCCAGCTCCGGATCGGGGTGGCCACCGTCGACCGACTCCTCAAGGTCGATCCGAAAGGGGAGCCCCCCGCAGGCAGCCCCGGCGAGTTCGCGAAGGGCCGTCCCTGAGGCGTTCCGGAACGAGATCTTTTCCGAGCGGCGGCCACCACCCGGTCACGCGGCCACTCCTTATCAGGGGATCCGATCCGCCGGGAGATCGCGGCGCACTCGGCGCACTTGCCGCATGACATTGCCGAGAGTGCTGGGGCACTGACCCTGCTGCGTCACGCCGCACGGTAGAAAGCCGCGAGCTGGCGGATCGTCGCCCCGGAGTGGACGCGGTGGCCACCAAGTTGGCCGACCTTGTGAGCCAGCAAAATTTTTGAAAAAAATTTCGCATGACTCTAATGTGCGCGCTCGTTCGCGTGCTTAGGCGGACGAACGGGCCCGGGCAGGGTAAGGAAGCGCGGGCAGGCGAGCGCGATCCGTCGCGGTGCCTTGGGATCGCCGACCTTGGCTAGCGGGGCTTAGAAGCCGCCACCGCCCGGCGGGCAGCCAGTTCCGAGTTTGGCGCTGAGATCGTGGGCATGCCCGAAAGCCGGGCTGGCGCTGACGAGGGCTGAGGCCGGGTGGCATTAGCACATCGCTTGTGGTACGCTTACCCCATGGATACTGGCTCGCATAACCGGCAGAGCCCGACCGCGATTGCCGATGCCCGACCCGCAGGCTGCCAGATCTGCGAGGCGGTGGCGGTCTGCGAGATCCGCGCTGACGGATCGTGGCTGGTGCGCTGCCCACACTGCGGAACGGTCCAGTTCGGGCTGCCCGGCTTCCCCCCACCGCCCATCTCGCCGGATGCCATCGCGCTCGGGCTGGACCTGCAGTGATGGACCCCTCCGAACTGCTGGAGCAGGCCCGCTACGATGCGTCGGCTGGAAGTGCGCCCCGTCGCGGCGCAGGCCAGCGGGTCGCGGTGCTGCGGGCCGCACCCCGCGAACTCAAGGCGGGCGGAGATGCCGAGCTGGCCGCGTGGGAACTGGCCGCCGCTGGGGCCGCCCATGGGACCGCCTACATGATGCCCGATGGGTGGTGGTGGCTGGGCATGGCATACCCCGAGGCCGGCGGCCAGGTGGTGCTGACCATCGGCCCCAGCGGGGCGCGTCAAGCGCTGCGCTACGGGTCGGCCGAGGATGCCGAAGCCGGGCAGGCTGACAGTTACTTCGGCGAGTTCGCGGAGAACTCGGCCCCCTGCGCGGCGCCGGACGACTTCGCGGAGATCCTGGCGGGCCGGATGCCCACGGCGGCCCCCGCGTGGCCGCGCCGGCGGGCCCTGGCATGGCGTTACCGGATCACTCCGGTCCCCGCGCCAGCCCGCCCGCCGCTGCCCTGGGCGGCAGCGACGGCGGCACCCGAGCCCAAACCCGTGGCCAGCCCTCAGCTGGGCCGCCGCACCATCTGCGAATGGCTGCGGGATCAGTTCCGGGCGACGGTCGGCCCATGGCTGGCCGAGGTCCGGCCCCAGATCGAACTCCCCAAGCTAATTCACCTTGACAACGGCGGGCCGGAGCCCGCCACCACCTAACGGAGGTCACACAATGCCGGAGATCGTGAGCGAGGGCGAGTGGGACGTATTGCCACTCGTCTACAAGATCGGCCCAACCCATGGCGCCACGGCGGCAGCCATCGGTGGGGCCCGGATGTTGCGTCTCAATCCCAAGACTGGCGGAACTGAGTTGGTGCCCGTTCGGGTCGTGGCCGACTGGGAGGCCCACCAACAGCGCGGCATGGCCGAACTGGCAGGGCTCCAGGAGCGCGCCGAGCGCGACGGCTGGGATGGCTGAGCTCGCACTGGCGGGATGCCTGGCCCTGATCGTGCTGCTATCGCTGGCGGACCGGCCCCCACAAGGGAGGAGTAGATGAGCATCTGGTCGCCCGCCCATAGCCCATGGCTTCTGCTATGCTCACGCCATGAGTGCTGCCTCCGCCGACATGGCCTTCCGGGCTCGTGAGAACAGGCTGCGCCGGATGGCCCAGCGCCAGGGACTCCGCTTGACCAAGATTGATCGCCGGGATCCCCTGGCTCGTGACCATGGCCACTACCGGCTATTCGATGGCGACACTGGCACCGAGCTTTTGGGCGGCCGCTGGGGAGTTGACTTCGGCGAGGTAGAGCGCTACTTGACCTTCGGCAAGGCCCGCCCGTGACCACGAGTGAGCCGCGCGAGATCAAGCCCGAAGAGTGGGCTGCCATCGGCGAGCTGCCGGCTGCGGCCCCGGACCTGAGCCGGGTCAAGGATCGGCTGGTGGCGGCCCTGGGCGCGTCAGGGACGGTTGAGCGGGAGGCCCCCCGCCCGGCGTTGCCCGCACTCCGGCCGACGACCATGAAGGAGCTGCTACTGGGGGTGCTGACCCCCACCCAGGCCCGCCGGTTCGTCGAGGTGCCAGCAGCCCGGGCGTCGATCTGGCAGGCGTTCCGGCTGCGGGCGCAGCGAGGCAGCGGAGCGCGCCTGTAAGCGTGCCGACCCGGCGCTGGCCGGGCTACAAGGGCACTGTCCTGGACCGGCTGGCCGAACTGGCAGTCGTCCTCGGGCAACGTGACGCCGAGTGCCCCACCTGTGGCGGAGGGAACTACCCCGCCGTCCCGACCGCCAGCCGCCGGGCCACGAGGAAGACCATCCCCCCGACCCAAAACAGGGCTGCTTGATCTCAGCAGGACCCTCAGTCTTGCGGAAGAGCGCAAGCCGCTGTGAGAGAGCGCTCCGCATGCATCGCGGCGAGCACCCGTAAGGGCAGGCGCTCGGCCGGCAGGCTAGTGACCGAATTGCCGAGCTGCTCAGCCCTTCTCAATGACGCTCACACTCGCAGTCTGATCCGCACGGCGCCTGAGTAGTGACCCCGCCTCGTCGACAGCCTGGTCGACCCCGCTGGGCGTCCACTCCAGGACATCACCGGCCACCAGGGACGCTGCCCCCGGCAACCGGTCCTCGACCTTGGGGAGCGTGGCGAGGCAGGACTGAAGGGATCTCTGAGCCTGCCGCCCTGCGGCGACATTCGCGGACCAGGCTCCGGACCGAGGCGAGGAGCCGATCGGCAGCCCGAACGCGGCGCGCAACTCCAGCAGGCTCCGGTCACTGCCGTAGGGTCCCAATCACCGTTCACTGACGGAGGACGAGGGCCGATTACTAGCCGCAACGGTCTCGCCCGAATAGCCGATCGCCGGTCTCCCCGTCAGGTCAGCACTAGTCTGGCTCGCCTAACAAGGGTCTATATCAGCCGAGCTGGCCATCGCCCTCGGGCAGCACGAGACCGAGTATCCCACCTGCGGCGGATGGGACGACTGAGCCGCGTGCTCGGCGGGACTGGTACTTCGGCACGCGGTCATTGCCCTGTCCCCGGACGGGGAGGAGGGCCCCGTCCGGGCCCTCCAACTCCGACCGAACTCTAAGGATAGGGTCCGTGGGGGCCGCTCGGAAGGAGCGGTCAGCGGCTCGGCGTCTAACGGATCGGAGCCCGGTGGCGCTGGTTAGTGACCTTCAAACTGACTCACTTCCCTTCGTTGAAGGAGGTTGACCGGGACCGGCCCTCCAAATCTGTCCGGGGCAACAGGCAAGGCCGAGGCTCAGCGGGTCGCGCACCCAACTCATCAGATCCGCTCGCGGAGCCACTAACAGGCATCCTCGATTGCTCGCTGGTGAGTGTTGATCGCCTCCACCTTGCCGTCGAGGCCCTCGGGCCAGTTCACGATCGCCGCCACAGGTGGAGTGGACGACCTCTCGGTAGCCGGTGCGTAGGCCCTTCTAGCACCAGTGGCAGAACGCCAGCGCCGAGGCGCCGGTTCCTATCGACATCGTCTGACCGGCGCGACCGGCGCGACGGGAACGGCCGGAGCCCCTCCGTCGCAATCTGTCAACACTGGTGCTCCCGACTACCGAACTTACACACGATCAGCGTGGCAGGTACCGCCCCGCCGACCAAAGTCGCTATGAGGACGCCCCAAACGCTCATGAGATGGGATCACTGCGCTATCACGGCTCGCGCTGCCGCTATCGCTTCTGCACACGGCACAGATGGCCAACGTCGCTGACCGTGCTAACCCCGGCGTTGAGGATCGTCACCCGGTCAACTGTAGGCGATCACCACCAGGATCGCGGCCCCAGTTCTCACCAGGCCTCGTAACAGCAGGGCCACGCGCGCCGCCACCGGCGCAGGATCAGCCGAACGAGGAACTCAGCCATGTCATCACCCCCAGGCTGCGTAGTTGTTGCCGTTAGGCCCGGTTGGCCACCTTGGTCAAAGTTCAAACGCTGGCATCACCGCAACAAGCGACCCATCCCTACATCCTCGCGAGCAGCTCTGCCTTTCGACCTGGAACTCCTCGTCGGGGAGGATGCCGTCGTCTCGCAGCTCGCCGGCTTGCCGACCTGGTCCGTAGGAGAGGACGTGGCAGACTCGGGCGAGTAGGTGGTCTCCTTGACATTGGCTCGATCGAGGAGCGGGCGCATCCGAACAGCCGGTTCGCTGGCGAGCTTTGCGTGGTTCTCAAAGGCGACGTTGCCACCGCCAGTTCCGACCACCACCTGACAGACCTTCTCATTGGAGTTGGCGCATCAGACGAGCCACCCGACATCGGCTGCGTGGCTCATGGACGAGACGATGGCCGCTTTGGCGATCTTGGTTCCTGTTACGCTGGCCTTCGTTTCCTACTTCGGTTCGCGGAAGCCGATAGAGCGAACTGGCTCCCACTTGACGATGAACTTGGGGTCAAACTTACGATAACCGTAGGTGATTCAGCTGCCGCTCGTCTTGAGCACGTCTCTTCTGGCCTTGGGCGTCACAGCTCAATCGCCGAGGTAGCAACACTCGCCAACGAGCAGGCGCTTCAGCCGCGCCGAATCGAGCCCACATATCCCTTGGCTACCAGCAGTTCTGCGTTTAGCAGTGCCGCACCGGCGGCACCGCGAATCGCGTTGTGGACAACGAGGGTGAACTTCCAGTCGAGCACTCGGCAGCGACGGATGTCACCGACGCTCACCGCCATGCCATTGGCCGCGCCTCGATCCAGGCGCGGTTGAGGCCGGTCAACCCCGTCCACTACCAGGACAGGATGTGGGGGAGCGCTGGGGAGCTGCAAGCGCTGGGGCTCGGAGGTGAAGGCGGCCAAAGCCTGGTGGAGTTGGTCGGAGGTGGCGGGTGACCGCAGCCGCACCGACACCGCTTGGGTGTGCCCGTCCAGCACCGGGACCCGGTTGCATTGGGCGCTAACCCGCAGGTTGGCGGGAGAGAACTGCTGGCCATCGAATCCCCCGAGGATCTTGAGAGACTCAGTCTGCACCTTCTCCTCCTCGCCGGCGATGTGGGGGATAACGTTGTCCTGGATCGCTGCCGCCGCGACTCCCTCGAGCCCGGCTCCCGACAGCGCCTGGAACGTCACGACCGAGACCTCGGAGACGCCGAAGGCATCGTGCAACGGCTTGAGGGCCATCGTCAGCCCGATCGCCGAACAGTTGGGGTTGGTAGCGAGAAACCCGGTAGAGTATTGCCTCAGCAAGCGCTGGTGGGGAAGCACGGCGGCGTGCTCCCAGTTCACCTCGGGGATCAGCAGCGGCACGTCGCTCTCCATCCGGTGGTTCCGGGCGTTGCTTATGACGGCGTGTCCGGCCTTGGCGAACTCCTCCTCTGCTTCCCCGGCCACCGTCGAGTCCAGAGCGGAGAACAACAGGTCGCAATCGAGGTCAGCCCCGACGTCCTTGACCACCAGGTCGGAGGCCCCCTCGGGGATGCCGCTGGGCAGACGCCATGGCACTACCTCGGCATAGGTGCGGGTGGCCGAGCGCTGGGAGGCGACCACCTCAGTGAGGGTGAACCAGGGGTGGCCATCCAGGAGCTGGATCAGGCGTTGGCCGACGAAACCGGTCGCTCCGAGCACGCCGACCCGATATCTCTTCATCTCTACTGCAGAGTTTGCCAGGCCCAGAGAGGACCACCGCAGGTTATCCAGACACCGGATGAGGAGTGAGTTCGCTAAAGTTGTGCCATGCTGATTGCGACGGGGGCTCCCGGTGGGCGCCGAGGCGCTCCGGGCGTCCTTGCGCTCAGCGTATTCAGCTCCGGGCCCGGCTCCTGCTTCGTTGACGATCGGCGCCTGATTGGCCACGGACTCGCGTGGTCTCGCGCTCCGGGAAACCGAATGCGTCGGCGCGCCACGGGGGACTCGCGAACTAACTCCTAGCGCCGCTTGGCGCTGGCTCCCCCGGATCGACCCCGGGACGTCGTGCCAACGGCACTGGACGAGCTCAGGCGAACCGCCCAACTGATTCTCAAAGGAGCAAGCCGTGTCGGAACTCTTTCAATTGCGCTGCGAGCAATGCCAACGCCGCTTCGGAAATGGCCCGCTGGTGCTATGCGAAGACTGCTTTGCCCCACTCGAAGTCTGGTTTGACCTGCCGACCCTTAGGGCCGCGGTGAGCCGTGACCAGATCGAGCGCCGCCCCCTCGACATCTGGCGCTACGCGGAGTTCCTGCCGGTAGCGGCGGGCTTCCGCTCCGATCTGCCGGTAGGCTTCACACCCCTGCTCCGGTCCAGCCGTCTTGGAGCCCGGCTGGGCGGTCACGACATGTGGTTGAAGGACGACGCTGCTTGCTTTCCCACCCTCTCTTTCAAGGACCGGGTTGTGGCGGTGGCGTTGGCCCAGGCCAGGGCCTTCGGCTTCGGGGTGGTAGGGTGCGCTTCCACCGGAAACCTGGGCAACGCGGTGGCCGCCCAGGCGGCCCGGCTGGGCCTGGAGGCTTGGGTCTTCATCCCGGCCGACTTGGAGGCGGCCAAGGTGCTGGGTACCGCTGTCTACGGGGCGCGGCTGATCCGGGTGGACGGCAACTACGACCAAGTCAACCGACTCTGTGCCGAGATCGCGGAGCTCCACCCCTGGGGCTTCGTCAACGTCAATCTCCGCCCCTACTACGCCGAGGGATCGAAGACGGTAGGCTTCGAGATCGCCGAGCAACTCGGCTGGCGGCTCCCCGACAACATCGTGGTTCCGATGGCCGGGGGGGCCCAGATCACCAAGATCGCAAAGGCCTTCTCAGAGCTCATCGCCACCGGTCTGGTGGAGGCGAAGCCGGTCAAGGTGTTCGGTGCCCAGGCGCGGGGTTGTTCCCCGATCTCCACCGCAGTGTCCAGCGGCGCCACCGAGATCACCCCTCAGGTACCGAACACCAGCTGCAAGTCTCTGGCGATCGGCAACCCGGCCGACGGCTATCACGCCATCGAAGCAATCCGCTCGAGTGGGGGCTGGTCCGAGTCCGCGACCGACCCAGAGATAGTTGCGGGAATGCGACTGCTGGCAGAGGTGGAGGGCGTCTTCGGCGAGACCGCGGGTGGGGTCACAGTCGCCGCCGCGGAAAAGCTGATTCGGGAGGGGCGGATCCGGCCCGGGGAGACGACAGTGCTCTGCATCACCGGGAACGGGCTCAAGACCACCGATGCGCTGGTTGGCGCGATCCCGGCAACCCCGGCCTTGGCACCAGAATTGGAGGCGTTCGAGAAACAGCTAGGGTCGGTGGGAGTGGGGCGCTGACGGTTGCCGGCGATCAGGTGCCGGCATGAATGCAGTGGCGGTCCCCGCTACCTCGGCCAATCTTGGGTGTGCCTTAGACTGCGCAGCGCTGGCCCTTAACCTCCACTTGGTCGTCGAGGCGACCCTGCGGCCTGATCCGGGATTCGAGGTCATCTGCGAGGGCGAGGGGGCAACCTGGCTCCCCACGGACTCCTCCAATCTGGTGGTACAGGGAATCAGCCGGCTCGCCGAGTGGTCGGGTGGCCCCGTCCTGGGACTAAAGCTCCGACTTCGCAGCGAGATCCCGGTCGGAGTTGGGCTCGGCTCCAGTGCCGCTGCGATCGTCGCCGGGCTGCTGATCGGGGCAGAGCTCTCGCCCCACCGACCTGATGACGCGACCCTGATCGGGCTAGCGGCCGAGATCGAGGGCCATCCCGACAACGTGGCCGCAGCCTACTTGGGCGGCCTGGTGGTGGCCGCGTCCAGCGGAGGCCCGGGGCGAGTGCTGACGCGCAAGGCGATGGTGCCACCAGAGCTGCGGTTCGTCGTGGTAGTGCCCGACCTGCCCCTGCTCACCGCGGCGTCACGGGCGATCCTTCCCGACACCTACAGGCGGGCTGATGCGGTGCACAACTTACAGCGCGCCGCCCTCCTGGTGGCCTCAGCGTTCTCCGGCTACTTCGACTTCGAGCCCGAGTTCTTCGCCGATCGCTGGCACCAGGCCCAGCGAGCCGTCGCCGTGCCCGGGCTTGGCGAGTGCCTCACCCTGAACCACCCCGACTTGCTTGGCATCTTCCTGAGTGGCGCTGGCTCCTCTGTGCTGGCGGTGACCAGGAGAGAGGTGCCCGAGATCGCCGACCAGCTGTTGGAGAGGTTTGAGCGCCACGGAGTGTCCTCCCGCGCCCTGACGCTGACCGCTGACAACCAGGGTGCCAAGGGGCTTCTGGAGCTGGGCTCTCAATGACCGAGGCTGCTGCGGGTCAGCTGCGGGTGATGAAGTTCGGCGGCACCTCGGTCGGTGACCCCGAGAGGATGGCGGCCACCGCCGCCCTCGTCGGCCAGCACGCCGCGCAGGGCCAGCTGGTGGTGGTGGTCTCGGCGATGCAGAAGGTCACCGAATCCCTGCTCAGGGCGGCCACCGCCGCCAGCCGGCGGGATACGGAGACCTGGAAAGAAATCGGGGCCGAACTCAGACGCCGTCATTCCGAGGTCTGCCAGGTGCTCATCCCCGCTGCGGAGAGGCCGGCAATCCAGGCCCAGCTCAACGCCGAGATGGCAACCTTCGCGGATTTCTGCGCCGGTTTCTCGTTGGTCCGGGAGTTGCCCTCGCGCTCACTCGACTCACTCTCGTCCCTGGGAGAGGTGATGTCCGTCACCCTCCTGGCCGCGATCCTGCGGGCTGCCGGGCTCGATGCGGAGGCGGTCGACGCTACCGAGTTGATCGTTACCGACGACGGCTTCGGTAATGCCGCGCTGATCTTCGAACTCTCCAGAGAGAGGGTTAGGGGCCGGCTGAGGCCTCTTCTGCAGCGCCGGACCGTCCCAGTCGTGACCGGCTTCAGAGCCGCCACTAGGGACGGCAGCTGCACCACCCTGGGACGAGGCGGATCCGACTACAGCGCCACCATCCTGGGAGCCGCGCTTCCTGCCGACGAGATCTGGATCTGGACCGACGTGGACGGGATGATGACCGCCGATCCCCGGCTAGTGCCGGACGCGCGGGTGATTCCTGAGCTCTCCTACCGGGAGGCTATCGAGCTATCGTTCTTCGGCGCCAAGGTGCTGCACCCAAAGTCTCTGGAGCTGCCCTTCAGGGCCGGGATCCCTGTTCTGATCAAGAACGGCCTCAACCCCGGCGCCGCCGGGACCGAGATTGGCAGATCCATCCCGGAGAGCGTCGGCGTGAGAGCGATCGCCTCCACCAGCGAGGCGGCGCTCTTCACGGTCACCGGGGACAAGGGGGTGTCCTTCACCCGGCTGGCGGCGCTGGTCTTCGGATGGTTGGACGCCGACCGGGTGCCCACCTTAGTGGTCACCCAATCCTCGGCGGAGAACGTTCTCTCCTTCGCGGTCAATAGCGTAGACGGCGCCCGCGTCCGGCGCCGGCTGGAGCGGGAGCGCTCTCCGGATGAGGGCGGTCAGTCACTGGCGGGGATCGAGGAGCTCGCCGATCTCGGGGTTGTGGTGGCGGTGGGGGATGGAATGAAGGGGACCCCGGGGATCGCCGCCCGGATCTTCGGTTCGATCGCCCGTCTCGGGATCAACATCGCGGCTATCGCCCAGGGTTCGTCGGAGCTCAGCGTCTCCTTGGTCGTGAAGTCGTCGGACCTCCCGGCGGCGGTCCGCGCGATGCACGAGGAATTCGGGCTCTAAAGTTGGGAGCGCATGACCCACTCGTTTCTGCGCTGCTCCGATCCGGGGTGCTCGATCGAGACCCAACAAGTCGGTATCTCGTATGCGTGCATCAGCTGCGGCGGCCTACTGGAGGTCGGCTATGACTTCGAGGGGGTCGAGCCCAGCAGCTGGCCCCAGCTCTGGCGCTCACGCCTGGGCGGGGACGGCGAGGTGGATCGAAGCGGCGTCTGGCGCTTTCGCGAGCTGCTGCCCTTCCTCGGGCGGGAAACTGACCCGGTCTCTCTGGGCGAGGGTGGGACTCCTCTGGTGGAGGTCGCCCGGACGGCTAGCTGGGCAGGGCTCGACCACCTATCGGTGAAGCACCAGGGGGTCAATCCGACCGGGTCGTTCAAGGATCTCGGGATGACCGCCTGCATCAGCCACGCGGTATCGGAGCAGGCCCAGGTGGTGGCCTGCGCCTCGACTGGCAACACCTCCTCCTCGATGGCCGCCTACGCCGCGCGAGCCGGATTGCGAGCTGTGCTCTTCGTTCCGGAGGGCGTCGTTTCCCGGGCCAAGCTGGCCCAGGCGATCGACTTCGGGGCTCTGGTCGTCGAGTGCCCGACCCACTTCGATGGGGCCTTCCAACAGCTACGCGAAGTCGGTGAGAGCCTGGGCTGGTATGTGGTCAACTCGATCAATCCCTACCGGATTGAGGGCCAGAAGACCGTGATAGTCGAGTTGCTGGAGCAGCGGGGCTGGCGGGCTCCCGACTACGTGGTGGTGCCCGGGGGCAATCTCGGCAACGTTTCCGCAATCGGGAAAGGTCTGCTAGAGCTGTCCGCTCTTGGCCTGATCACCCAGGTACCCCGACTGATCGTCGTCCAGGCCGAAGGCGCCAACCCGTTCTTCCGCCTCTTGTCTTCGACGCAGGACAAGCTGAAACCGGTAGCGGATCCGCAGACCCGAGCCACCGCCATCAGGATTGGCAATCCTGCGAACTGGCCGAAGGCGCTGCGCGCCCTGAGGTGGTCCGAGGGTAGCTGTGAGTCCGTCTCGGATCAGGAGATCGGGGCCGCCAAGGAGGCCCTCGGCCACGATGGGGTCGGGTGCGAGCCGGCATCAGCCACCACCGTGGCCAGCCTACGGAAGCTGCGGCAGTCCGGAAAACTCCGGGCGGACGCCGACGTGGTGGCGCTGCTGACCGGACACCAGTTAAAGGACGCCGAGTACATACTCGAGGAGCGCCACTCCAGGATCCAAACGATTCGCTTGGCGCGGGACCAGACCAGGGCAGCTGAGCGCCTCTCCACCTGGCTGAGGTCGGTCAGCTAGCCCGGAGGAGGGCGCCGTGCCCAGGACATCCCTGGGTGCCCCTAGGGCCGCCTGGACCTTCAGTTCGCATCTGATCCGCTGAGAGCCGGACCATTGGGGGACCTCAGATCGGGACCAGCCATCCCTCCGGAGCCGGCTGGCGTCCAGCGCGGATTTGGACCAGCCGGTCCAGTGCCATCGGGGCGATCTCCCGGTGCTCCGCCGCGGGGAGTCTGAACCGTTCTCCATCATGGGTGATGGTGCTGACGGGCGCGATCGCTGCCGCGGTGCCGGTGCCGAAGCACTCAGTCAGCTGGCCTGCCCGGTGAGCGCCCATCACCTCGGTGATCGTGATCGGGCGCTCCTCCACGGTGACGCCGTGCTGGCGCAGGAGGGTGATCACCGAATCGCGCGTCACCCCGGGGAGGATGGTGCCGCCCAGGTGGGGAG
>JBOHUH010000123.1:0-19872 GCA_050733915.1 Candidatus Dormibacteria bacterium | reverse complement strand
GCTCGCGCCGCCCGCCGCGACCAGATCCTCGGCGGGGCGCTCGTCTGCTTCGCTAGGGGCGGCTACCACGCCACGACGATGAGCGACGTGGCCGCCGAGGTGGGCGTGTCCAAGGGCACTCCCTACTTGTACTTCCCCAGCAAAGAGGGGCTTTTCCTGGCCCTCTACGAGGAGTGGGACTGCGGCCTTGCGAACCGCATCGCCGCCGCGGTCGACGGCCTCGATCCGGCGGCCGCCAATTCGCCACGGCAGGTCCTGCGAGCTGTCGTCCTGGCCGTCGGCGCCCACGTCGAAGCACATGCCCAGGCCTGCCGGGTGCTGATGGAGGCCAGCCTGATGGCCGCTGACCAACCTGATCTCGCGACCGCGGTCCGCGCCGGGCAAGGCCGCACCGACGAGTCGCTCAGCCAGCTCATCGAATCCGGGGTTGCCGCGGGCGAATGGCCCGCCGACACCGATCCCACCCTCCAGGCCAAGCTCATCAGCGCCACGCTCTACGGCCTGATGGCGCGCTGGCACCTGGCACCGCACTCGATGTCCTGGAACGAGATTGCCGACGCTATTGCTGCCACAGGGCCCGTTCGAGACAGACTGCGGCCGCTCCGTGAGCACGCAGCCGTGCTGCCCCGCCGACACCGACAGGACTCCGCCGCGCCGCCGCGGGGTCGGGCAAACCACACACCGGATCCAGCACGTGAAGGGAGAACCGCATGAGCACAAACAACCCCTACGCGCGACAAGGCCTGCCGCCGGTAGCGCTGCGGGCATCTGATGAGGAGCGAGAGCGCGTCGCTGAGGAGTTGCGCCAGCACTGCGAAGCGGGCCGCATCACGCTCGAAGAATTCGAAGAGCGAGTCACCACGGCGTACGAGGCGCGAACGCGAGCAGAGATTGACGCCCTGATGGCCGACCTCCCGCGACCCGTCGGCGCGCCGCACACGGCAGCGAGAAGCCGAGTACCCGGGTTCATCCATCGCTGTTGTTGCTGTTGGTAGGCGCTGCTGGGCGGGCGGAAAGTAACCGCTGCTGATCGGGGCGTTTCTCCACCTGGCGGCCTGGCTTGCTGGAGCCACCGCCACGCCGTCTGCGCTGACCGCGCTGCTGGCGTGGCCAATCCGCACCTCTTATCAAAACAGACGATCACTACCCAGGGTTGTCCGCTACTACCTGTCCGCTAGCCGTGACCAGCCGTGACCCCCCAGCGAAGTAGCACGATCTGCTGGTGACCACCACGGACGACATGCAGCGTTGGGTCAGCGCCCTGCCTAGGTAACAGAAGTCCTCCGACGGGCGGTCGAGTGCGTGCTGTTGCCGGCTAACCGACCATGGATCGCCCAGCCGCGACGGATCGTTTCCGCCCGCCGAGCCCAGCACTTCCACGAGCGGCTGGGACCCGCCTCCATGACCTCCCCGACGGCGACTGCGGTGACTGGACGTTTGGAGAGGAGGTTTCAGCTGTCCTCAATCTGGGTCGACCCGTTAGCAGCCGAGTACTGGGCCTTGATGATCTCGCGCTGGGTGCGGAAGGACTCCACCTTGGCGGTGAGGGTGTGGGCGGTGACCTCGAGCTGCTGCGCTACGTCCTTGAGCTGAGCGATCTGCCGCTGCAGCTCCTCGCCCTGCGCCTGCGCCTGCTGACCGCGGGTCAGGGCTAGGTGGGCGAGATCCTCCCGGCCCTGCTGCAGCGCCAGTGCGGCCTGGCCTTGCGACTTCTCCCGGGTCTGCTGCAGCCCGGCCTGCCGCATCTCGAGTCGCTTCTCCGAGGTCAGCACCTCGGCGACGCTCTGGCGGACCTTCTGCAGGGCCTCCAACTGCTGGTTATATGAGCGGTCCAGCGCGTCGATCGGGTCTTCAGTCCGGTCCAGGGCCGCGGTGGACTCCGCTTGACCTTCGCCCACAGAGTCGGCGCACCGAGCCGCTGCGTTCAAGAGATGTAGAGCTTCGACGCGGAGCCGAATGCCGGCTTCCAGCTTGGCCTGCTGGCGCTCAAGCTCGCTGAGTTCAAGCTGAACTTGTTCGGGGGAGAGTTGCCGCAGCCAACTGTCAAACGCAGCCACTCGAGTGAGTTTGGCACAGTCCGTTGCCCCCCCAGTCGGATGAACGTTCGACTGTGGATTTGTTGCTAAATCTTGAGGGCGATGCCGGCGGCGGCGGTGGAGCTGGGCGGAGGAGAGCTGGCTGGCGCCGCCTACCGGAGGGTGATCGGGGGGAATCCTCCGAGCCCCCCCGCCACCCGCACTCGGGTGGGGAATTGCACGATCCGCCCCGATCCCTGGGCCATGCTCGGGGGGACGGAGGCGGGGTCGTTGAGGACCGCCTGCAGGGCGAGCTCGGCGGCCCCGATCAGGACCGCGTCGCGTCCGAAGCGTGGCGTAACCACTTCGACGCGCTGGTGCTCAGCGTCGTAGATCCCCCGCTGCAGCCCGTCGCGGATGGTCGATTCGTCGAGCCGGAAGAGGTCCTCGAACATTCCCCCCAGGATCAGCATCTCGGGGTTGAGGTTGTTGACCAGACCGATCAGCCCGATGCAGACCCACCTGGCGGTTACTTCCACGGCCGATCGGCACCCCGGGTCGCCGGCCCGAGCCCGGCGGATCACCAGCTCTGCGCCGGTCCTGCCGTCGCGGTCCAGGCCGGCCCGGCGGAGCAGCGCCGCTTCGCCGACCTCGGTCTCCCAACACCCGGTCGCCCCGCAGTGGCACGCGGAGCCTTCCGGGTTGACCTGCATGTGCCCGACCTCGCCCCCGTATCCTGTCGAGCCCTCCAGCATCCGCCCGGAGGTGATGATCCCGCCGCCAACTCCCGCCTCGGCGTGCAGATAGACCAGGTCGCTTACCCCGCTGGCGATGCCTCGAGAGTGCTCCGCCATGGCCCCCAAATTGGCGTCGTTGCCAACCAGCACCAGCGCATCCTCGGGCAGCGCCTGGCGGAGCCGCTCCGCCAGGGGCAGGTTGCGCCAGCCGAGGTTGGGAGCGAAATGGACCAGCCCGTCGCTCGGCCGGACCGCCCCGGGCACCGCCACCCCCACGGCCACGGTGGTCAGGGAGCCCCGGGAGCGTTCCAAGAGCGACTCGGCCAGCGCCGCGACCCGTTTGACCACGCACTCGAAGGAGCGGTCTTGGTCGCTCTCCAAGAGGACGCGATCGCGGTCTATCACCCTGCCCCCGAGGCTCACCAGCGCCAAGGTGATGGCGTCGACCCCGATCTCGACCGCCAGCACCATGAAGGTGTCGTCGCGCACCCGGATCACCTTGGACGGGCGTCCCTGGGCGCCCCGCTCGGGCTCGGCGTCCTCCACCGCCAGGCGGCGACTGGCCAGCTCGTCGACCAGGGTGCCGATGGTGGCCCGGTTGAGGCCGAGGATCCGGGTCAGCTGGGCGCGCGACGTTGGGCCGTGGCGGTGCAGGTGGCCGAGCAGGGTCGCCAGGTTGTGGCGCCGGACCGCCTCCTGGGTGGCCCCGCGCTCAGTCCTCGCCACTACGCCTCTTCGGGCAGAGCGCCAGCCGCGCCATGTCCTCTCCAGCCGGCCTGCCGCGCGAGCCCCAACGGCCGGACCTTGGCGCCGCCATGAGCTTCCCCCTGCTCGACCTCCCAAGGAGGTCTGCCCAACGTGTTCCTCAGATTCGGGTGGAGCTCCCGGACAGGCCGCCGCGCCTGGAGAGCGTGTCCACCAGGACGGCTGCCACCAGGACCACCCCGGTCGCGATCAACTGCCATTGCACCTGGACCCCCTGCAGGTAGAGACCGTTGTAGATGGCGCCGATGACCAGCCCCCCCAGGATGGCCTGGGCGACCTTGCCCCGGCCGCCGAAGAGGCTGGTGCCGCCGATCACGGCGGCGGCGACCCCGTAGAGGACGTATTGGCCGCCGTTCACGTTGGTGGAGGTGCCCCCCTGCCAGGACAGGTAGAGAATCCCGGCAAAGCCCGCGGTCAAAGAGCAGAGCACGAAGCCCCAGGTGCGCACCACGGCGAGCCTGATGCCCGCCCGCCTGGCGGCGTCGGGGTTGCCGCCGATGGCGTACACGTAGCGACCAAAGCGGGTGCGCTGCAGCAGCACCACCCAGATCAGCAGCACCACCAGCACCACCGGGACCACCCAGGGGACGCCCTCCACCACCGCGGTCACCGCCCCGCGGTTGACGTTGCAGATGGCCACCACCGCCACCCCGACCGCCACCAGGAAGCCGATCTTGATGGCGGTGAGTCCCGGCGGCGGTGCCACCAGGCCCCGCTGCCGGCGGTTGCGGTCCCGGATCCAGATCGCGCCTCCGCCCACCACGGAGATCACGCCCAGGGCGACCCAGCCGGCGACGGGCGGGATGGTGCCCCAGACGATCTGGTAGAGGATGTGCTGGTTGAAGAGGATGGCGCTGGAGATCGAGAGCACCCCGGAGTTGCCCATCAGCACCAGCAGCACCCCCCACATGATGAGCAGCCCCGCCAGGGTGACCACAAAGGAGGGCAGGTGCAGCCGGGACACCAGCACCCCCCAGACCGCCCCGATGGCGGCGCAGCAGGCGATGGCGATGATCCCGGCCAACCAGAAGGGCAAGTTCGGCCCCGGGACCTGCACCAGGAGGCCGCAGATCGCCGCCCCCACCGCCAGCACGTAGCCCGCTGAGAGGTCGATCTCGCCAAGGAGCAGCACGAAGATCTCCGCCATCCCCAGGGTCATGAAGACCATGCTCTCGATGAACAGGTTCACCAGGTTGTCGGGCGACAGAAACAGCCCCTGCGTCCAGATCTCGAAGGCGACTGCGATGATCAGCAGGGCCAGCACCACCGGGAGAACTCCGCTGTCGCCGCCCAGAACCCGGGCCGCCCAGGCCCGGGAGTACTCCCGCAGCGAGTTGGCGATCAGCTCCGGGGGCACCACCGCGGCGGGCGACAGACCGACCTCGGGAGCGTCCTGGCCGGTCGGCCCGCCGGTGATCTGGTCCTCAGCGTTGGCCATCGCTTAACCCCCTAGCCCACATCGCCGTGGCTGCCACGGCGCTCAGCGCTCCGAGCGCCCGGTGGTCATGTAGTCGACGACGCTCTGCCGGTCGAAGTCGGCTGCCGGGCCTTCCGCCACCTTGCGGCCGAGGTGGAGGATAGCGATCCGGTCCGCCATCTCGAACACGTCGTTGAGGTTGTGGGTGATCACCATCACCCCCAGTCCGTGCTCCTTGAGCTCGCGGACCAGGTCCAGGACCATCCTGGTCTGGACCACCCCCAGGGCGGCGGTGGGCTCGTCCAGGATCACCAGCTTGGAGTTCCACATCACCGCCTTGGCGACTGCCACAGCCTGGCGCTGGCCGCCCGAGAGGGACGCGACCGGCTGGCGGATCGAGCGCACGGTGGTGACTCTGAGGTCCTGGAGGGTCTGGGCGGCGGCGCGCTCCATGGAGTCCTCGTCGAGGAAACCGTGGTTGATCCGCTCCCGGCCCAGGAACATGTTCTGGACGATGTCGAGGTTATCGGCCAGCGCCAGGTCCTGGTAGACCACCTCGATCCCCAGCGCCGAGGCGTCCCGCGGTCCGCGGATGTGGACGCGACGCCCCTGCCAGTAGATTTCGCCATGGTCGGGCTGGTGGATCCCGGCGATGCATCGGGTGAGCACCGACTTCCCCGCCCCGTTGTCGCCGCAGAGCGAGGTCACCTGGGCGCCCGGGAGCTCCAGGTCGACGCCGTGGAGCGCTTGAACCGGCCCAAAGTTCTTGACCAGCCCCCGCAGGCGCAGCAGGGGCTGGTCTTCGGCCTTCGGGTCGGGGGCTCGCCGCAGCTCAGGTACGGTCATGGTGGGTGGGCATTGGATGGGTGACTCTACGGCAGCTTCAGCCTACCCTGGGCAGCCGGGGCGCAGGGCGCGGGATGAGAGGGGCCGCACCTGCTGGTGCGGCCCCTCCGCAGAGCCGTGTTGGGTGTCGTGCCGGGTCAGCTGATCCCGTTCTTGGAGCAGACGCTCTGCCCCACAGCCGCGCACAACTGGCCGGCCGGGATGAACTTGTCCTTGATCAGGGTTGACTCCATGTTGCTGGGGGTCACCCACTCAGGGGTGAGCAGCGAGGCCGGCTCCGTGATCGCGGAGTTGGCCGGGTCGACCGTGGTCGCGTTGACCAGCCCGGAGGGTGGGGTCTTGCCTGCCCGCAGGAAGGTCGCCAGGGTGACCGCGTCCTGGGCCTCGAGGTAGATCGGCTTGTACACGGTGCCGCACTGGTAGCCCTCCAGGATGTTCTCCGCCCCGGTGAGGGTGGCGTCCTGGCCGGTGGTAGGCACGGTCTTGGGCGCGATGCCCTTGTTCTTGAGGTCCTGGACCACCTCGGCGTTCATCTCGTCGTTGGCCACCACCACCGCGTTGATGTTGGGGTGAGCGGTCAGTGCCTGGGCGAAGTTGGTGCCGGCAGTGGTCACGTCCCAGTTCAAGGTGACCTGGTCGCCCACCAGGGTGTAGCCGAGGCTGTTGGTCTTGCTGGTGGTAATCGGGGTGGTCTTGGTGCCCCAGATCACCGAGTTGTAGCCCTGGGCGAAGGAGATCGCGTTGGGGTCGCTGTTCTCGCCGCCGTCCACCTCCCAGACCTCAGGATTGGAGACGCCCCAAGACGAGACGCAGGTCTTGAAGCCCTTGCCGATCAACTGGCCGACCAGGAAGTTGTTGAAGCTGACGTAGTAGGTCTTGGCGCCGGCGAAGGTAGCCCGGTCGTAGCTGATCAGGGCCACGCCGTGCGAGGCGGCGTAGGTCTGGATCTCACTGGCTACGGTGGCGTCCAGGGGATCCATCACCAGCACCTTGGCGCCCTTGGTGATGTCCGACTCAGCCATCGAGAGCTCAGTCGCGTCACTGCCCTGGGCGTTGGTGACGATGATGTCGCTGCTGGAGTAGCCCGCCTTCTGGAGCGCTTCGGTCAGGTAGGGAGCATCGAACTCGACGTACCGGGTCGAGGTGACAGTGTCCGGCAGGATGACCCCGACCGGTCCCGATCCCTCTTTCTCCAGTCCCTTGAGCTGGCCCATGGTCGAGAAGCTGAGCCCGAACGACTTGACGGTGACGTTGGGGAGCTTCGCCGTGGTGGTGGGCTTCTTGGCTGGCGTGCTGCCGCAGGCGGCAACCACCACAGCCAAGCCGGCAACCGCGGCCACCCAGCCAGAGCGCCGGAGCCCGGCTAGGGCCCAGGTGCCGGCCCTGGAGCGGCCCTCGGCCGCTTGCCTATAGAGCGCCATCTGCACTTCCCTCCTTAGCGAATCCGCAAAACCGCCTCTGCCGTCTGCCTTGGTCCAAACCCTTCTCCCCAAGTGTCCCTGGCTCGTTCAGCCGTGTAAACAGGTATCGATCTGACTCTCAAGCGTCCCGCACGGCCACTGGACCGGGAACCCTACTCGCCCGGGCGACCGCCCCCCAAACGCTCACCGGATCGGCACCGGTAGCGCCGCCCCTGGCGCTCGTGCTCCCTCCTTAGACGGCGAGCCGACCGCACGCGCGGCCTCTTGATCGCGGCAGCATATGTTGTCGCCCACAACTTGTCAAGCCGGCGTATTCCCTCAGCCAGAATCACACCCTGGGGCGATCGTTCCCTCAGCCAGGACTGCCACCGAGGGCCGGGCGCCGAGCGGTGCGGGGTGCGCCCCCAGCCAGGTGGTGCAGACTCCCGGAAGGCTCAGGGCGCGGCCGCACCCCAGCGGTGGGAGGCGAGGTCTGCCTCGATCTCCTTGGCGGTCGCCAGCAGCTGGGGCAGGAAGGTGGTCCGCAGGTCGTCCAGTGACACGGTGGTGGCGTGGGCGGAGACGTTCACCGCGGCGATCACGGATCCTTGCCAGTCACGGACGGGGGCGGCCACCGAGCGGAGCCCTTGCTCCAGCTCCTGATCCACGGTGGCGAAGCCGTCCGCGCGGACCGTGGCCAGCGCCCGGCGCAGCTCGCGGCGGTCTACCAGGGTGGTCGGGGTGAGCGGCTCAAGCTGCACCGTGGCCAGATACTGCTCTAGCTGTTGGGGGTCCAAACCGGCCAGCAGTACGCGGCCCATCGAGGTGGCGTAGGCGGGAAACCGGGTGCCCAGGGCGATGGTGACACTCATGATCCTGCGGCTCGGCACCCGGACCACGTAGACGATGTCCTCGCCGTCGAGGACCGAGATCGACGCCGACTCGTGGAGCCTGGCCCCGAGCTGCTCAAGATGGGGCTGGGCCACCTCGGGGAGGCCCAGGGCGGAGAGATACGCGTAGCCGAGCTCCAGCACCCTGGGCCGCAGCGAGAAGGCGCGGCCGTCGGTGCGGGCATAGCCCAGCTGGACCAGGGTCAGCAGGAAGCGCCGGGCCGCGGCGCGGGTCAGGCCGGTGGCCTTGGCCACCTCGCTGAGGGTCAGCTGGGGCCGCTCGGCCCCGAACGCCTTGACCACTGCGAATCCTCGCTCCAGCGACTGCACGAAGTCCGGTCCCTTGCCGTTGGCGGGAGCCCCCGGGGGCGGGCTGGCGACACTGGACCGACGACCGCGGGGGGCGACTTCTGTCAACTCCTGCCTTCTCCTTTTTGTGAGCAACGGCGTCAGAATAGGCGCTGACCCCGGCACGCGGTCGGTGGGAGCTAGGTCTGCTGCCGAGCGGGCTCGAGGCATGGTGGCGGGGCAGGGTGCCGCCAGGGAGAGTTGCATGGCCAACGACATCGACGGCTACGGCTTCGCGGCTGAGGGGAGAACCGTCGGCCGTCTCACCGCCGATCTTCGCGAACTCGACCGTTACGGGATCGAGAGGTTCGCCAGGGGCTGGGACAAGGTGGTGGGGGAGTCCGGATTGGACGAGTTCTCGGCGGCGGAGCAGACCGCCGCCGAGATCCTGGAGCACGAGTCCCGGGTGGGGGAGTGGCACGAGGTGCGTGACATCCTGGACGAGCTCACCGCTGGCGAGGGTGCCCTGACCAGCTGGCGGGCCGAGCCTACCGAGGTCGGGCGCAAGGCGGAGCGGGCGGCCTTGGCCGCCGCCCTGGGCTTGGTCGCGGGGGCGGACTCGGGCCACCCCGAGGTGGAGATCCTGCTCCGACCTGCCGCGGAGGCGCTGCCCTGGTTGCTTTTGGAGGATTTGCCCCAGCCCGACCTCGGGTGAGGGGCCTAGTCCACCCACTGGGGCAGGTCGGCTCGGCGAACTGCGCGGCCTGAGGCTAGGATGGATGGGGCGTCCCGCCATCGCCGCAACACCCCAGGAGATCGGAATTGCCGCAGGAACTCGGAACCCTAGTCGACCCACAACTCGGCCCGGGGTCGCACCGAGCACTTCTGCACCATGGTGAGCCGGGTTTCCTGCAGGGGACCCTGCCCTTCATCCGAGAGGGACTGCGGGGCGGCGAGCCCGTGCTGGCGGCTATCGCCCCTGACCGGATCCACGCGCTGACCAGAGCGCTGGGCGAGGACGCCCAGGGGGTCCAGTTTCTCGACATCCGCGAGATGGGCGCCAACCCGGCTCGGATCATCCCCGTTTGGCTCCGCTTCGTACGGCAGGCTAGCCCCGACGGCCGCCCGGTGCGCGGCATCGGTGAGCCGGTGTGGCCCCAGCGCAGCGATGCCGAACTCGAGGAATGCGAGCGGCACGAGGCTCTGCTCAACCTGGTCTTGGCCCGCTACCCGCAGCTTCAGCTCCTCTGCCCCTACGACCTCTCCGCCCTCGACGAGCGCGCGCTGGAGGTGGGTCAGCGCACCCATCCGGAGTTGCTGGATCAGCTGGCCCCCCGGCACAGCCAGACCTACCTCGGGCTGGAGTCGGCAAGCTGGCCGTTCGCTGGCTCGCTGCCTGAACCGCAGGGGCCGGTCGAGGACTTCCCCTTCGGGGCGGGGCAGGTATTCGAGGTGCGCGACTTCATTGCCCGCTGGGCGCAGCGAGCCAAGCTCCCGACGCTGCGCCGCGCCGACCTGGAGTGGGCGCTCAGCGAGCTGGTCGACAACAGCCTGCGCCACGGCGGGGGCCGGGGGCACGTTCGGGCCTGGGAGGACACTCAGGGGTTGGTGTGTGAGGTCCGGGATCGGGGCCAGATCGCCGATCCCCTGGTGGGGAGGGACTGGCCGCCGGGCTCGACCGCGGGGGACAGAGGTCTCTGGCTGGTCAACCAGCTCTGCGACCTGGTCCAGATCCGCCGCTCCGACCAGGGGACGGTGGTGCGGGTCCACGTCCACCGCACCCGGGGAGCGCGGGAGATCGGTGGGGCCGCGCTGCTGGCACAGCAGGTGACCGCCGCACTGGACCGCTTCACCTTCGAGTTGGAGCGCCGTCTGAGCCAGTCCGATCGCTCTCTGCTCTCTCGCCTCTCGGCGCCGGCGCAGACCGCGCTCCTGGCCCTCCCCGACGAGGGGCTCGGCCCGGGAGCGCTCCGACAGATCGCCCGCCGGTCCGGCCTGCCCGCCCGGGAGATGGTGTCGGAGCTGGAGACCGCCGGTCTGGCGGACTCCGGGGCCGGACAGCGCGCTGTGCCCACTACCCAGGGCAGAAGGCTCCGCGACAGCGTGGCCCGACAGCGGCGCGCGCTGCTGGGGGAGATGCTGGCGCAGGTCCCCGAAGGTGCCTTCCGCCAGCTGAGCTCGGTTCTGTTCGAGGCGGCAGCCGTCTAGGATCCTGCCGCCAACGTTCGGGTGCGAAGGCGCGCGATGGTGGCGAGGATCCCGTCAGCAACTTGGAGCCAGACTGCAGGTCTGCGAAGCTCGTGGTTGGCGCTTAGGTACAGGCGGATGACGTCTGCCAGCGCCCTGGTGCTGGTGTGTGAGCCCGGTGCGATCCGGCGTCCGGTCCGCGGGTCGAACCAGCCTCGAAGCTCTGTGGCATGACCGGAGGGTCGTGAACGGGTGTCGCGCATCCGGCATGTCCTGTCGATCCTGGTGGGATCTCCCTGGGTAAGGCTTGCGGGGAGCGCGGTGGCCGTCGCGCTCTTCGTCCACGGCGTCAACCTGCCCAAGGCGCTGCAGCTCTATGGTCATCTGCTGCCGGGCTGGACCATCCTCGCCGTGGTCCTGGCGGCGCTTTCCGTCGCCGCCAGCATCGCCGAGTGGGGCGTGCTCCTGCGCGGCGGCGGCCACCGCCTGGACTGGAGCCTCCTCGGTTCCTGGTACCTGAGGGGAATCTTCGTCAACCAAGTGGTCCCGACCGGGGTGGGCAGCGACGTGATGCGCGCGGTCGAAGTGGGAAAGATCACGGGGAAGGGCCCCATGGTGGCCTCGCTCATGGCCAGCCGGATGGCGGGCACCCTGGCCATGTCGTGGTGGGCGCTGGCTGCCGCGATCATCGCGCGCGACAGTCTACATCTCCCGGAAGTCACCGGTTTCGTCATCTTCGCGGCCGCCATGATCGTGGCGTGGACCGCGGCGCTCATCTCCGATTGGGTCCGCGAGCACATCCCCGACCGATTCCGCACTGCGCAACGGCTGGGTCAGTTCGTCAGTCCGCTGACACGCTCCCTTGACGGCTACCGCGACCGGCCACACCACACCGTGGGCCGAAGCATCGCCGCTGGCATTCTCGCCTGGGGATTCAACCTCTTCTCCGTGGCCGCCTTCGCGGTAGCTCTGGGAACCTACGTCTCCTGGACGGTCTTTGCGCTGACACTTCCCATCGCACTGCTCGCCACCTTTGTCCCCATTTCGGCAAACGGCATTGGGGTGCGTGAGGGCCTGGTCGTGGTGCTGCTGGCGCAGGAGCATGTGGCTATCACCACCGCCACCGCTCTGGCCCTCTTCATCGACGTTCAGATGCTGCCTTTCGCGACGCTTGGCGGTCTCGTCTACCTGGCCGCCTACAATCGCCGGCGCCGTCGCGGTCAGGCGGGGGGCGGCGGTCCGGGGCCTCAGCCGCGAGGGCGTTAGCTAAGCCTCAATGCGCCGAATAGGCTGGGTGCGTGCCCACGAGCGGCTGGAGACGCGCTGGCCGGCGGCGGTAGAAGGGCAGGTCGGCCGGGGAGGCTCCGAGACTGCACCACAGCCGGCCAATTGGGCTCCGCAAGTGTGGGCAAGGGTGGCTGCTCGGCCCTTGGCAGGCAGGCTGACGCCGGGCCGGGAGATCGGGCCAGGTAGCGGGTGCCGGGTCCACCCAGCGGGCCAGGTTGCGGGCCAGTGCCGCGAAGGCCAGCCAAGCGGCGTTGGCGGCGAATCTGCCCGAGGCAGGTGAGCCAGCCCGGCTCCCCCCTTGAGGTCCCAGATCGCGGTCTCCACCTGGGCGTGGGCCCGGTGGTCCGCCTCCAACTCTAGGGTCGAGACCATCCGGTCGGTGACGAAGGGGTGGTAGCTGAACTCGCTGAAGAGCGCCAGCTGAGTTCCCGGGGTGGGGCGCACCTAGCGCACGATCAGCCGCAGGTGCAGACCCTTTTTGCCGAAGGGGTGTACTGGCACTCGGCCACGTCGGCCCCGGAAACGGGATGGTCACCTTGGACGTAGCCGAAGCTGCCCTCGCTGGTTGACCAGTAAGGGATCGGTTGCCAGCCGTCCTCGGGGATGGCGGCGATCACTCGCTGCACCGTCTGGTCCAGCCGGGCGGTGATCGAGAACCGCACCCCCTCCACCGCCGTGTCCAGCTGCGCTACCAGATCCAGCTTCGAGTTCAGGTCCCGGACCAACAGCAGCCCGCCATGGCCGCTGGGAGTGAGGTCGTCAGGGCCTCGGTGAACGGTGGTGACGGATGCGCTACGCTTCACCCTCTGAGGGCCTCCTGCTTCCTGGAAATAGTCGTGTTGCAACTCCCATTCTCCAGGTCAGCGTGGCACTTTTCTACCCGCTACTAGGCTCTGCCCTGTCGCTTACCCACTGCCCCGGGTCTGAGTGTCGGCGCGCCGCATCCTGGTGGAGAGGCCGATTACGGAGCACTTCACCGAGCGGCGGGCCGGCAGACGGCCCGGCTCAAGGTCAGCAACCCCGGCGAGCCCGACATCCTGATCGGACCTCTGAATCTGTCCGGGTGCCGTCGAGATGGTGAAGCGGCGCATCGACGAGGGCGTTCCCCGGCGCCGCGGGTGCTCGCCGGCGGAGCGGTGCGGGGTCCCTGCATCGAGGCGAGCCTGATCACCCGCGTCCCTGAGACAGGAACTGACCCGCTTCGAGACCGTTCGGCCCGGTCGCGGCCCTGGAGGTGGTGGAGGGCGCCGAGTAGGCGGTGTGGCGCGCGAACCAGACCTACTATGGGCTTTCGGCGGGCATCATCACCAGCGATCCCGACCGGAGTATGAGCCTCGCAGAGAGCCTCGACACCGGCATCGTCCACATCAACGACCAGCCGGCGCACGACGAGCCGCAGATGCCCTTCGGCGGCGTCAAGGACAGCGGCTGGGGGCGTTTCGAGAAGACGCTCGCCCTGGATGAATTCAGCGAGCTGCGCTGGGGGACGGTGCAGAGTGGCGGCTGCCCCTTCACGTTCTGAGGCCGAGTTATTGCGTCGCCGCTGCTGATAGCGGTCGGTCGCAGCGGCTCACCGAAGCCCTACCCCGCGGCTCGCGGCGGCCACCGCCTCGGCGCGGAGCACGCGTCGCAGGATCTTCCCTGAGGCCGAGCGAGGGATCGCAGCAATGAACCGGACTTCGCGAATCCGCTTGTGAGGTGCCACCCGCTCCGCCACCCAGCGGAGCAGGCTGTCGGCGTCCACCGGTTGGCGCGCCACGACCCAGGCGGCGGGGACCTCCCCGGCCCGCGCATCCGGGATCCCGGCCACCGCCGCGTCCGCAATGCGGGGGTGAGAGAGGAGAAGCGCCTCCAGCTCGGCGGGGGCGACCTGGTAGCCCTTGTACTTGATCAGCTCCTTGAGGCGGTCCACCACCCACCACCAGCCCCCGGGTCCGACCCGGACTAGGTCCCCGGTGCGAAACCAGCCATCCGGGGAGACCGCGAACCCGCCCTCGCCCAACCCAGCCACCGAGACCACCTGGGGTCCCCGAACCCACAGCTCACCGATGCGGCCCGCAGTACCGTCCGCTTCCCAAGCCTCACCGGAGTTGCTCGCGGCGTCTCCCATGCCGACCGGGACCACTCTCGCTTCGGTGCCGGCTATGAGCCGACCGACCGACCCCGCCGGCGCCTCGGCGACCAGATCCTCGGGTACGTAGGTCACCCCCGGGCTCGCCTCGGTCATCCCGTAGCCCTGGCCGATGGGCACCCCGATCCGGTGGCCCGCGCGCGCGCCTAGCTCGGGGTCGAGAGGCGCCGCCCCGCACACCGCGGTTCGCAGTGAAGAGAGGTCGTGGCTCGCTACCTCCGGCCGCAGCGCAAGGTCGAGGACCATCGGCGGCGCCAGGTGGAGCTTGGTCACCCGGTGAGTCGCGATGATGCCAAGGTACGCGGGCAGGTGGTAGCGGGGCATGGTGACCACGGTGGCGCCGTTCCTCAGCGCGGCATTCAGCACCATGGTCAGCCCGTAGATGTGAAAGAGGGGGATCGCGGCGCATACGGTGTCGCCCGGTCCAATACGATATGCCGGGCGGTGCTGCTCCAGGTTGGCAACCAAATTGCGATGGGTTAGCCTCACCGCCTTGGGGATCCCCGTCGTCCCACTGGAGAAGGGCACCGCCGCCACGGCGGTTGCAGGATCGAGGGTGAGCAGAGGAGCCTCGCCGCCGTGTGCCAGCAGGTCGTCGAACCCGGCGCCGATCACAAGGAGCATGGCGATTCCCGCGGCCCGGCAAGCCGCCGCTGCTTTGTCGGCGACCGGCGAGGCGGCAATCATCACCCGCGCGCCCGACTGCACCAGCTGGTTCGCGGTCTCCGCCTCCGTGAGCAGCGGATTGACCGGGGTCACGGCAGCACCCGCGGCGACGGCGGCGAGGAAGGCGACCGCCCAAGCTGGCTGGTTGTGGCTCATCAGGGCAACCACGTTCCCTGGCGCGATGCCTGAGGCAGCGAGGCCTGCCGCCCCCGAGCCGACCATCGCGCCGAGTCGCTCGTAGCTGATCACACTGCCGGTCACCCCGTCGACCAGCGCAGGCCTCTCGGCGTGGCAGGCGAGATGTTCGGCGACATACGGCCACAGCAAGACCCGCGGCACCGACGGATCAGGGTAGGGGCTGCGGTGGATCACCCGCGCCGCATCCTCAGTCCCGTCGGCGGTAGGTGCCGAGCCCGGGGTGGAACGATTTCTCGTCAAGGAACTGCGCCAGCCCCCGCGCCCTGCCCCGCTCGGGATCATGGCCGGTGGCCGCATCGAGTTTGGCATAGAGATAGTCTTCTGCCTCGTCCCACGACATCAGGCGGACCTTGCGAAACCCCACCTTGGCCGCGCGCAACACGGTGGGATTCAGGTTCGCGAGCCGCTGCGCCAACTCCGTGGTGCGCGCGAGAAGGCGGTGAGAGGGGACCGCCTCGTTGACCAGCCGCATCTCCGCAGCGCGCCGACCATCAAAGGTCTCTCCCGTCATGATGAAGTACAGGGCGTCGCGAGTAGACACGGTTTCGGCGAGCGCCCGGCTGACCAGGCCGCCGGGAGGGATTCCCCAGTTCACCTCGGAGAGCCCGAAGACCGCGTCGTCGGCGGCAATGGCCAGATCGCAGCACACGAGTGGAGTGAAGGCTCCCCCGAAACACCACCCATTCACCATCGCGATGGTCGGCTTCGGGAAGTTGATCAACCGGCGCCACTGCCACTCGGCACTCTCACGCCGCGTACGCCCCTGCATGTACGCGGGCGCACTGTCGACGTCGCGGAAGTACTCTTTCAGGTCCATGCCCGCGGACCAGGCGTCGCCCACCCCAGTGAGCACCACCACACGCGCGTTGTCATCGGCCTCGACGAGGTCCAGAGCCGCGATCATCTCCCGGTTCAGGGTCGGGCTCATGGCGTTGCGCTTGTCGGGCCGGTTGAAGCGCAGCCAGGCGACCGTGTCCTCCACGTCGACGGCCACGGTCTCGAATTGCCGCGGATCCCGGGCCACCACAGTATTCTCGGCCAATTGGGCTCCGGAAGTGTGGGCAAGGGTGGCTGCTCGGCCAGCTGGCCAGCTCGCTGACGCCGGGCCGAGAGATCGGGCCAGGTAGCTGGCGCCGGGTCCACCCAGCGGGCCAGGTTGTGGGCCAGCCCGGCTCCCTCCTTGAGGTCGCGGATCACCGTCTCCACCCGGGCGTGGGCCCGGTGGTCGGCCTCCAGCGCCAGATATGGCTTGGCCTTGGCGCTCCAGCCGGAAGATCCGCTGGCTGGACCAGCAGGGGCCCAGCCCAGCACCAGCGGGTGGTGGAGTAGCTCTCCCGCCGCCTCCCCGAGGCAGCGGCCATGCTGCCCGAGGCCGCCGAGGAGGTGCTGGCATTCGCCAGCTTCCCCACGAGCATTGACGCTCGATCCGCTCCCCAATGCGCTGGAACGAGTGAATGCCGAGACTGACCGCCGAGCCAACGTGGTGGGCATCTTCCCCGACACCGCTGCGCTGTTGCGCCCCTTCACTGCGCTGCTCCAGGAGCAGCATGACGAGTGGGCGGAGGCTCGCCGCTACCTCGCTGTGGAGTCCCTCACTGCGAGACACAGCGCGCCGCTTGACGACGATGAAACCATCCTCGTGCTGGCGGAGCCCGACTGGTGTTCAAGGATGTCCCGATGACTGCCCGTACACCACTTGACGGGACAGGACTAGCGGTTGGAATCCACGCCTCCAGGGTCCTCCTCGGTAAGCCGACCCACCTCTCCTGGCTGGGATGGTTCGGCGTCGCGTTACTTGACAAAGGAGAGGCCATCTGAGCCTGGAAACACCGAATAGGTAGGGGTAGCGCGAGAGCTGGAGCCAAAGTAAAGGCGCTCAGCGCTGGGATATTTGGCGCTGCAAACACGGCGATTGGCCCCGGCAGAGGAGCACCTTCTCAGTGCACCCATTACCGCACTCCCGGCATTCCTCGCGGAGTCCATCCGGGACCAGCTCTCCGCCCTTCTCTCGGAGGATCTGTCCCCCAACCCGCTGGTCGGCCATCGGCCGCGCGGCTCATCCGCCCCCAGCGGAGAGCGGGTCGCTCCGGAGCCAGTTCTCACCTGGCGCCCGCCGGCTGGAAGGCTTGCCACATGGAGGCATAGGGCCCGGCGCCGGCGAGCAGCCTCTCGTGGCTGCCGTCCTCCACGATCCTGCCCTCGGCGAGGATGACAATGCGGTCGGCACCCCGGGCGGTCTGGAGCCGGTGGGCGATCAGGACGGTGGTCCTGCCGCTGGCGAGGCGGGTCATCGCGGCGCCGACCCGGGCCTCGGTCACCAAGTCCAGGTTGGAGGTGGCCTCATCGAGGACCAGGATCTGGGGTTCGATCAACTGGGCCCGGGCCAGCGCCAGCAGCTGGCGCTGGCCGGTGGAAAGTGAGCGCCCCCGCTCCAAGAGCTGGTGCTGGTAGGCTCCCGCCAGCTCGTTGATGAAGTAGTCCGCCCCCACCGCTCGCGCGGCCGTCTCGACCTCGGCGTCGGTGGCCTCGGGTCGGCCGTAGGCGATGTTGTCCCGGATGCTCCCGGAGAACAGAAAAGGCTCCTGAGGGACGTATCCCAGGCGCCGGCGGTAGCCGCCCAGGTCGAGGCTGCGCAGATCCCGTCCGTCCACCAGCAGCCGTCCCTGCTGGGGGTCGTAGAAACGCACGATCAGCTTGGCCAGGGTGGACTTGCCCGCCCCGGTCTCGCCCACCAGGGCGACTGTCTGGCCCGCCGGAATCTGAAGGTCGATTCCCCGCAGCGCGGCCCGTGTCCCTGGGGTTGTCGGGCCGCCCTCGGGCATGACGCCGTCGCGGCTGGGGTAGGCGAAGGAGACGTTCTCCAGGCGCAGCTCGCCCCGGGCGACTCCGGCTATTGCCGGGCGGAGGGGGGAGGGAGTCTGGGTCTGGCGCCCCATCAGCTCTCGAATCCGGCGCATGGAGGCGCCCGCCTGCTGCCAGGAGTCGAAGACCTGGGCGAGCTGCTGGATCGGGGAGAAGAACATGTCGATGTAGAGCAGGAAGGCGATCAGGGCACCACTGGTGAGCTGTCCCCGGGCGATCAGATAACCCCCCAGGCCGAGGATCACCGCGTCGGCGGCGTCAGCCAGGAACTGGACCAAGGGAAAGTAGACCGAGACCAGCCGCTGCGCGGAGAGGCGGGCCTCGAGGTAGCGGCCGCCGAGGCGGTGGAACTCGGCCTGGCTCAGCCGCTCGTGACGGAACGCCTGGGCCTCGCGGACGCCGGAGAGGCTTTCTTGGAAGTCGGCGTTGACGATCGCGATCCGCTCCCGGGCGCGGTCGTAGATGCGGGCCGCCCGGCGCCGGAACACCGCGGTGGCCAAGCCCAGGGGCACGATCACCACCAGGCTGGCCGCGGCCAGCCGCCAGTTGATAACGAAAAGTGCCACTCCGACCCCGAGGAAGGTGCAGACGCTGACCACGGCGGTGATCAGGCCGCTCTCCAGGAGTGCTTCAAACGAGTCCACGTCGGTGGTCATCCGGGTCATGATTCGGCCCGCCATCTCGCGCTCGTAGTAGTCGATGGAGAGCCGCTGCAGCTGGGCAAAGATCTTGATCCGCAGGGCCAGCATCAGGCGCTCCGCGGTGCGCCCGGTGATGAAGGTCTCGGCGATCGAGTCGAGGAGGTCGGCGAGGGTGATCACCAAGAAGATGGCGGTGGCGCTGAAGATGACCGCCACCGAGCCGGCCACCACCCCCTGGTCGATGCCTCGCTGGATCAGGATGGGGCCCGCCAGGCTGGCCAGGGCGTCGAGCACCACTAAGACCAGACCCAGCCCCAGGGGGCGCCGGTAGGCGCTGACGAAGCGCCACAACGAGAAGTCCCGGTCGGGGGCGGAGTCGACGTCGATGTCAACCCGGGCCTGATCTCGCACCGGGCGCAGTGCGGCCACCCGGGCCAGCAGTTCCGGAGTCGGGGCCAGGCTGCTCCGCCAGCCGCGCCCGGCGCTACCGCCGAGGCCCGCGCCCAGGCCGGGTGCCGCAACCGCGGGCCGTCCCGCCACGGCCCCGCCGCGATCGCGGCCAACGGAACGGCGCCAGGGAGAGGCGGGAGGCGGCTCCGGAGCGACCCCGATCAGCCCCTGGGCCAGGAGTTCCCGGCCCTCCTCAGGCCCGGCGAGGAGCATTCGGTAGAGCGCGCAGCGCTGCATCAGCTCCTGATGGGTACCCTGGTCGACCAGCGTCCCCTGATCGACCACCACGATCCGGTCGGCCAGCCAGAGGGTGGACTGCCGGTGAGCCACCAGCAGGGTGGTGCGGCCCCGCATCACTCGCCGGAGCCCACGGTGGATCGCCTCCTCGACCTTGGAGTCGATGGCGCTGGTGGCGTCATCGAGGATGAGCACCTTGGGATCGGTCAGCAGCGCGCGCGCCAGGGCCACCCGCTGCCGCTGACCGCCGGAGAGGCTCAGTCCGCGCTCCCCGACCACCGTCTCGTATCCGCCCGGGAGCTGGGTGATGAAGTCGTGGGCCTGGGCCAGCCGGGCCGCCCCCTCGATCTCCTCTGGGGATGCATCCGGCCTGCCGTACGCGATGTTGTGCCGGATGGTTGCGGAGAACAGGAAGCTCTCCTCGAAGGCCACCCCGATCTGGCCCCGCAAAGAGCGCAGCGAGAGCTCGCGGACGTCGTGACCGTCGAGCAGCACCTGACCCTCCGCGACGTCGTAGAACCGTGGTACCAGCGCCGCCAGGGTGGATTTGCCGGCCCCGGAAGGGCCCACCAGGGCCACGGTCTCCCCGGCCGCGATGGCGAGGTCAAAGTGGCGCAAGACCTGCGGCCCTTCCGCATAGCCGAAACTGACGCCGCGGAACTCGATCGCGCCGGCCACTTCCGAGAGTTCGCGAGCGTGCGGAGCGTCCTGGATGGCCGGGCGCGAGTCCAGGAGATCAAAGATCCGCTCCATCCCCGCCCGGGCCTGCTGGGCGATGGTGAGCATCCCCGCCAGCATCCGGGCCGGGGACATCATTGAGGTGAGATATGTTGAGAAGGCCAGGAAGGTGCCCAG
>JBOHUH010000122.1:0-6252 GCA_050733915.1 Candidatus Dormibacteria bacterium | reverse complement strand
AATTCGATAGCCAGCCCGCAGACGTCGATCGTTTCAAACTCGTTCACCTGCCCCTTTTTCAAGACCGACCCACGATCGGCGGTCGCCGAGAATTGGCCCTTCGTCAAACCGTAGCAGCCGTTGTCTTCGATGACGTATGTGCAGTCCACATTGCGCCGGATCATGTGGCAGTATTGCCCCAGGCCGATGCTGGCGGTGTCGCCGTCGCCGCTGATCCCGAGGAAGAGCAGCTGCCGGTCGGCAACCGCGGCGCCGGTGGTCACCGCGGGCATTCGCCCGTGCACCGCGTTGAAGGCGTGGGCCCGCTCGACGAAGTAGGCGGTCGCCTTGGAGGAGCAGCCGATTCCGCTCATCTTGGCCAGCCGGTAGGGGTCGACCCCGTGGTCGTAGAGCGCCTTGACGATGTGATTGGTTATCGAGTTGTGGCCGCAGCCGGCGCACAGGGTGGTGGCCAGTCCCTTGTAGGCATCGCGGCCGAGGCCGCGAAGGTTGGTCTTGACGCTGACCGCCATCAGACTGCCACCTCACTGAGGCCTACCGCCGCCCGCTCCTTTGCCCCGATGGCCTCGACCAGGTCGGCGGCGAAGAGCGGCAGCCCGTCGTAATGGCGCACCGAGCGCAGCCGCCCGGCCAGCTCGGGGCCCAGTTCGACCTGGAGCAGCTGGTACATCTGGCCGTCGCGGTTCTGGTCGACCACGTAGACCCGGCGGTGCTCCCGCACGAAGTCGGCCGCGGCGGCGGTGGTGGGCAGGGCCCGCAGTCGCAGGTAGTCGGTGTCGAGGCCCGCCTCGCCCAGGAGGTCTCGGGCCTCCACCACCGCGTGGTGTGAGCTCCCGTAGGCGAGGATTCCCAGCGCCGCGCCGTGGCCGTCCAGCAGCGGATCGGGGAGCAGCTCCCGCCCGCGGTCCAGCTTGCGGGCGAGGCGATCCATCACCCTGGTGTAGGTCTCCTCGCTCTCGGTGTAGCGGGCGGCCTCGTCGTGGCCCGAGCCCCTCGTGAAGTAGGCCGCGAGGGGATGTGCGGTCCCGGGCAGGGTGCGCCAGGGGACCCCGTCACCATCGACGTCGCGGTAGCGCTCGAAGTGCTCCATGCCCTCCAGGTCCTTGCGGTGCAGGACCTTGCCCCGCTGGAAGCCTCTATCGGGGTAGGGAAGCGGCTCGCTCATCCAGAGGTTCATGCCGAGGTCCAGATCGGAGAGAACGAAGACCGGGGTCTGGAGCTGGTCCGCCAAATCGAAGGCCTGCTGCAGGAACTGGTAGCACTCCAGCACCGTGCCCGGCAGTAGCACCGGGTGCCGGGTGTCGCCGTGGGAGAGGGTGTAGGCGAAGCTGACATCTCCCTGCATGGTCCTGGTGGGCAGCCCGGTGGAGGGTCCGACACGCTGGATGTCGACGAAGACCCCGGGGATCTCAGCGTAATAGCCGAGTCCCACAAATTCCGCCATCAGGGAGATCCCGGGGCCTGAGGTGGTGGTCATTGCCCGGGCGCCGGCCCAGCCAGCTCCCAGCACCATTCCCGCCGCGGCCAGCTCGTCCTCGGCCTGGATCACCGCGATCCGGCGCTCCCCGGTCTCGGGGTCGGTGCGGTAGCGGTCGGCCAGGCCGATCAGGTGCTCGGCCAGCGAGGAACTGGGGGTGATGGGGTACCAGGCCAGCACCGTGCAGCCGCCCATGATCGCTCCCAGGGCCGCGGTCTGGTTCCCCTCCAGGAGCAGCTCTCCCGTGTCCCGTGTCTGAGGGCGGAGGGCGAGGTCGTCGGTCTTGTTCAGATGGGAGCGGAAGTAGTCGCGGCCGAGGCCGATCGCCTCGCGGTTGGAGGCGATCGCCTTGGGCTTGCTCCGGAACTGGTACCGCAGCGCCTCCTCCAGGGCGCTGTCCGGGATCCCCAGGATCTCCGCCACCACCCCCACGTAGATGATGTTGGTCAGGTACTTGCGGAGATCGGGATCAGGGACCGCGGCCTTTGCCAGCTTGGCGAACGGCACGGGGTAGAGATGGGCTGCCGCGCCCGCCTCAAGCTCTGGCTCTCCAAACGCTTCCTCATAGACCAGCACCCCGCCCGGCTCAAGGCGGCCCAGGTCGGCGCTGAAGGTGGCGCGATCCAGCGCCACCAGGAGGTCGGCGCGGCGGCGCCCGGCGCGGTATCCGCGGGAATTGGCCCGCAGGTAGAACCAGGTGGGCAGCCCCTCGATGTTCGAGGGGAAGAGGTTCTTCGGCGCCACCGGGATCCCCATGGCAAAGACCGCCCTGGTCAGCACCAGGTTGGCCGACTGACTCCCCGACCCGTTGACCGTCGAGGCCACCAGGTTCAGGTCGACGGAACCCTGCTCCGTCAAGGTCTCCTCCCACTTGCCGCGCTACCCCGGGCCGCCCGCGGACCATCGTAGTCCGTTGCGGATGCAGGCCACCTTGCCCGAGACCTGCGAGCATGGGCCGGTGGAGGCGCGGATCCTGGTCGGCACCTGCAACTGGAGTGACCACCAGGGGTTCTACCCCGAGGGCCTGCGCCCCAGCGCCCGGCCCGCCATCTCGGTCAGCGACCGGCGTCTCATAACGCTGCGCTTCCCCGGCCGCAACCGGGACGCCCTGGACGCGCGAGGCGCGGTCTCCGCAGATCGCTGCAACTACATCTACCGCGATGAGGAGCTTCGGGGGTGGGAGCCGCCGATCCGGCGCCTGGGGGGCGAGGCGGAGAAAATCAACTTTCTCTTCAATAACGACCGGTCCAATTACGCGGTGGTCGGTGGACTCCAGATGGCGGAGAACCTGGACTTGGGGCTGCCCTGCTCGCGGCTGGCGCTAGCCCCCCCAGCTGGTCATCCAGCCGGCCAGCCTCAGCTGCCCGTCGGGCCAACCTCCTGAGGTGTCGCCCGACCTCAACCCCAGCCACCTGCTCCACTCCTACGGCTACGCCGCGGTCTTCGCCGCACCGCTGGTGGAGAGCACCGGGATCCCGTTTCCCGGGGAGACCATGCTGCTGCTGGCCGCCGCCTATGCCGCCAACACCGGGCGGCTCAGCATCCTAGGGGTGATCGCCGCGGCCGCCGCCGGTGCCATCCTCGGCGACAATGTGGGCTACGGGGTGGGAAGGTATGCCGGCCACGAGTTGCTGGCGCGCTTCGGCAAGTGGGTCCGGCTGACACCCTCCCGGCTCGCCCTGCTGCACCGCTTCTTCGCTCGGCGAGGCCGGCTGGCGGTGTTCGTGGCCCGCTTCATCGCGGTGCTGCGCACCTTTGGGGCGCTGGTGGCGGGGGCCGCCGAGATGCCTTACCGCCACTTCCTGATCTTCAACGCTCTGGGCGGAGCGGTCTGGGCAGCCCTCTACGGGATCGTGGGCTTCGAGCTGGGGCGGGCCTACCACCGCTTCGGGGGGGCGGTGGGCTGGGTGGGGATAGGCGCCGGGATCGCGATCGTGGCCGCGGTCCTGGTCGGCGTGGTGCTGGCTCGGCGGCGCCTGGAGCGCTGGGCCCTGGGTGAGCCCGAGACGGGGGGCCAGCGCCCCGGCTAGGCTCGATTCGGGGCGCTTCGCGAGTGCACCAGCCTCGCGGCCAGCTGCAACGCCGTCCGCACCCGCGACTGGCGGAAGCGGTCCGAGCTCTGGCGCAGCGCCCCCAGCTCATCCTGGCCGAGCCTGAGCTCCGCCGCGGCCACGTTGGACTCCAGTTGGGCGAGCGACTTGGCTCCGGGGATCACGATCACCTGAGGCTGCGCGATCAGATAGGCGAGGGCCACTTGGGAGGGAGGGCAGCGATGGGCATCGGCGACCTGGCGCAGGGTCTCCAGCAGGGGTTGTGCCGCATCAAGCCCGGCGTCGGTGAAGAGGGGGTTGGCACGGCGTAGCCCCGGAGGGGCGAGGCCGGCGCGATAGCGCCCGCTGAGCAGCCCCTGCGCCAGCGGGCTGTAGGCGATCACCAACCGGCGCCGGCGCTGGGCGTAGGGGATGAGGTCGGACTCCGGGCCTCGATCCAAGAGGTTGTAGCGGACCTGGTTGGAGATCACTGGTGCCCCCAGGTGGCGCTCCGCAGCCCGCCATCTCCGGAGTGAGTAGGTGCTCACCCCGGCGTAGCGGCTCAGACCGAGGCCGAGGATTCGGCGCAATCCCTCCATCTGAACCCGGAGCGGCACAGCCGGGTTGGGCTTGTGGATCTGGTAAAGCTCGACCTGCGGCACCTGGAGGCGCTCCAGGCTGCGCTGGCAGTGGCTGGTCATCACCGAGGGTGTCGGCAGGATCGGCAGGAACTTGGTGGCGAGAAAGCGCTCCCCTTCGTAGCCTTGCAGGCCCGCGCCGACCAGCCGTTCACTGCGTCCCCGACCGTAGAGCTCGGCGGTGTCGAGGACGGTGACGCCGAGCTCCAGTGCGCGCCGGATCACCGCCAGGGCATCGGCCTCGGAGTACTCGCTGCCGTACCCCCAGTGGCGCTCGCCGAACTGCCAGCAGCCGAGACCGATCACCGAGAGGCGGTGCCCCTCCAACTCCAGGTAGCGCATCTGCCGATTATGGTGCGGCCGCGATCAAGCCCAACAACCGGTGCTGCGCTCGGCGCGCCGGCAACCGGATTGGGGGCAGATGGCCGCAGCTGGGCTAGGTTGCCTCCTGGCGGCGGCATTCTCGGCGGTGGTCTGCGCACCTGGTGGCGCTCCCTGTCGTTCGCCGGTACCGCCTCCACCTCCCCCGCGGCCGTTGCAGTGCGTCAAGGCTTGCGCGCACATCCTTCACCGCCCCGTGGTAGGTCGAATTGGCCTCTTCTCTCAAAGTCGGTAGGCGGCGGCCAACGGCGGCTGCGGCTTTTCAGCTTCAGAAGGAGAGCGATGCCAGCGACCCAACTGGTCCTGGACCGGTGGCGCGACCGGGTGCGGCCGCCCAGCGACCTGCTCGCCAGCGTGCAGTGGGTCCTGCTCGCGATCGCGCTGGTGTCCCTGCTGCTGGCACTGGCGATCATCGCCGCCTTCTCGCACGCCCAGCCGGCGCTCCGGCTCTGCGCCTTCGCTGGGATTCTGTGGCTGGCCTGGTGGCTGCTGTCCGGGTACCGCCTCGGTCACTTCTCGCTCTGGAAGGACGCCCTCGCCGTCGTCGCGCTCTTCGTGGTGGGGGTGGGAGCCTCCGACTCATACGGCGCGACTGCGGTGCTCTACGCCGCGCTCTACTTCCGGGCCTTCTATGCCACCCCCGAGGGGTCGGTCGGGGTCGCCGCCGGCTTCGTAGCCGCCAACCTCAGCGCGATGGCGGTGGTCGCGGGTCGCAGCCACGCTGTCGGCTCCTTGGAACACGGCTTCGCCGGCTCGCTCGCCCTGGCCATGGCGGCGGTGATGATGCAGGTGCTGCGCTCGGTGATCTCGCGCCGCCACGGCGCCGCCCGGCGCGAGCGCACCCTGCGCCGCGCCGGAACCGAGCTGCTAGCCGCCACCAGCCCGACCGCGGTCTACCGGGCGGTGCGCCGGGTCGCCGCCGAGGTGGTGGGGACGTCGGGATCGGTGCAGGTGGCCCTGGCCCTGCTCGACCAACTCCAATTCCGAGTCATCTCCGCTGACCGTGCCCTGGATAGCCCTTCCCGGCAGACCCGCCTCGACGCCGAGGCGCTGCCTCAGGAGCTCGTCGAGCAGCTGCTGGGGATCCAACCGGTCCCCGACCTGCTGGAGCTGCGCGCGCCCCTTCTGGAAGCGCTCGGGATCTCCCCCGGCCTCGGCCACCTGCACCTGCTCCCGCTGCTCAACGCCGGCCAGCCCCAGGGAGGCTTCGCGATCGCCAGCGCCCGTGACCTAGCGCCCGAGCAGCTGGAGGTGCTCGAGATCCTCGCCGACGAGTGCGCCCTCGCCCTCAGTCGCGCTTCCATCTCCGACGACCTGCGCCGCAGCGAGGGTCGCTTCCGCTCCCTAGTCCAGAATTCATCGGACCTGATCATGGCGATCGGGGCGGACCAGGCCTTCACCTATCTCAGCCCCTCAGTGGAGTCCCTTCTGGGGCGCCAGGTGGAAGACCCCAGGTCCTTCAGCCTCACCGATCTGCTCCACCCCAGCGACCGCGCCCGGGTGCTCAGCGCGATCGATGAGACGCGAAGCCAGCGTCAACCTGGGCGCCGGGTGGAGTGCCGGATCATGCACCACGACGGGGGCTGGCGCAACCTCGAACTCAACCTCACCAACTTGCTCCACGACACCTATGTGGGGGCGGTGGTGGTGACCGGCCGGGACATCACCGAGCGCCGCCAGCTGGAGGACCAGCTGCGGCACCAGGCGCTTCACGACCCGCTCACCG
>JBOHUH010000121.1:0-6915 GCA_050733915.1 Candidatus Dormibacteria bacterium | reverse complement strand
GCCCTGATCTGCGTCGGTGCCCGGCCCAACTCCGGCCTGGCCGAGACGGCGGGGCTGGCAACCGACCCCGGCGTGGTGGTCGACGAGCACTGCCGGACCGCCAGTCCCGAGGTCCTGGCCGCCGGTGACATCGCCTCCTGGTGGAGCCCGCGCTGGGCCCGCAGGTTGCGGCTCGAGCACTACGACAACGCCCAGCACCAGGGGCTATACGCGGCCCAGGCGATGCTCGGCGAGACCGCCCCCTATGACCCTCTCCCCTACTTCTGGACGGAGCAGTACGGAGTCATGATCCAGCTGGCGGGAATGGTCCCTTCGGCCCGACGCGGCGTGGTCCGCGGCGACCCCCTCAGCGGTCGCTTCAGCGTCTTCCGCCTGGAGCAGGGCAGGCTCCGCGGTTGCGTCGCGGTCAACCGTTTTCCCGACCTGGCTGCGGCCCGCCGCCTGATCGTGGCCGGGGTCGAGGTCTCCGTGGAGCGCCTGCAGGACCCCCTCTTCGACCTCAGGTCCTGGTCCCAGGAGGTGGCCGAGCTGGCGGGGGCTACAGGAGGCTAGCCGGCTTCCCGGTCCCAACCCAGCCGCCGCCGGGTGATTGCGATCGCGGCCGGGTTGTCATCCACCAGGAGAAAGCGCCGACCCAGCCGCTGGGCAGCCACCCCGGTGGTGCCGCTGCCACAGAAGAAGTCAGCCACCAGGTCGCCCTCCCGGCTAGAGGCCCGCAGGATCCGCTCCAGCAGAGCGAGCGGCTTTTGGGTGGGGTAGCCGGTGCGCTCGGCACCGGAGGTGGGTACCACGGTGAGCCACCAGGTGTCGGTGGGGAGCTTGCCCCTTGCCGCCTTCACCGGGCCTACCAGGGAGGGGGCCAGGTAGGGTATGCGCTCGATCTGCTCGGGAATGAAGGTCCACTGCCCGGACTTGGCGTACCAGAGGATGTTGTCGTGCTTGTGGGCCCAGCGGTCGCGGGCCCGGCCCCCGTAGTCGTAGGCCCAGATGATCTCGTTGAGGAAGCGCTCCGGGCCGAAGATCTGGTCGAGCAGGAGCCGGGCCCCGGGGGCGCTGCGGTGGTCCAGGTGCAGGTACAGCGACCCCTGGGGCTGCAGTACCCGGTGGACCTCCTGCAGGCGCTCTCGAAGGAACTCCAGGTGCGGACCCCGGCTGAGGGCGTCGGGGTAGCTGTGCCGCGAGACCACCTCATAGCGGTACTCCCGGCCCCCGTAGCCACGCCGCCGGCCCTGGCCCTTGCCGGTGCGAATCGAGTCAAGCCGCCGGGTGCCGCCGGTGCCGAAGGGAGGGTCGAGGTAGACCAGATCTACACTGCCCTCGGGCAGGCGGCGAAGGACCTCCAGGTTGTCGCCCAGGATGACCTGGTCGCGGAGGCGCCCCGCCTTCCCGGGCGTCCCGCCGGGTACGCTTGGCACAGCGGCTCATAATCCCATCCCTCGAGGCGGGGCCGCGGGTCTGCTCTAGCCACCGTGAGCCGTCTGGTTTGGACAAAATGTCCATGAACTCGGCAAGGCACTTATTCTCCAGGGCCGATGCGTCTCCCCACAATTTGTCCGTAAGATGGCAGGTAGTGAGCGGCAACGGTCCGGCGCGGTTGCGGGTGGCGGTCACCGGCATGGGCATGGTCACCCCTCTCGGCACCGGGATCGACCAGGTCTGGGAGAGCCTGGTGCAGGGCCGGTCGGGGATCGGCGCCATCACCCAGTTCGACGCCTCCGACTATCCAACTCGGATCGCGGCCGAGGTCCACGACTTCCAGCCCGAGCTCTACATGGACCGCAAGACCGCCCGCCACGTGGCCCGCTACTGCCGGCTGGGACTGGCCGCGGCCCGGATGGCCCTGGCCGACTCCGGGCTCCATCCTGAGGCGATGGAACCCGATGACGTGGGGGTGGTGGTGAGCTCGGGCGCCGGGGGCATGGAGGAGATTGAGGCTGGCCACCAGGTGCTGATCGACCGCGGCATCAGCCGGATCAGCCCCTTCATGGTCCCGATGATGATCACCGACATCGCCTCCGGGCTGATCGCCATCGAGCTCCGCTGCGGCGGTCCCAACTACGCGGTGGTCAGCGCCTGCGCCTCGGGAGGCCACGCCCTGGGCGACGCCGCCGAGGTGATCCGCCGGGGGGATGCGGTGGCGATGCTGGCGGGCGGGGCCGAGGCTGCCATAACCCCCCTGGTGATGGGCGCCTTCTGTCAACTGGGGGCGATGAGCCGGCGCAACCACGACCCCGGCGCCTCCTCCCGCCCCTTCGATCTGGGTCGGGATGGATTCATCATGGGCGAGGGTGCCGTGATCATGGTCTTGGAGGAGCTGGAGCACGCGCGGGCCCGAGGGGCGCGTATCTGGGCCGAGCTGCTCGGCTGTGGCTCCACCGCCGACATGCACCACTTCACTGCCCCCGATCCCGAGGGCCAGGGTGCCACCCGGGCCATGCTCAAGGTGATGCGCCGGGCCGGAATCGCCGCCGAGGACGTCGACTACGTCAACGCCCACGGCACCTCGACCCTGCTGGGCGACCGCGCCGAGACCCTGGCCATCAAGCAGGCCCTGGGCGAGCGGGCGCGAGAGATCCCGATCAGCTCGACCAAGTCGATGAGCGGGCATTTGCTGGGTGCCGCAGGAGCTCTGGAGGCTGCGGCTTGCGTGCTCACCATCGCCAAGGGGATGGTGCCACCCACCATCAACCTGGACGCCCCCGACCCCGAGTGTGACCTCGACTTCGTGCCCAACCGGGCGCGGCCCGCCCAGGTGGACGTGGCCCTCTCGAATTCGTTCGGCTTCGGCGGGCACAACGCGTGCCTGGCGCTGGGCCGAGTCGCGGCCTAGCCCGCCCCAGGAGGCCGACCCGTGAGCCAAGCGTTTCCCGATTCCGGAGGAGAGAGCGGCCTAAGCTTCGCCGACCTGCAGCAGCTGGCCGGCGAGATCCTGGGGGTGGACGCGGAGCGGGTGCAGATGGATGTCAGCCTGGCCCAGGACCTCGCCGCCGACTCGCTCGACATCGTCGAACTGATCATGGCCGTCGAGGACCGTTACCGGGTCTCCCTGCCCGAGGAGGAACTGGAGGGCATGAAGAAGGTGGGTGACCTCTGGGCCTTCCTGCTGGCCAACTCCCACCCGGCCGCGCCATGAGCTCCAGCCCCGGCGCCCTAGGTACGTCGCCGATCGCGGTGACCTCCCCGGTGGGGCTGCTCTTCCCCGGCCAGGGGGTGCAGCGAGCCGGGATGGGACGCCAGCTGGCGGCGATCTCCTCTGCGGCGGACAGGATCATGACCCGGGCCCAGGACATCCTGGAGATGCCGGTGCGCCGGCTCTGCTTCGAAGGCCCGGACCAGGAGCTGCGCCGCACCGAGAACCTCCAGCCCTGCCTGATGGCGGTGTGCTGGTCCGCCTTCGAGGCCTACCGGGAGCGCTTCGGCCTGGAAGGGGTGGAGGTCGTCGCCGGGCACAGCATGGGCGAGATCACCGCCTGTGCCGCGGCTGAGGCGGTCTCCTGGGAGGAGGCGCTGCTACTGGTGCGGGAGCGGGGCCGGCTGATGGCCGACGCGGCCGTCACGACTCCGGGGCAGATGTTGGCGATCGTGGGGCTGGCCGAGGACGAGGTGGAGCGAATCCGAGTGACCGCCAGCGCCGCCGGGGGGATCTGGCTGGCCAACCTCAACGCCCCCGACCAGTTCATCCTCAGCGGCGAGGCACCGGCGGTCGCCCTGGCTCAGCGGCTCGCCACCGAGGCGCGCGCCCGGAGGGTGCTGCTTCTGGAGGTCCCCCTGGCGGCCCACTCCCCCCTGATGGAGCGGGCATCCTCCAAGCTCAGCGAGGTGGTCCGGGCCCTACCGCTGCGGGCGCCCCGGATCCCCCTGATCGGCAACGGCACCGGGCTCTCGATCAAGTCGGTGCGCTCACTGCGGGCGGAGCTCAGTGGCCACCTACTCCATCCGGTGCACTGGGCGAGGACCATGGCCTCGATCCAGGCCCTCAAGGTGGGGACCGTGGTGGAGCTCGGACCGGGACGGGTGCTGGCCAGCCTGGCCGCCAAGCACATGGTGGGGGTAGTCACCTGGAACGCCGACGAGCTCTTGGTGGACGGCGCCGAGTAGGTGGATCTCGACCTCTCCGGGCGCAGCGCTCTGGTCACCGGCGGCGGCAAGGGCATCGGGGCCGCCATCTCCCGGGAGCTGAGCCAGATGGGCGCTCGGACGGTGATCAACTACCGCGCCGACCGGGCCGCCGCCGAGCTCACCGCCGCCGACCTTCCCCAGGCGACAACCTTCCAAGCCGACGTGGGAGACCCCGAGCAGGCGGCGCGGCTGGTGCGCGAGACCGGCCCCTTTGACATCGTGGTCAACAATGCCGGCACCCTCCGCGACCGCCTCCTCCTGCGCATGAGCACCACCGACTGGGACGAGGTGCTCCGGACCGACCTCTCGGCCGCCTTCCACGTCAGCAAGGCGGCGGTCCCCCAGATGCTCCGGGCCCGCTGGGGGCGGATCGTCAACATCAGCTCGATCGTCGGCCTGGGGGGCAACCCCGGCCAGGCCAACTATGCCGCCGCCAAGGCGGGGCTGGTGGGCCTCACGAAGTCGCTGGCCAAGGAGCTGGGCTCGCGCAACATCACCTGCAACGCGGTGGCGCCGGGGTACGTGCACACCGAGCTGACCGCCTCTTCGATCAACGAGGAGATGCTCGCCGAGCTGGTCCGGCTGACCCCACTGCGGCGCCAGGGAGAGGCTGCCGAGATCGCCGCGGCAGTGGCCTTCCTCTGCAGCCCGGCAGCCTCTTTCATCACCGGTGAGGTGCTGGTGGTGGACGGCGGCCTGGCCGCCTGACCCTCGAGCCAGCCCCTCGGCCCCGGTTCGCGTGAGTGACCCGCGGTGACACAAATAAGAGCGCTACCAGTGGCGGTGCTCGCTACCATCGCGCGGTGGACCAGCGGTCGGGGCTGCAGGCTAATCCGCGCCGCCGCCCCGAGCTGACCGACGAACTGCGATCCCAGCTGGCTCACTTGGGCCGGTCGGACTGGCGCGGGAGAGCCGGTGAGCCCGTCCCCTGGGAGCTCTGGACCATGCTGTACGCCCGATGGGGCAAGCGGGTCACCCTGATCGACCTCTACCAGCTCGAGGCCTGCTCCCGCGGGGTTTCCGTGGCAGACCTGCCGCAGCCCTTCCGCGACAGGCTGGCGGAGCGGGTCCTGCGCCAGCAGTGGCCAGGCTACAGCCGCGGCTCGACGGCGCGCCGCGTCCGGGAGCCGGTGGTGATCCTCCCCTACGACCGCAACTGGCCCGGGCGCTACCAGGGCTGGCGGGCACGGGTACTCGACGTCCTCGGCGACACCGCGATCAGGGTGGAGCACGTGGGGTCGACCGCGGTCCCTGGACTCGCGGCCAAGCCGGTGATCGATATCCAGGTCAGTGTGCACCGGCTCGACGACGAGGCCGCCTACGTGCCACAACTGGGCTGCATCCGAGTGCCTCTGGCGACCCGTGACGGCCTCCACCGCTACTTCTGCCCTCCCCCCGAAGACCCCCGGGCGGTGCAGATCCACGTCTGCCAAGTCGCCAGCGAGTGGGAGCGGGACCATCTGCTCTTCCGCGACTATCTCCGCGTCGAGCCCAGCGAGCGCCGCCGCTACGGCGCCCTCAAGCGGGAGATGGCCCGACTATGGGGCAAGGACCGGCTCGCCTACACCGACGCCAAGAGCTCCTACATCCTGGACGGGATGACCCGGGCCAGGGCGTGGGCCGAGACCAGTGGCTGGCGGGTCGGGTGAGACAGCCCCGCCCCACAGCTGCCGAGCCGCGCCGGGGTCCGGCATCCAGAACCTGGAGCGAGTCGCCTCCACGGTTGGTTAATCCTCGTTTTCGAGATGACCACCCTCGGTGCACACCTGCCCTGGTGGGTTGATCTGCGGATCGTGAAACCGAGCTCACCCAATCTGGGCTCTTCCGCTGGTGCAGCCGGCTCAATCAACCACTCGGAACGCCTCCAGTTTTGACCCGCTGGTCTCGTCCGCGACCACGAAACTGGTTACCGACGCAGCTGGAGGCCCCGAGTGGAGCAGCCTCAGGAACTCCTTCAGCTCCGGCTCCCGACCTTCGACCACAACCTCGACGTCTCCCTGGGGCAGGTTGCGCACCCAGCCCCTCAATCGCAGTCGCAGGGCGTGGTCGACGGCGAACATCCGGAAGCCGACCATCTGCACACGTCCGCCGATCTGGCAGCGCCGCCGCAGGACGTGGCGGAATGGCGGGGCGTCCGGAGCCGCCATGTGGAGCTTCCTACTTGGGAACCGTCCGGCCCGCCTCCTCCTGGCGGGCCAGCATGAAGAGGAGATCGGAGAGCCGGTTGAGATAGCGGAGCACCTCGGGGTTGTCCAGCTCACCGGTCCGCTGCAGGCTCACCGCCCGGCGCTCAACGCGGCGGATCAGGGTGCGGCCCAGGTCCAGGGCCGCCGCCCCCGGGCTGCCACCAGGGATGACGAACCCGTCCGGTAGGCCCACGGTCTGCTCCAACTGGTGCACCTCGGCTTCGAGGGCGTCCACCGCCTCCGCCTCCAGGGTGGGGAAGTGAGCCCTCAGCTTGGAGCGCTCCCCCTTGGCGGTGGCCAGCTCCGCCCCCACCGTGAAGCACTCTCTCTGGAGCTCCAGCACCCGCTCCTGCACCGCGGAGCCAGTGCAGAGGGCGCGGGCCAGACCCAGGGCGGAGATCGCCTCGTCGAGGGCCCCGTAGGCCTCGGTGCGGGGGTCATCCTTGGCCACCCGCCCGCCGTAGAGGAGGCTGGTCTCCCCCCGGTCCCCGCCCTTGGTGACGATGCTGCTGGGAGCCAAGCCTCAGCCGCCCACCGGGACCGACACCTTGGCCAGCGCCGCCTCCCGCTGCTCCTCCACCTGCTTGGTGGCCGCCACCGCCGCAGTGGT
>JBOHUH010000120.1:0-4078 GCA_050733915.1 Candidatus Dormibacteria bacterium | reverse complement strand
GAGCGCTCACTCCGACCTCAGGGATCCCGAGGTCGGGCTTGACGATCGAGGCCACGTCGGTCGGCCAGATTCTGGCGCCGTTGCACCGGAAGTCGACGACCTCACGGTTGGCGGCGTCGAAGGTGCCGGTTCGGCTAGAGTTCCGCCGCGAGCGAGCCGACGAGGAGCCTCGCCAGCGGTGTTTGTGCGCTCCGCCGCCGAGGTGGTGCGGGGCGAGGTTCGGCGCAGACAGCCAGGTTGCCGAAGACACCCCGACAGGCTACCCCCTCCGCACCGGCTGGCCAAGGTCGCGGGTGCCGCTCGGGTGCGGGAAGGCTGGTGCTCGAGGAGGATGGCCTTGGAGACATCGGCGATGGGCACGCCCTCGTATTGGGCACCCCTGGCTCCGACTGGTCCCACCCTGGCGCGCGTGATCGGTCCGGTTCCGGCCAAGCGGATGGCGCCGTTGTCTGGCGGCTGCAGCCAGTGCCGAAGTTCGGGGTCCCGCCGTTCGCCGACTCGCTGGGTCGGTGGTGTTGGAGCTGGATGCGCTGGCGGCGGAGCCGGGACTGACCAGGGGCGTTCCCGCCTCAGGCCCCGCTCACCGCGGTCACGCCGGAGTCAGTAGGGACAAGAAGCAGACTTCCATCCACAGCCGGGGTACAGAAGTGCTCCACCGCCCCCACCCCGATGCGCGCCTGCACGCTGCCGGTGGCGGCGCGCAGCGCCAAGAGGGTGCCGTCGCTGGTGGCAACTGAGAAGACACTGCCACCGCCAAGGACCGGGGGCCCGTCCGCCGCGGCGGGTGCCTGCCAGCGCTCGCTGAACCTGCCGTCGCGGGCGACGCTGATCGCCTCCAGGCCGTTCGCACATGGCAGGTAAACGGTGTCGCCGTTGAAGGCCGTGCCGCCGAAGGCCATCTGGCCGTCGCAGACAGCTCCGCTGGCAAGCTGGCCCCCCACGCCTCCGAGGTCGCCCCCGCGGAGCACGTAACCCAGGCCACTCTTGCCAGCGATGAAGACCAGGCCGTTGGGGAGCAGGGTCGGGCCCACCGACCCGAGATCCAGGTCGTGGGCGTTGTCGTAGGCCCAGCGGGAGGGGGCGAAGCCGCCCAGCAGGTGCAGGCTCTGGCTCAGCTCGAGGACCGAGTCCGTGTGATCCCAGCTGCCGGACTCGGCGGCGCCGTTGCCAGTGGAGACAAAGAGGTCGCCCTGACCGTCAACCACCGGCCCGGGCGTGGCCCAGACCGCCCCCTCACGGCTGGTGGGCAGGACGTAGTCCACGGTCGGACCCCGCCCGCTGGTGGGGACCCCGATCACGGCGCCGCGGTACTGTCCGCAGTCGCCGTCAAGTCCGCCGTACCCGAAGTACACGTAACCACCCGCGATCGTAAGGGCGGTGCGCTGCTGCACATCGAAGGGGTGCTCCGACGGGTCCTCGATGTCGGCCCGCCGAGACCAGCGCACCTGGCCGGTGCTGGCGTCGAAGGCGTAGAGCACGTGCTCCGCCCCGGTCTCCTCCGCGACCACGAAGATGGAGTTCGTGGCGGGATCGTAGGCTGGGGTCCCGGTCATCCCCAGGGGGAAGACATCTCCGCATGGGAGCGCCGACTCCGGCACCGGGGTACCCACGTGGTCTCGCCAGACGACGGCCCCATCGGCCGGGTTGAGGGCGTAGAGGCTGTCGTTCTCGGTGGCCACGATCACCCGGCCAGCTACCACCAGCGGCTCGGCCCAGACCGGGCCGTCCAGCGACGCCCTCCAGGCGACCGCCCGAGTGCCGAGGGCGGGGGTGGACGGTGAGCTGCCGCTCCGGCCCGGGCCCCCGTGGTACTCCGGCCAACGGGCGGCCTCGGCCGGCGTCGGACTTGGGGCAGTGGGGCTCTGGACCGTCGGGGGCACACTCGTCCGTGGCCTGGACGGCCCGGCGCCCGGACCACATGCGCTGAGGGCGAGGGCGACCCCGAGCGTGGCCGCCGTCAGGGCAAGAGCCCAACTCGAGTCGGCCGCCCCACCCACGGCAGCTCCTCTGCGGTTCAACCCGTGGAGTCTGATCCGCGGGGCGTGAGTCGACCACCCCGGCAAGTGGTGGGTCACGCCCAGGGTCGCCGGATCGCTCTCGCCAGCCACGCCCATCCGGGCGGCGGTGGCGGGCGGGCGGGTCCCCTTTTACGGCCAGGTTGGCCAGAGGCCCCAGGGCCAACCGCGTCTCAGCCGTTCCCCCAAAAGTGAAGTCGGCGTCGTGCCAAGGCCCCAAACAGGCCCAGAAAGAGCCCGATCCCAGGAACCAGCAGCAGTACTGGCCATCCTGAACCAACGGGAATAGCCGGTGCGGTGGCAGCCGCCCGCGCGGCCGCGGGCGCCCGGTCGGCGCCATATAGCGTCTCGGGGCACTCCACCTCCGCCGTGACAGCGCTCGGCGCCTTGTCCGGGGTACCCCAAGGTGATGCGGCCGGCAGTGGAGTTGCAGGCGGTGCCGAGGCGGAGGGCGGCGCCCCGGCTGAGGGCGCCGGGACGATCGGTTCCCGGGTCGCCAAACCTGGAACGTTGGCAGCGGGCGCGCTGGTTTGGGAAGGACAGGTGTCGGGACACGTCGGCGCGGTCCCCGGGAACAAGTCGATCGGGCCGAACATGCATTCAGGAGGGGCCGTAGTCTGGGGGGAGGCCACCGGGCCCACGGGCGGGACCGCCCCCGATGCCGCAACCACCAACGCCCCGGGATCCGCGGTGGCGTTGGCACTGAGGGTCGCCGCGGCCGGGTCCTCCAGCGGCACAGTGGTGAGGAATCCGGTTGAGGCGGCGGCGGTGGCCGCAACGTCCAGAGAGGCAGAGGCGCCATCTGGGCTGAGCCCCAGCGCGCTGGGGCCGACATCGAGCCCCGGCGGCAGGGCCGTCCCCAGCTCGGCTTGCGCCCAGGTCGAGGTGTCAAGGCTGGTGAGTTGGGCCGAGCCACCGCCGAGGTAGAGGTTTTGTCCGTCGGGGGCGAGCTCCATCAGCTGTGGCGGGCTTGGCAGGTTGAGGGCCACCGCTGGCACCAAGGGATGGCCGATGGCCGGATCGAGGACCAACACCTCCCCCGATGTGGGGCTCTCCGAGAGAACGTAGAGACGGCCCTGGTCGGGGGAGAGCGCCAGGGGCCCCGGGGCGGGCGCCGGATAGGTGCTCACCTGGCCGGAGGCCGTATCGACGACGCTGATGACCTTGGAACCGGGTCCGCCGTCGACGAAGAGGGTGCCCGCGTCGGCGGCGAGAGCCAGGTTGGTCGCGCCGGACAGCGGGATCGGGTGATCAACCAAGGTCATGGTGGTGGTCGCCACCTCGACCACCGCCGGGGCGCCCGCCAGGGCCACCCAGACGTCCTGGCCGTCCCCGGTCACCACCGCCGCCACCGGCCGGGTGCCGGATCCGAGGGCCAGAGGACTGCCCACGTAAGAGTCGGTGAGCAACTGCAGCCGAGCCAGATACCCACTCTGGAAGGTGACGTACACGGTTTGGCCATCGGGGCTCAGGGTTAGGCTACTGATCCCGCCAGGCACCGGGGCCGGAATGGGGATCATGGTGTTGCCGCCGACCACGGTGAGCTGCCCCGAGGACGCGTCCCCGAGCAGCACCTGATACGGGGGCAGAGGCAGGGTCCCCGCCTGCACACCCGTGGTTGCGCCCATGGCCCAGAGGACCGCGGCGCCGACCAGACCTGCCACCGCCAGTGGCCGGCGGCGGATCAGTGCGAGAGTTGGGCGCAGCTTGCGCATCTTGGAACTCAGGACGCGAGTGGTCCGAGTTTGGTTCCCAAGGCCGGCCCGGAGCCAGCGTGCGCCCGCGCGCCCGCGGCGGCGCCTGCCGCCCGCCTGTTGCCCCAGGGACCGGAGTCCGATCTCCCAGCGCCGGCGAGGCGAGCAGAATCCGAGCTTCGGGCCATCTGCCGGAGGCGGGCGCTCCGCCACGCGGTCGGTCCCGAGAGGCTGAGTTAGACTTGCGCCCGGCGATGGAGTTCGCCTGAAACCGCCACCGTGGCTGATGGCTCCTGCGACGCACCTGCCTGCATCCTTGGGAGCTCGAATTGGGAATGGCTGAGCCGCCGCCCCGGGTGGGGGCCGATC
>JBOHUH010000119.1:0-5131 GCA_050733915.1 Candidatus Dormibacteria bacterium | reverse complement strand
TCTACGCCCGCGGCCACTACGAGCTCAAGCAAGCCCGGGTGATCCGCCACGGCCAGCGCCGGCGACGCGCCGGCACCGAGCAGCAGGCGCCCACCTAGGGCGGATCGGAGTCGCGCAGACCAACCGCATCGACCTCCCAGAAGGGAGTGAGGTGGACGAGGGTTCCCTGCATCCAGGGCGCGAACGCCGTCAGCTGCAGCACCGGCTCCTTTCGGCCACACCGGTCCCGGATCAGACCACGAGAGCCGCCGTCAACCCCACCAGGGCCAAGGTCAGCAGGGCGATCAGCAGGCGCAGGACCCTCGCGAGCCGCGCCCCACCACTGAGCCCCGAGGCGGACGCGTCTTGGACGGGTGCCCGCAGGACGGCTTGGCGAAGCCGGGTCATGCGGCGGGCCTGGAGCACCCCGATCACGGTGGTGGCCAAAAGGCAGGCGGCGATAGCCACCGTCGCAGAGACGGTGGCGGTCCAGGGTCGCTGATGAAGTAGGAGGCCACCAGAAACCAGGGCCAGGAGCAGGGCGACTTCCGACACCACTCCAAAGCTCCGCCCCAGTGCGCGAAAGAAGGCGACGCGGTCGGGCGGGGCAAGAGTGCGCCGGGTCACCAGCGACACCACCACCACCGTCACCAGGCCGCCGGTCCAAACCGAACCGCCCAGGATCAGCAGGGCCGCGAGGAGGACTCGGACCGCGTAGGGCATGGCTCCGGCAGCGTAGCGGGTCGTCACTCTGGCACTGGCGACGGACCGAGGCGGGACCAGAGATCTCCCACAGCCCGTCGTCTGAGTGCGCGCGTAGTAACCTCTGAGCCCGACCATGCTGCCCTTCGACCCGCCGGTGGCGCCTATGCTGGCCAAGCTGGCCCGCGAGCTGCCGCTCGGCGAACAGCTCATCTACGAGCCCAAGTGGGACGGATTCCGCGGCATCGTCTTCCGGGACGGCAACTCACTGGAGCTGGCGAGTCGCAACCAGCGCAGCCTGACCCGCTACTTCCCCGAGCTCATGGACCCGCTGCGGCGGGCGCTGCCCGAGCGCTGCGTGGTCGACGGCGAAGTGGTCATCGCCGGCCCCTCCGGCCTCGACTTCGAGGCCCTGCTGCAGCGGATCCATCCCGCGGGATCGCGGATCGAGCGGCTCGCCGCACTGACACCGGCATCTTTTGTCGCCTTCGACCTGCTCGCGCTCGGTGATCGGGACCTGCGCGGCGCGCCCTTTTTGGAGCGGCGTCAGCTCCTGGAGTCCGCCCTCGATGGCACCGTCGCTGCCTCGGTTCACCTCACCCCCGCCACGAGGGACCCGAACCGGGCGCGGGACTGGTTCCAGCGCTTCGAGGGAGCGGGGCTGGACGGGGTGGTCGCCAAGCTGGAGGACCTGCCCTACCGGGAGAACCAGCGGGTGATGCTCAAGGTCAAGCACCAGCGCACCGCCGACTGCGTGGTGGGTGCCTTCCGCCGCCACGCCGACGGGGCCGGGGTGGGCTCGCTGCTGCTCGGTCTCTACGACGACCAGGGCACCCTGCAGCACGTCGGGGTGGCCGCCTCCTTCAACGCCCAGCGTCGCCGCCAACTGTTGGAGGAGCTGCAGCCCCACCGACCGCCGCCAGACGCACAACATCCCTGGCTGGTCGGCGACGGTCCGGTCGCGGCGGGCCGTCGCCCGGGCACTCCCAGCCGCTGGAGCGCCAAGGAGGATCTCTCCTTCGAGGCACTCCGGCCGGAGCTGGTCTGCGAGGTGGCCTTCGACCACCTCCAGGGAGATCGCTTCCGCCATGCCACCACCTTCCTGCGCTGGCGCCCCGACCGCGACCCCAGCTCCTGCACCTACGGCCAGCTCGAGGTCACCGTCCCGATCGAGCTCACCCAGATCTTCGCGGAGGCGCCAGACCGGACCAGACCTCCCGGCTGAGCGGCGCCGCCAGGGCTCAGCCGGCCACCTTGGAGCGAGACCAGCCCAGGAGCTGGGACGCCGGCCAGGCGTTGATCACCCGGCCATCGGGGACCTCGGCCAGGGCCGCCTGCTGGCAGCCCTGGCCGAGCCACTCCAGCTGCCCCGGGGCGTGGGCGTCGGTGTCGATCGAGAGCAGACAGCCGCTGGCCACCGCCAGCCGCAGCAGCTCAGGAGGCGGGTCCTGGCGCTCCGGGCGGGAGTTCACCTCGACTGCGGTGCCCGAACCGGCACAGGCCTGGAACACCGCCTCAGGGTCGAATGTGGACGGCGGTCGCTCCCGGCCCTGGAGCAGCCGGCCGGTGCAGTGGCCGAGCACGTCGGTGTTGGGATTGCTGACCGCGGCGACCATCCGCGCGGTCATCTCGGGCGACTCCATCCGCAGCTTGGAGTGGAGACTGGCGACTACTAGGTCAAGCTCTCCCAGCAGCTCCTCCTCCTGGTCCAGCCCGCCGTCGTCGAGGATGTCGACCTCGATCCCGGTGAGGATCTGAAACGGCCGCAGCCGCCGATTGATCCCGGCGACCTCCTGGAGCTGGCGCCGGAGCCGCTCCGGACTGAGCCCCCGCGCCACGGTCAGCCGCGGGCTGTGATCGGTAAGGACCAGGTATTGGTGCCCCAGCGCGATCGCGGCCGCGGCCATCTCCTCGATCGGACTGCCCCCGTCGGACCAGTCCGAGTGGGTGTGGCAGTCCCCGCGAAGCTGGCCGCGGATGGCGGCGGCCCGCCCCTGCAACGGTTGGGGGGCCCCGTCCTCGAGCGCCCGCAGGTACTGCGGCTCGCCCTGCTCCAGGGTCTCGGCAACCACCCGGGCGGTGGTCTCGCCGACCTGGGGCAGCGAGGTCAGCTTTCCGCTGCGGCTCAGCTCCCGGATTCGCGCCGTCGGCGTTTGCGCGACCACCCGGGCGGCCCGACGGAAGGCCCTCGCCCGGAAGGGGTCGGCGTTCTGAGTCTCCAAGAGGTAGGCGATCCTGGTGAGGGCTTGGGCCGGATCCACCCTGCCCACGATTGGCCGCTCAGCGAGAGCTGTCAAGCTCTCCGGGCCGGGCCGCGAGCCTCCAGTCGTTGCAGGTCATGAGATTCCCGATCGGGTACTCCAAGGCGGGCTGGCCCACCAGGGTGAATCCCAGTCGGCGGCAGACCGCGTTGGAGGCGAGGTTCTCGACCGCTGGAAAGGCGTGGATGGCGATGCGCCGACCCTCGAGGCGGGCACGGGCCACCACCTGGGCGGCGGCCTTGCTGGCGATCCCCCGACCTTGGAAGGCCGGTACCACCGCCCAGCCCATCTCGTACACCTGCTCGCCGCCCCAGCTCCGCTCCCAGTAGCCGACCCAACCCACCCCCTCGCCGCGGTGGCCGAAGAGGATCTTGAACTGCCGGGAGCCGGCCCTCTGGTAGCGGCGCTGGCGCTCGGCGATCCGCGACAGCGCCTCGGGGCCGCCCAGGTGGGCCATCATCGTCGGGTCACCCACCAGCAGCTCCAGCAGGGGCAGGTCGTCAACCCCCCAGGGGATCAGCCGGACCGGACCCCCCTCGCGCTCCCGGTCGGCCTGCAGAGTGGTCATCGCGGCTTCAGTTCCCGCACCGTCTCGATGGTGTCGACGTCCTCCGCCCCCTTGTCGTCGCGGTAGCGGAGCACCCGGGCAAAGCGCAGGGCCAGCCCTCCGGGGTACCTGGGCGAGGTCTGGACCCCGTCGAAAGCGACCTCCACCACCAGCTCCGGGCGCACCACCACGGTGATTCCGCGCCGTCTCACCTCCCGCTCCAGCAGGGCCCCAGTCTGCCAGCGGAGCATCTCGTCGCTGAGGCCCTTGAAGGTCTTGCCCAGCATCACGAAGTCACCTTCGGCGCCGCGGGCGCCGAGGTGCAGGTTGGAGAGCAGGCCTTGGCGCCGACCGTGGCCCCACTCGGCCGCCAGCACCACCAGGTCCAGGGTGTGGTGGGGCTTGACCTTGATCCAACCCTCCCCCCGCCGGCCCGCCTCGTAGGGAGAGTCGAGGGCCTTGACCATCACCCCCTCGTGGCCCCGGGACAGGGCATCCGCCAGGAAAGCCGCGGCGGACTCGGGGACGGCGTCGAGGAGTCGGGGGACGCTCACCGTGGCGGGGAGCAGCCTGGCCCCGAGCTCGACGCGGCGCCGCAGAGGCAGGTCGATCAGGTCCTCGCCATCGAGGTGGAGGATGTCGAAGAAGAAAGGGCTGAGTGGGACGCTCGACCTGAGCGCCCCCGGTTCGCCCCGAAAGGCCACCCGAGCCGAGGTCTCCTGGAACGGTCGGGGGCGGCCGTCCGGCCGCAGGGCGATCACCTCGCCGTCCAGGATGAAGCGCCGGCCCGGCAGCCCGCGGGCCACCTCGACTATTTCCGGCAGGCGCTCGGTGATCGGCTCCAGAGTCCTGGTGAAGATCTGCACCAGGTCCCCGTCCCGATGCAGCTGCACCCTCACCCCGTCGAGCTTCCACTCGACCGCCGCCGACCGGAAGCGGCCCAGTGCGTCGTCGAGGGAGACCGCTGACTTGGCCAGCATCGGCTGCAGGGGAGACCCCACCCGCAGATGGAAGCGGGCCAGCCCCGCCTCTCCCTCGACGAGGGCCACCTCGGCGACCTCGACCAGGTCCCCGGCCAGCATCGCGGCCCGGCGCAGGACCCGGGGGTCGACCCCGGCTGCTTCGGCGACCGCTTCCGCAACCACCCCCCGCAGCGCGCCTTGACGCAGCTCCCCGGTGATCAGCCGGCGCAGGAACTGCTGCTCGATGGAGGTGGCCCGCGCCATCATCCGACCCAGCCGCAGCCGCCGCTCCGATGCCGACCCTGGCCCGGCGACCCCCTCGATCCCCTCCAGGTCCGTGTCCACGTCGCTGAGGGTGAGGCTGGCTTGAGGAGCCTGGGGCCACTCCCCGGCCAGGCTGGACCAGGCGACCCCCAGACGCCGCTGGCGGGGTTCACCGGCCAGGTAGCCGATCGCGATCCGTGCCTCCCGGGGCTCGGCCCGCCGCAGCGTCGTGGAGATCAGTGCCGTCTTCGCCTTCCGAGAGCTGGTGGCGGCCACCGCGCTGGAACACTCCGCCAGCTCGCTGAGAAGCATCGGCTAAGTGTGGCCACCTGAACCGCGGTGGGGCGGCCCGCGGCGCTTCTCAGCGGCGGGACCCGGGCCCACTCAGGCGCGTCTGGTGCGGGCCGGGAAGATCC
>JBOHUH010000118.1:0-2934 GCA_050733915.1 Candidatus Dormibacteria bacterium | reverse complement strand
GCGCTGAGGCGCACCCTCTTGGTCCTCTGCGACAGCGCCGCCAGGGTGCTGTAGGACTCCAGCATGGGCTCGGTCTCGATTCCCACCCCCGTGATCTGATAGAAGTGATCCATCACCGTGACCATGTCGAAGCCGGCGTCCTCCGCCGCCACCGCCAACTCGGCGACATGCTCGAAGAGGTCTGCGTCGGCGGTCCCCGGGAAGGTGAAGCTGGGCATGTGATAGCCGAAGAACGGGGTGGCCATGGGCAAGTTCCTCCGTGAGAAAGTCAAAAGCTGGGGCCGCTATGACAGCGACTATAGGTTGCCCCGCACAATCCCAGTCGCCGGAAAGCTGCAACCTGATGCTACCGACGTCCACACTCGCGAACCCACCGCCAACGGGGGGGTTTTGCCGGGAGCCAGGTGGGAGCGGCAACGCTGCCGCTCCCACCCGCTAGACCCTAGAAGTAACCGCGGTATCCGGTGATCAGAGCGGTCATGTTGGGGGTGCCCAGTCCGGTCGCCTCGTCGTAGTACGGGGTGACCGGGTAGTAACCGTTCTGATTCTCCAGCTGGCGGAATCCGCTGATGTCGTGGAAGTAGCTGCCCTGGCTGTAGCCGCGGAAGTTGTCGTTGTAGAGGGCATACAGCAGGTAGTTGGCGTTGCCCGACCGATAGCCCATGTAGGCGTCGCGATCGGCCAGGATCGCGGACCACAGCGGTGAGCTGAGACTGGTCCCACCTATCTGGAACCAGTGCGGGGCCTTGGCATCGCTGATGCCGTAGCAGGCGCTGTCGTAGGCGTAGGCGTAGGTGAGGTCGTTGCCGGTGCAGTACTCGGCGTAGCCGGTCAGCTCGTCCGCGTTGGCCGACACGTCGGGAACCTCGCGGCAAGGCTCGCCACGCCCCGCGAGCGCGCAGTTGGCGGGGCCAGAAACGGTGTAGCGATTGTTGACCCCCGGTCCGCGCTGATACGCCGGGCGGGCCCAGAAGATGCTGTGCCCGCCACCGCCGGCACCGTAGGTCTCACAGTCCCCACTCAGCCCGGTGCCGCCCTCGCTGGCCTGGGTCGCGTTGCAAAGATTGAGCTCGTTCCATACCGTCTCCACCCCGGTTGGGTAGGAAGGATTGGGGTTGGTCCCTGGGTTGTCGGTCTCCAAAGACGTGCCACCGACGCTGGTCACCCAGGGCTGAGTTGCCGGGTCGTCGACCTGCTCCGGATGGCTCGCATAGACGCTCTCCGACCCATCCCTGATGCAGTCGAAGGCGCCGGTGTCACCGGCCGCTGAAAACATGCTCTGGCCCTGGGCCGCCATCTGCTCGAAGACGAGGTTCTCGCCCTCGGCGTACCCCAGGCCGGCATCGGGCTCGCACTCGCCCCAACTGGAGCTGATGGAGTCGGCCGTGTCCTGGTTGGCGATGGTGGCGTACTCGTCGAGCTCGGTCTCCCCGAGAAAGTCGTTGGGCGCGTTGTAAACCTCAAGGTCGTTGACGTCGGGGGCGATCGCCAGCTGCTGCTCCATGTCGGCCTCGACCTCGATGTCGCCGCCGTAGCCGTCGACGCAGGTGTCACCGCTTGGGCAATCGGCGTCGGTCAAAGGACCCCCGTCGACGTTGATGTTGGTGATCCTGGGGAAGTAGCGCGAGCCGTACATGGTCCGGGCCCAGGTGTAGACGTCGGACTCGGTGTAGCCCGAGAGCTCAAAGACCGCGATGGTCGCGCCCGCGCCGTCTGCCCGCTGCCCCGCGTGCGGAGCGTTGTAGATGCCGTTGGTCTGCGACGGGGTGAGCCCGGTGCAGTTTGGCCCGGCACCATAGCCGTAGGCGCCGCCGCTGAAGATCGCCTCCAGCTGGCTCAGATTGGCGGGATAGCTGGTCTCGCAGCTGGGTGCCGGGTGATGCTTCCTCTGGCTCACCTGGACCGAGTCGTGCAGGCGGACGGTGTTGGTCAGACCGACCACCCCCAGGACCGACGGCTCCAGGGTGCTGGGGAGCGAGGCCGCCGAGGTGTTGGAGAAAAAGTTGGTCCCCGCCGCGCTGCGATAGGTGTCGATCGGGGTGTCGAAGGTGGACTCGATCTGGGCGCTGCTGCCGATCGCACGCAGCAGGAAGGGAGAGGTGGTGGTCTGCACCCTGAGTCGCTTGCTGACCAGGTAGCTGCTGACTTGGGCGGTGGTCGAGGTCGGCGGGGCGAAGTCCCTGTCGAAGGCCCCCGGGGCCAGCCAGCGGCCGTACTCGGAGCTGCCCGGGGTGTACAGGTTGGTGAGCAGGCCGTTCAGCTCCGCCCCGTTGCCAGGCTCGAGGACCACCTCCACGCTCATCTCACTGCTCTGGAACTGCCCGGTCACCGCAGAGTTGGCCAGCAGGTGGCTGCCGGGGATCTGGGCCATGCTGGTGGGGGCCGCCGCCGCCGCCCCGACACCCCCCATGGTCGCGGCGGTCAGGGCCGCTCCCGCCGCCAGGCACAGTGTGGTCAGACGTAACCCAGGTGGACGCATGTATCTCCTCCCACGCGATACCGCCGAGCTTTGACGGCCGTCCCTCCGCCCCCCACCTTGTGGTGGCGCAGTTCTGAAGTTAGGGGCAGCGTCGGCGGAAGTCAAGTGAAGGAGTCTTGAAGCTCGCGGCAGGCTTGGGGCGATCCCGGCTCAGGCGGGTCGGGCCAGATACTCCCCGATCTCTCCCGCCAGCTTGGCGCAGGTGAGCGACTGCCGGAGAACCGTGCCTGGCCCGGTCAGCCGCACCAGGAAGACCCCGTCCTTGCCAAACACCTTGTTGGCGATCCCGGGGACGGTCGTGATCTCGAAGGGCATGCTGGCCGGGAAGAGCCCCACGTGCCCGGGATGGACCAGCAGCTGCTCCCCCGGGCCTAGCTCCTTGCGCACCACCTCACCCGAGAGCTCCACGAAGAACTGGCCGCTGCCGGTGACCTTCTGGAGGATGAAGCCCTCCC
>JBOHUH010000117.1:0-3453 GCA_050733915.1 Candidatus Dormibacteria bacterium | reverse complement strand
GCAGGATGTCCAAGACCCCACCCGGGATGTCGATGTACGGCTCGCTCGAAACCTCCTGGCCAATCAGGGCCATGGGGAACAGCGGAGTGAGCAGGTCGGGGGTCACTGGCTCCCGGGTCCCCGGGTGGAGAGGTGGCTGAAGCGGCTCGGGCAGGCTGGGGACGACGTTGAACCACGCCTCAGGGACCCGATCCGACGACATGGTCCAGCGCATCACTGCCCCCCTCTATCTTCCTCCAGCCCACGACGGGCACCGTGGTCGGGCTGGAGCCGACTGCACGCCTATTCTGCCAGCCGACCGTCGGCACAGGCGGGGCGTTGGCTGCCGATGCAATGTGGCCCAGCAAGCCGCGATCAGCTGACCGGGCCCCGGACCGCTGGGCGGCCAGTATGCCCAGCTAGGCGGCCCTGCTGAGATTGGGAGCCCCAGGGAGGGAGGTGGCCCCGGAACCTCCTCCTTACCACGCGTCTGTGACTGAGCGCGGTGCGGCGGAGATCAGTGGGGGGTAGCCCGTTCCGTTAGGCGGTGGTGGTCAGGCGCGGGCTGAATTCGATGGTCTTTGGGACCGCGACCATCCCTTCCAGGGCCCCCCGAATCACCGTCGGTAAGATCGCCAACCATGCGTCTCCTGGTTCTTGGCGGGACCTCGTTCGTGGGCAGGGCAATCGTGGATGACGCGCTGCGGATTGGCGCCGAGGTCACCCTGTTCAACCGGGGTCGGAGTGGTAGTGGGATCTTTCCAGGCGTCCCATGCCGGATCGGCGACCGGGACTCCGGCGACTACGCATCCTTGTCAAATGGCACTTGGGATGCCGTTGCCGACGTAAGCGGATATGTCCCCCGGCATGTAGGGCAGGCAATGAAGGCGCTTGGGGACCGCGTGACCCGGTATCTCTTCATCTCCAGTCACGCGGTATACAGCGAGACGGATCTTCGGCCCGGATCTGACGAAGACACCCCCCGTCGGGCGCCTCGGAGAGACACCGAGGACCTGGACCAGGAGACCTATGGCCCTCTCAAGGTCGCCTGCGAGGACGACGTGGTTGACCGCTACGGCGACAGGGCCACAATCGTTCGGCCTGGCAAGGTAGCTGGTCCGTACGACCCGTCTGACTCCTTCACCTACTGGGTCCGCCGAGCTGCCACGGGCGGCCGCGTTGCCCTGCCGGGTCGCCCGGAGCAACCGGTTCAGCTGATCGACTCGCGCGACCTAGCCCGCCTCGTGGTCCAGTTGCTTGTGGACCAGCGGTCGGGCTCGTTCCATGCCGTAGGCCCCTCTGAACCGCTAACCTTGGGCGCGCTCATCGAGATCTGCGCCCGGGTGGCTGGCACCGACGTGGAGATTGTCCCGGTCACCCCACGGGTGGTTCCACCCCTTTTCCCGCTCATCAAGCCGGTATGGGCGACCCAGCAACGCAGTCCCGCGCGGGCTCGAGCGGCCGGCATGCCAGCGACTCCCTTAGCAAGAACTGCTGCCGATGTGCTGGCCTGGGATCGAGAGCGCGGACAACCTCCTATTCGGCGTGGATTCTCCCGTGTAGAGGAGGAGCGGTTGCTCGCCGCATGCTGATCGCTCGGGAGCCGGCACAGCTGAGGTTCTGGGACAGGGGCAGTTAGTCGGTGACGCTGAGACCGGAGAGCCCAGGGCGGGGATTGAACCCGCGACCCCTTCCTTACCAAGGAAGCGCTCTACCACTGAGCTACCTGGGCCTGGGCGGGAAGGGATTCGAACCCCTGTAGGCGTAAAGCCAGCTGATCTACAGTCAGCCCCGTTTAACCACTTCGGTACCCGCCCGCGCCGGAGTATAGCGACGGTTCCCCAGCGACCCTGCGCAGCTCGAACCTGAGAACGGGATGAGCGGAGATGACCGCCCTCCCCGATCTCCGGGCACCCCGATCGACTTCGGAGGGGAAGTGGGGCTTCGCCGGCTGGGTGCCCCGCTCACCCACCGCTGCCGTCCCCAAGACCTGCTCAGTCGGGAGGTGCTGGGGATGGTCAACCCGTCCTTCTGATGGGTGGGCGGATTCCCCAGTGAGGTGCTGGTACCGGGGCTGCTCGCCGCAGCAAGTAACATCTGACCTGGGCTAATCAGGCGCAACCGCCGGGGGGCGGGACTAAGGAGGCGGCCATGAGCATCATGCGACGGATGTCGGATCTGTTCCAGCAGAAGGCCAACAAGGTCCTGGACCGGGCCGAGGACCCGGTCGACGCGCTCGACCTCTCATATCAGAAGCAGATGGAGGCACTGCAGAAAGTTCGCCAGAGCGTGGCCGAGGTGCTCACCTCGGAGAAGCGCCTGGAGATGCAGCAGTCCCAGCTCCAACAGACCGCCGATAAGTCGCAGGCCCAGGCCAAGCTGGCCCTGCAGCAGGGCCGCGAGGATCTGGCCCGGCTGGCCCTAACCCGGGCCCAGGACGCCAAGACCCAGTCCGACGGGATGCAGCAGCAGATCCAGCAGCTCAAAGATCAAGAGCAGCGTCTTGAGATCACCGCCCAGAAGCTCACCGCCAAGGTAGCTTCCTTCCGCACCCAGCGCGAGACCATCAAGGCTCAGTACTCGGCGGCCAAGGCCTCAACCCAGATTGGCGAGGCGGTGACCGGGCTCTCCGAGCAGATGACCGACGTCAACCTCATGGTGGAGCGGGCCCAGGACAAGACCCAGCAGATGCAGGCGCGCTCCCAGGCCATCGATTCCCTGGTTGACAGCGGCACTCTCGACACCATCGGGATCACCTCCGGCGATGACATAGACCGCCAGCTGCAGGGCACGCTGACCGATTCCCAGGTGGATGCCCAGCTGGCCGCGCTCAAGCAGGAGGTCCTGGCAGCGCCGGACGCAACCCCACGGATCGCCTCCTCCCCGGACCCGGCCCCAACCACCACCGAGAGAGCTGCCAACCCCGGCACCGCGGCCCCGCCGTCGGACGCTCAGAACGTGGTGGTGCGGATTTCCGGTGAGGACCAGTACCGCCTCAGCATCTCGGAGCGCCCCCAACTGGAGCCCCTCGACGAGGTCCTGAGCAAGGCAATCGAGCAACAGGACCAGGCCGGCTACAGCAAGGCGCTCAGCGACCTGCTCAGCTTCGTCCGAGCGCACGGCACCAAGCTGCCTAGCGACTCCCTGGTCCCATCCGACGTGGTCCTGCCCTCCGAGGACATGACCCTGGAGGAAGCGACCAAGCTGCTCTCGGACGACGGCACCGTGGTGCAGGCGGGAGCTCAGACCAACTCCTGAGCGAGGGCGCCCTGCCCACCTGAACCTACGGCGCGGTACCCCACGCCAGCGTGGCCTGCGGCTAGACCGGCAGCCCCCACAGTGGGAACCAGGAGCTGAGGTTGGGCTCGATCGGCAGGTCCTCCTTGGCCAGCGCCGAGAGCGACAGCTCCGCGGCGTTGTCGCGGCGATGGTCGCCGCTGGGCACGAACGGGTAGTAGGTGCCCTGCTTGTAGC
>JBOHUH010000116.1:0-4183 GCA_050733915.1 Candidatus Dormibacteria bacterium | reverse complement strand
GCCATTATCAGGGCCATGCCCAACACTCCGGCCCAGATCGGCGCCGGGGTCAGCGTCTGGTTCGCCACCCCTGAGGTCTCCCCCACCGCCAAGTCGAAGGTACGGGCGCTTCTCTCAGCCCTAGGCTCAGAGTTGGAGGTGGAGGACGAGCTCCAGGTGGCGATGGCCACCGCGGTCAGCGGCACAGGGCCCACTTACGCCTTCCTCTTCTCAGAGTCACTGGTGGAGGCGGCGGTCCACCTCGGCTTCCCTCGGCACCTGGCCCGGCGCCTGGTGCTGGAGACACTACGAGGGTCGATCGAGTTCGCCATCCAGAGTGGTGAGCATCCCGCCCAGCTGAGGGACATGGTCACCTCCCCGGGGGGCACCTCCGCAGAGGCCCTGGCGGCCCTGGAGCGCGGGCGCTTCCGGACCGTGATCGGAGACGCGGTCTGGGCCGCCTTCCGGCGGACCCTCCAGCTGGAGGCTTCTCTGCAGGGCAGCGGCCCGGCGACGCCAGGCGCCCCCTAGCAGAGCTGCCACCCCCAGCCCGGACGTAGAACCCAAACCCGATCAGGCGCCACGGACCAAACCTCGTCGGTGGACTGGCACCAGGGGCTGGGCTGATGGCTGCGGCTAGGTCTCTGGCCTCAAAGCTGCTCCGGCTAGCTCGGACGGTGGACACCATCTCAGCCGTAGAGCGACGGATCGATCGGCGTGCCAAGAATCTTGTCACCGGGGGCGGGCCTGCACGCGCTCGCGGATCTCAGGTGGGGAGGTACTGAACGTCTTGCGGCCTCGCCTGTAGTGAGATCCGCGGGGAGTCAATCACTGTGAGCGTCGGGGTGCGGGTCCCTGGCACGCTGCGCCAGCTGACCGCTGGCGAGGCCGAGGTCGAAGGCTCGGCCGTAGTGGATGCGCTACGTGATCTCGAGAGACGTCACCACAGCTTCGTGGCGACGCCTTACGAGCCGGGCGGCTGCCTAGGCCACTTCCTCGACGTGTAGCGCAGCGACCAGGACATCCGGGGTGAGGGCGGCCTGGAAGCCAAACTCAGCGAAGCAGACGACGTCAGCATCATGCCCGCGGTTGCCGCAGGCCCCAAGTCAACATGGAGGGGCCGACTCGCGCGGAACTTTCCCGGCCGTGGGCGCACAAGTTCTGGTCCCAGGAACCCACACCGCTTACCCAGGGTACCGACGCAGTTATCGTCGCCGGGCGCGGCGCTCATTGTCGCCGATCTCAGTGCGCACTAGCCAGCTTCCCCCACGACCAGCACCGCACCCTGCGAGGCGCTGCCAACCAGGTGGGCATACCGGGCGAAGGCGCTGGTCCCGCTACACAGCGTTGGCGGAGAGAAGCTGGCGGCCCGGGCAGCCCACTCTGGCTCCGGCACCGAGACCGAGATTGAGCGCCGGTCCACGTCGATGGTGATCAGATCCCCGTCCCGAAGCAGAGCTATCGGTCCCCCCACCGCAGCCTCGGGAGCCACGTGTCCGACCATCAGTCCGTGGGTGGCGCCGCTGAAGCGTCCATCGGTCATGAGGGCCACCCCGTCACCTAGGCCCTGTCCCACCAGGGCTCCAGTGACCCCCAGCATCTCCCTCATACCTGGGCCGCCGCGGGGCCCCTCGTAGCGGATTACCACGACATCGCCGGCGACAATCCGCCTGGCGGACACCGCCGCCATCGCCTCTTCTTCCGAGTCGAAGACCTTGGCCGGCCCGGTCTGGCTGCGGCGCTGGTGGCCGACAACTTTGATCACGCTCCCCTCGGGCGCCAGCGGCCCGTGGAGGATCGCCATCCCCCCGGTCTCCTTGAGCGGCGCCGCCAGGGACCACACCACGTCCTGGCCAGCAGCCTCCGGCTGCGCCACCTCGGCGGCGCGGACGGCTGCGGCCAGGGTGTCTCCGGTACAGGTTCCGGCATCGCCGTCCAGAAGCCGGCGCTCGAGCAGGCGGTGGGCTACTAGGGCCACCCCCCCGGCTCTCGTGAGGTCGACCGCGTTGTAGCGCCCGCCCGGCCGAAGGTCGGCGATCCAGGGAGTGCCCTGGCTAATGGTGTCGAACTCATCGATGGTGAGCGGGACGTTGGCCTCCCGGGCTATCGCTAGCAGGTGGAGGACGGCATTAGTGGAGCCACCCGTCGCCATCACCCCGGCGATGGCGTTGTGGAACGACGCCCGGGTGAGGTAAGAGCTTGGCCGCCGTCCTTCTCGCACCATCGCCACCGCCGCCCGGCCCACTGCGGCCGCGACCTCGGCCTTACCAGGATCGGTAGCCGGTACTCCACCGGTCTGCAGCGGTGCGACCCCCAACAGCTCGACTGCCATTGCCATGGTGTTGGCGGTGAACTGCCCGCCGCAGGCCCCGGCGCCGGGGCAGGCCACATCCTCGAGCTCTCGCAGGTCCTGATCGCTCATTTGACCGGACTCGACGCTGCCGATGGCCTCGAAGACGTCGATGATGGTGACGTCGCGCCCCCTGAACCTACCGGGCTGGATCGCACCCCCGTAAAGCAGGCACCCGGGGAGGTCTAGGCGCGACAGCGCCATGGCGGCACCGGGGATCGTCTTGTCACACGCCACCAGCGCCACCACCCCGTCTAGCAGGTGACCGCGGCAGACCAGCTCGATCGAGTCCGCGATTAGCTCCCGGCTGATCAAAGAAGCCTTCATACCCTGGGTGCCCATCGACACCCCGTCGCTGATGGCGATGGTGTTGAACTCCAGCGGGGTCGCGCCGGCGGCGCGGACGCCAGCCTTGACATGCTCGGCGAGGGCTCGCAGGCCTAGGTTGCATGGCATGGTCTCGATCCAAGTGTTGGCGATGCCGATAAGCGGCCGGGACAGGTCGTCGTCGGTGAGTCCGGTTCCCTTGAGCATGGCCCGAGCTGCGGCACGCTCCCGCCCCTCAACCAGGGTCCGGCTCGGCAGATGGCCACTCGGGGTGTGGCTCTCCATTGGCCTTCTCTCCCTACGCTCTTCGCGGATCCTCAACCGGCGGCTAAATGAAAGCCGACGCCGAGGGAGCCCGGGCGGGAGCGCCGACGGCCTGCGGCCCGCCGCCTCCGGGCGAGGATGACAGTCAGCAGAAGAGCGTGTCAAGCGGCTAGGTCAGCGCCGCCTATTCGGGGCTAGCGTCGCTGGCGAAGGTGCGACCAAAGTACATCGCGGTAGACAAGTCCCTGGATCGCGGTTGCGCCGCTCAGCCGGCGCGATGCTCGGCACTCGCCGCCCTGTGCGAGCTCCGTCGCGACCTCGGGTCCGAGGGCATCGCCGAAGGAGCCGAGACCGAGCCTGAGTACCCGACACCGAGGCGGCTCGGGGTCGGTATGTCCAGGGGTCCCTAGTCGGCTGTCCTCCTGAGATGCCGACGAGCTTCCAGTCAGAACGGCGCCCGCGAACTCAGAGCTGAGGGACCGACAGGAGCGGTTACCAGCCTAGAGAGCGGATCGCGCGCGATGGGACAGTTTCGGAACGGGTACGTGACTTGACACCGGGTTGGGTGCCCGGTATAAGTAAGGGCACTTTGCAAGAAGTGCAGCGCGTGCAGCTGATCGTCGGGAACTCGCGGGTCCTAGTACTCCTAATTACCGGAGGGCCAATCAGCTAGCGTCTGCACGACCTGGCGAGATCACCGGCCCCCCTAAGACCAGGGGGGTCTTTTTTTTACCCAGAGCCCAGCTTAGGCATCGGCAGCAGCTCCCCCAGTCGCTTCCAAACATCATGACCCACCCCCCAACCCGCGCACTCACCTCCGACAACAGCCCTACCGGGGAGGGTCGCCCCATGACCAATGCCGGCGACCGCGGTCGCGACTCCTACCGGGTCCCAGCCCGCGACGTCGAATGCGTCTCGTGCCACAGCCACTTCCTCACCAGGGCGGGGTCGCGGACCCTGCTCTGCTTCACTTGCCGCACCCGATTCCACTCAAGCGGGCCCGCCCGCCTCACTGCCTATCCCGATCAAGGAGGAACACCGTGACGAATCACCCGCAAGAAGCCGACAATTCCGGCGCACCTGACCAGCTTCCGGAAGACATCCAGCTGGACGAGGCCGGCCGCAACTGGGTGGCTCGTCAGAGCGCGGAGGATCCCGGGCGATCCCTGCGACTTTTGGCAGCCGACGCCGCGTTAACGACCGCCATCGGCCGGGCCTACGGCGCGGACTGACCGGGGCTCAGGATGACCACCGCCGCCACCA
>JBOHUH010000115.1:0-4365 GCA_050733915.1 Candidatus Dormibacteria bacterium | reverse complement strand
AGGAGCGTGCCGCCATGCTGCTGCGAGCGGCGGCCCTGGTCCGGCGGCGGCGGGCGGAGCTGGCGGCGCTGATGGTCTACGAGGTGGGCAAGGCCTGGGACGAGGCCGACGGGGAGGTCTCCGAGGTGGTCGACCTAATGGAGTGGTACGCCCGCCAGGCGCTCCAGCTCGGGGAGCGGGACCAGATGGCCCCCTGGCCCGGCGAGCTGACCCAGTTCCGCTATCTGCCGCTGGGGGTGGGGACGGTGATCTCGCCCTGGAACTTCCCCCTGGCGCTCACCACCGGGATGACCACGGCGGCTTTGGTCTGCGGCAACTGCGTCGTCCTCAAGCCCGCCGAGACCTCCAGCACCTGTGCCGCCTGGCTGGTCGACCTGCTCGGCGCCGCCGGGCTGCCCGACGGGGTGCTCAACCTGCTCACCGGCAAGGGGGAGGTGGTCGGCGAGGCTCTGGTGGACCATCCCCGGAGCCGCTTCGTGGCCTTCACCGGATCCCGCGAGGTGGGGGTGCGGATCTACCAGAGGGCTTCGGTGGTGCACCCGGGCCAGCTCTGGCTGAAGCGGATCCAGCTGGAGATGGGGGGCAAGAACGCGGTGGTGGTCGACGAGACCGCCGACTTTGAGCTGGCCGCCCAGGCCATAACTGCCTCCGCCTTCGGGTATCAGGGCCAGAAGTGCTCGGCGGGCTCCCGCGCAGTGCTGGTCGACTCCGCCTATGACGAGGTGCTGGGGCGGGTCCTGGAGCTCAGCTCCCAGCTCAAGGTGGGCGACCCGGTGGATCCCGAGGTGAGCGTCGGCCCGGTCATCGACGGGGCCGCCGAGGAGAAGATCCTGGACTACCTCCAGCTGGGCCGCGGCGAGGGCCAGCTGCTGCTCGGGGGCGGGCATGGCGACGGCGAGGGCCAACTGATCGAGCCGACCATCTTCGGCGAGGTCTCGGACCGGGCCCGGATCGCCCAGGAGGAGATCTTCGGCCCGGTGCTGGCGGTGATCCGGGCCCGCGATTTCGAGCACGGCCTGGAGATCGCCAACGGCACCGACTACGGCCTCTCCGGTTCCTACTTCAGCCGCGACCCGAAGCGGATCGCGACCGCCAAGGACCGCTTCCACGTGGGCAACCTCTACATCAACCGCCGCTCCACCGGGGCCTACATGGGAGTCCACCCCTTCGGCGGCTTCAACATGAGCGGCACCGACACCAAAGCCGGCGGTCCCGACTACCTGTTCTTCTTCGTGCAGGGCCAGAGCATCGCCGAGCGCATCTGAACCACCGCGGATGCGGCGCGGCCGCAGGGGTTCAGCAGCTGGGGTCGGACACCGTCATCAGCTGGCCATCATTGGCCACGACCTGGGCCTGCTTGTGGCGGCGGCTGGGGACGAAGATGGCGACCTGCCAGGCGTCGTTTTCGTGGAGAAATTGGTAGTTCACCCCGGCTGGGGCAAGCTCGATCACCTCCTGCTGTTGCACCGAGGCATCCGCCGCCGCCGCCGTGCTGACACAGCCGTTGACTGAGGTCAAGGTGTACGTGGTCAGGATCGAGCCAAACTCCAGCGTCCCGCCCTTGACCGCCACCGTGACCACCGGGCTCGAGCCCGCCTTGGCGCTCTCGGAGCTGTTGATCCCGGCCTGCTGGGACTGGGCCTCCGCGGCATTGTTCTGGGCGACAAGCTGGGAGGTCAGGGGGCCCTTGGCGAAGGGCTCGCCGCTGGTGCCGCTCAGGTACTTGGCGTACCTGGCGAACTCGGATTTGCCGGTCCCAAATCGAATCTTGGCAGCTCCCCTCAGTAGGTGGGGCGTCACCACCCCGGCACTGATGGCCGGCTCGTAGAGCACCCGCCAGGGGCCGGACTTCGACGCCCTGTGGAACAGCAGGTAGTTTCGCCAGGCCGGGGCGGTCGACGTCGCCGGCCACTCGACCAGTGCCAGGAACGTGGACGGAGTGCCGCCGGAGGCTAGCGACACCGCGATCTGAGCCTTGCCGGGAATCGCCGCGTATGACTCGGTGTGCTCTCCCAGCCCCGCCAGCAGTTGGTAGTTGCGCACATCCATGGCGGCCGAGATCCCCGACTCGACGGTGCCCAGCAGGGTTCCGTTGAGCGACTGGTTCGCGGTCTGGTTGGTCTGGAAGAAGGAGATGACCTGCTGGGTCGCCTGGGCGGAGCTGAATCCCTGGCCGCCGGCCGCGGTGAGCAGGGCCAGGGCGGCCAGCGCGCCGCCGATCGCCGCCAGCCGACGTCTTCCGAGATTTTCCATCGCCTCCCCTAACCCGACAGCCGAGACCACCGCGCCGATGAAGCCGCCGCGGCCCCCACGGCCCGAGTCACCGTTCCCCTCGAAGCGCCACCACCGGCTGGTTCGGATCTGGCGATGCCCAGCCTGCCACGAGTCGGCATGATCGGGCCCGGTGCTTGGATTTCCCTTGAGGCGCTCTGCGCAGCGGCAGTGCCGCATCTAGACTGCGCACCACTGCTGGAGCACGGGGGAGGGCGCGGGTTTGGAGGTTCGGATCTTAGGCCCCCTTGAGGTCGAGGGGGTCCACAAGGCGGCCCTCGGAGGGCTGCGCCAGCAGAGCGTGCTGGTGCTGCTGGCGCTCAACCGCAACCGCTGGGTCTCCCGAGACCGGATTGTGGCCGGGGTCTGGGACGAGCCACCCAGCAGCGCGATCTCAACTTTGCAGGGCTACATCTCCCATCTCCGCACGGCGCTGGCCGTGACCTCGGTCAGCCTGGAGTCGCGCCCCAACGAGTACTCGATGCAGACCGCGGAGCTGGTGCTCGACGCCGAGCGCTTCGAAGCGATCTTCAAGGACGCTCGGCGGTGGCTGGGCGAGGGTGGGGCGCCGGGTCTGCGCAGCGCTTTGGCGTCCCTGGCCAGCGGGCTGGACCTCTGGCGAGGCCCGGCTCTGGAGGGGGTCCGCGACCAGCCCTTCGCCGCGCCCGAGGCGTCCCGGCTGGACCTGCTCCGAGTGCGCGCCCAGACCGACCAGCTCCAGATCGCGATCCGGCTGGGCGAGCACAGCCTGGTGCTCCCCCAACTGGCGGCCATGGTCGAGTTGGAGCCCTTCGACGAGGAACTCCGCGCCCTGCAGGTGGTGGCCCTCTACCGCAGCGGTCGCCAGGTAGACGCCCTGGCGGCCTACCGCCACTACCGGCGCCGGCTGGCGCATGAGATGGCGCTCGAGCCCGGGCCCCAGCTCCGGGAGCTGGAGCGGTCGGTGCTCAAGCACGATGCCCGGCTGCTCAGCCCGACCTGGTCCAACCTGCCGGCCCTGGGCGACCCCGCAACCGGTGGTCGGAGGACCCCTGTGGCGGATCCGGAGGTGCCCACCCGCGCCCTCCCATCGTGGACCACCCAGTTCGTGGGCCGGGAGGCAGAGCTTAACGTCCTGGGGGACCTCCTCCGGACCCAGCGCATGGTCACCATCACCGGGGTTGGCGGGGTCGGCAAGACCCGGCTGGCGGTCGCTGCCGCGGAGGTCGAGTTGACTTCGCGTTCGGCGGTCTTCGTGGATCTCGGCCAGGTCACCGACCCGTCCCGGTTGCTGTGGGCGGTCGCCGCCGCGTTTCAGGCGCAGGGTCCCTCGGTGACCCCGGCCGAGCTGGCCCGAGCCTTGGCGGACGAGCCGACCCTGGTGGTCCTGGATGGCTGCGAGCACCTGGCGGTGGCGGTGAGCGCACTCTGCGACACCCTCCTCCAGGGATCGCGCAAACTGCGCTTCCTGACCACTAGCCGCCAGCCCCTGGAGGTGGAGGGCGAGCGGGTCACGGAACTGGCGCCGATGCGCCTGGAACGCGCTGCGGATGGTGGGCCCGGCCGCGGCGACGCGGTCGAGCTCTTCCTGGCCCGGGCCCAGATCGAGGGAGAATCGGGGGGGCCGAGCCCGCCGGAGCTCAGCCTGATCGCCAGCATCTGCCGCCGGGTCGACGGCCTGCCGCTGGCGATCGAGCTGGCCGCGGTCAGCGCCCGAAGTCTCGCCCTCAGCGACCTCCTGGAGCGGCTGGAGAGCCGGATCTCCTCCCTCGATTCCGGGGTCGAGGAGGGCGGCGCGAGCCGCCGCACGCTGCTGGGTACCCTCGATTGGAGCTACCGCCTGCTCACCTCGGAGCAGCAGCTGATGCTGCGCCGTCTCGGGGTCTTCCGCGGTCCCTTCGATCTCGCCGCCGTGGAGGCGGTCCTGGCGGGGGGCTTCTCGCCCGGGGAGGAGGTGGCCGGCCTCCTGGCCCAGCTGGTGAGCCGGTCGCTGGTGGTTCGCCGTCCCGGTCCCACCCAGCGCCAGTACGCCCTGCTCGAGGCGACTCGGGAGTTCGCCCACGACCGAGCCGCCCAGTCCGGCGAGCTGGAGTTGGCCAGGGCCCGGCACGGCGC
>JBOHUH010000114.1:0-3757 GCA_050733915.1 Candidatus Dormibacteria bacterium | reverse complement strand
GGTTGACGATCACCAAAACCACGTCGGAGCGATCGGCGGTGTGTTTGGAGTAGGCCAATACCTTGGGGTTGTCGGTGCCGTGGAACCGGAGCCGGCGCAGCTGCTGCAGTGCCGGATGCTGGCGACGTATCTGATTTAGCTGGGCAATCAGGGGAGCCAGCGAGTCGGGATGGTCCCACTCGCGGGGCCGGTACTGGTACTTCTCAGAGTCCCAGTATTCCTCGGAGCCCTGGGACTGCGGTCGATTCTCACAGAGCTCGTACCCACTGTAGATGCCGTAGCTGGGGGAGAGGGTGGCTGCCAGGGCCAGCCGGTAGCGGAACGCGGCGGGGCCGCCCTCCTGGAGCTCTCTGGTGAGGATGTCCGGGGTGTTGGCGAAGAAGTTGGGCCGCAGGTAGTCGGGGGTCTCCTGGGTGAGCTGGCTCAGGTAGCTGCGCAGCTGGGGCTTGGTGGTGCGCCAGGTGAAGTAGGTGTAGGTCTGGCTGAACCCAACCTTGGAGAGCTCGGCCATGAGGGCAGGGCGGGTGAAAGCCTCGGCCAGCATGATCACCTCGGGATGGCTGCGCCGGAGCCGGTCAAACAGCCAGGCCCAAAACTGCACCGGCTTGGTGTGGGGGTTGTCGACCCGGAAGGCCCGCACCCCGTGGCCGATCCAGAATTCGAGGATCTCGTAGCAGGCCAGCCAGAGCTGCCGCCAGTCGGAACAGGTGAAGTCGAGAGGCAAGACGTCGTCGTAGCGCTTGGGAGGGTTCTCGGCAGCCTTGATGCTGCCGTCGGGTCGGTGCTCGAACCACTCCGGGTGCTGGGTGACCCAGGGGTGGTCAGGGGAGCATTGCAGGGCGTAGTCGAGGGCGATCTCCAGGCCCAGTCGCTCGGCCGCGGACCGGAATCGGTGGAAGTCGGCGAGCGTACCCAGGTCGGGATGCAGCGCGGTGTGCCCTCCGGCGGCGGCTCCGATAGCCCAGGGGCTGCCCGGCTCTCCCAGCTGGGCCCGCGGGGAGTTGTTGCGGCCGCGGCGTGAGGTGGTCCCGATGGGGTGGATGGGAGGCAGGTAGACGATGTCGAACTTCATCTCCGCAAGCCCCGGAAGCCGGGCGGCCGCCGTTGCCAGAGTACCGGAGCTCTCCCGATCAGAGCCCTCGGACCGGGGGAACATCTCGTACCAGGCGCCGAAGAGCGCCCGCGGTCGCTCCACCCGGACCGGCATCAGGGAACTTCGCTCCGGGGTGGTCAGGAGCAGGGCTCGGGTCATGAGCCGGGCGATCCCGGGCCGCAGCAGGTACTTCTGCAGCTCAGGCCCGGGGTCGGCGGTGAGGCGCTGGAGCTGGGTGAGCACCTGGTCCCGCGCTCGGGCTGGGAGCCTGGAGCTGCCCTGGCGCAGTAGTCGCACGCCGGTTTCCAGTTCCGCCGTGGGGTCTTGACCGGCGCGCAGCCAGCGGCGGTAGCCGAGCCGCCAGCTGGCGAAGGGGTCCAGCCAGGCCTCGATCTGGAACACGCCCGCGCCGAGGCTGGAGAAGGCGACGTTGCCGCTCCAGAAGTCGTCGATGTGGGGCTTGAGGCGGCGGTGCCGCCACCGAAGGCCCGGATCGGTCGTGTTCATCCGCCAGCGGGCTTGCACCACCAGGGCGGGCTGCCCATCGGTGAAGACGCAGGCCCGCACCGGAAGCTCTTCATCCACCACCACCTTGGCTGCCCAGGCGCCACCGTCGACCTGGGGCGAGACGGAGTTGATCACGATGCGCTGAAGCTGCCCCGGCAGTGCGACCTCGGGCAGCTGCAGTGAGGGGTCGGGCACGGGCCTAGATTGCCACCCGGGGCGGCATCCGTGCAGGGTGTTCAGTTGGAACCAAGTCCTACTTACTTGGGACTGGTTGTTGAACCGGAGTCGCAACCGCGCTCCGCAGCCTGAGCAAGTTCCAGGCACCCTGGGGAAGCACCCATGGAGAGCGCTCGGCCGCGAAGCTGGGGCGCTCGACGGGTAATGGTCGCGGAGGCGCCCTGATGGTCGTGCGTACCGGGGCGAGGCCGCAGTGGACAAGGCGGGAGTGCCGGCCCCGGTAACCCGCCTTGCCAAGTTGATTGGTTAGGCTGTTGCGATGTCCCGCCGCCGCGTCAGCCCACGTCATGGTTCGCCGGGCTGGGCCCTGGCGGTGATCGCGACCGGGGTGCTGATCACCGCGGTCGACACCACCATCGTGGTCCTGGCCTTACCCCATATCCAGCGCGCCCTCCACGCCAGCCTGGGATCGGTGGTGTGGATCATCGTCAGCTACCTGCTGGTGATCACGCTGCTCTCGACCCAGGTTGGCCGCCTAGGCGACATCCTGGGGCGGGTCCGCATGTATGAGATGGGGTTTGCCGTCTTCGTGATCGGCTCGCTGCTCTGTGCCCTGGCCTGGAACGAGATGGCCATGATCGGATTCCGGGTTCTGCAGGGCACCGGCGGGGCCCTGATCGCCGCCAACAGCGGGGCGGTGATCGCCGACAACTTTCCCCCCGAGCGCAGGGGGAGAGCCTATGGCTTCAACGCCGTGGGCTGGAATCTCGGAGCCATCATCGGGATCATCCTCGGCGGTCTTATCACAACCTACCTGTCCTGGCGGTGGGTGTTCTGGATCAACGTACCCATCGGTATGGCCGCCCTCCTGGTGGCACTCCGGGTGCTGCAGGAGAGGGGAGAGAGAACGGCGCGCACCCTGGACCTCTGGGGGATGGGACTGCTCGGCCTGGGCCTGTTCGGCATCCTTTGGGCGATGATCGAGCTGGCCTCGAGCTCGTTCGATCCGGCCATCGGCGCGGCGCTGGCCGTTGGGCTGGTCTGCCTGCTGGCGTTCGCGGTGGTGGAGCGGAGGGTGAAGGCCCCGATGGTGGAGCTGCGGCTATTTCGGATCCCCACCATGTCCCCCTCGTTGCTGGCCTCCTTCTTCCAGGCTCTGTCCAGCTTCGCGGTGCTCTTCCTCTTGATCATGTACCTCCAGGGGGTGCGCCATCTCACCCCCTTGGCAGGCTCACTGTGGCTGGTCCCGGGTTACCTGGTGGGGGCGGTCGCCTCGCCATTTGCGGGCCGCCTGGCCGACCGTCTCGGCCCAGCCTGGCCGGCCACCGGCGGGCTGCTGGTCTCGGTGGGGGCGCTGCTGATCTACAGCCAGCTCGGCGTCAGCAGTCCCCTCTGGGTGGTCTCGCTAGGCAGTGTCGTCAGCGGCCTCGGGTCGGGGGCATTCTTCCCAGCCAACACCACCGCGGTGATGCGGGCGTCACCAGCCCGGGACTTCGGTCTGAGCGCTGGGCTGCTGCGGACCTGTGCCAACGTGGGAATGGTCTTCTCTTTCGCGGCAGCGATCGTGGCCGCGTCCCACAGCATCCCCCGCAGTCTGGCGTTTGCGATCTTCGTCGGTGGCGCCAACCTCTCGGGGGCGCGGGGCAGCGCCTTTGTGGGTGGCATTCACACCAGCCTCTACTTGGCGGTGGCGCTGATGCTGCTGGCGGCGGTTCTCTCCGCGACCCGTCTGTTCTCCCACCGATTGACGAGTAAGAAGGTGGCCTCGGCGGGGTCCGGCTGAGGCCGTCGAGGGGGGACGGGCCCTCTATCCGCAGTCCACGATTTCCGGGCAATCCCCGGGCTCCTGATTGGGGGGCGATCGCGTCGCTGGGAACTCCCCGCGAGTTGGTAGACTGACCCGGCTCTAGCCCCGCTCAGAGCCGGCGCCCGGACCCCGGCGCCGGCGACCACCCGCCGTGGCGGCGCGCGCCGCCCGAG
>JBOHUH010000113.1:0-4141 GCA_050733915.1 Candidatus Dormibacteria bacterium | reverse complement strand
CCACCAGCACCCCCAAGGTGGTGTTGGAGAGTGCCATCCACTTGTACCCGGGTCCGGGAGGGGTCACCTTGGAACTTCCTCGTCGGGGACGCCACCTACCCCCCGCGCCGGGGAAGTTCAATCCGCTGCCTCCACTGCAATCAGGGCGCCGCACTGACCGGAACCTGGGGTTCGGGCTCGCTGGCTCGCGCCGGTTCCGGAGCCGCTCTCGCGCGCTAGCCAGGGGGTCTCCACGGGGAAAGCCGCCCGATCAGCGCCGACCATCCCAATATAGCCAACTCGATCTCGCGGAGACGAGTCAGCCCGCCTCCCATGAGTTGGTCGGTGTCACATCGACCATCTCAGGGTGCCCCCAGCCTGGGGGCAAGACGGTTCGAGGAGGTGCTGCCGAGGCCCAGTCGGGGCAGCCTGGCCGCAAACGGCGTGGCGCTAGAACAGGCGCCCCAAGGTCGCCCGGGTTCCCGAGCGAGATGACGGCGGAAGGATGAACTCCCACGCTACGCAGGCATTCCACTCACCGGTGGACGCGCAGAGAGCCTTCAGGCCATCGCCCCCAGCTGCGATCCCGTCTCGAGCGGGGTCTGGAGGCCGCTCAGCACCCAACTCCAACCGCCGCCGGCTCCCTGGGTCTCCATACCTCCGGACAGCAGAGGCATCAGCCGGGGCGCGCCGGCCAGTTCGTGGGTCACGGTGAGTCGGCGGAGTCCGTCCCTGCCTTCTTTGATCTGGTAGGTGAGCCGGGTGAAGCCCTCAGCCACCAGGCCACGCCCGGGGACCAGAGCCCGGCTGGGCGATCGGGCTGGTCGCCTCCGGGCCTCTTTATGCTCCTTCATCCCAAAGGAACCCAAAACTGGTCCTGACTCAAGCGCAGTCCTGGCAGGGCCACCAGCCCCTGCGAGTCCCTCCGTCGTTGCCTGACCTCATCAGTCGGCCGCACGTCCGATTTGAACATTTGCGGCGCCCGTGCCGTATCCCCTTGTGATGCAGCGAGCCATCTGGAGTCGAGGTGGGGCTGGGGGTGCCGGGCGAGCCGAGACCTCCTGGAGGAGTGAGTTTGCTAAGCCGGCCCGGATCCGGCGTGGCGCGCGTTCGCGCCGGGGGCTGGCGCTGGCTGCCCTGGCGCTCGCCACATCGGTGGCCCTGGCCGCCTGCGGCGGCACTCCCAGCGGCGGCGGCAAGTCGACCCCCACCCCAGCGAGTACGCCCAAATCCGCCGCCGCGTTGACCATCGAGACCGCCACCGTCGCGGGCCTCGGCACCATCTTGGTCGACTCTCATGGCCGGGCCCTCTACCTGCTGACCTCGGAGAGCGGTGGCAAGCTCACCTGCACTGTGGCCAGTGGCTGCACCTCGCACTGGCTCGAGGTCGACCTTCCCTCGGGAGTCCACGCCGCGCGCGCCGGCGGCGGCGTCAAGTCTTCGCTGCTGGGCACCGAGGTTGGCGCCACCGGAACCGTGGTCACTTACAAGGGCTGGCCGCTTTACACGTACGCTGGTGACGCCAAGGCGGGCCAAGCCAAGGGCGAGGGACTGAAGAGCTATGGCGGGACCTGGTACGTCTTGACGGCAGCCGGCGCTCCGGTCACCTCGAGCACCTCGCCCACCCCGAGCTCTGGCGGGTACGGCTACTGACCACCTGAACGTCGCGGCGTGCAGAGTTCATCGCTCACTCCGCGTTCGGGCATGGCCAGCCTTGTCTACATTGGCTGCATGACCGGGAGCCTGGGCGTCCACAGGAAGTCACGGCAAGGGTCCGCGAAGGTTGGGGACGCCAACCAGCGCGAGCAGTTGGGCGCCGCCTTCGAAGCCAACCGCGCAGAACTTCTGGGTTTCGCCTGCCAGTCTCTCGGCGATCATGGACTGGCCGAGGATGCCGTCCAGGAGACCTTTGTCCGGGCGCTTCGGGCCAGGCACGGATTCGACCCCAGGCGGGGGGCCATTCGCCAGTGGCTGTTCGCGATCGAGCGCCGAACCATCGTCGACCTGGCCAGGAGCCGTTCAGCCAACCGGGCACAGGAGCTCGATCGCAACTTGCCAGCGGCCACCGACCAGTTGGACGGCGCCCTGCTGGCCTGGAACGTCGAGGAGGCCCTGCGCCGACTTCACCCTGACCACCGCCGGGTGGTGCTCGAGATTTACTACCGGGGACGTCCCAGCCGGGAAGTGGCCCGCGAGTTGGGCATCCCCGAGGGCACCGTTCGCAGCCGTCTCTACTACGCCCTGCGAGCTCTACGGTTGAGCTTCGACGAGATGGGCTGGACGCAATGACCGCGCGCGACTGCGAGCACTGGCGGGGCGACCTGGCCATGGCCGCGCTAGGCCGCCAGCCCGGGCCTCATCAGAGCGCTCTGCGAGAGCACCTCGATGGGTGTCCCGACTGCCGGACCGACCTGGCGGACCTGGAGTCGACGGCCAAGCTGCTCACCCTGGCCGATCCCGCCCGGGTCGAGGTCGATCGGGCCAGTCCGGTGAGGGAGCCGTCCCCCAGGCGTTCACTCCTGTGGCGGGTGGTCCGCGGCCGCTGGGCCCTGGGCGGCTTGGCAGTCGTGGCGGCTGCCGCGGCCGGGTTGGTGTGGCTGGCGCCCACCTCCCCGCGCGGGATCGCGGTCACCCTGACCGGCACCGGGAGAGCGCATGCGACCGCCGTGCTCACCCCGGAGCACGGCGGAACCGAAGTGTCGCTGCGGGTGGCCGGCCAGACTCGGGGAGCGGTTTATCACGTCTCTATGGAGTCGAGATCGGGCGCCTGGTGGCAGGCGGGAAGCTACCGGGCCACCGCTGGCAGCGAGCAGGTGGAGCTGGGGTGTGGAGTTGCGCCCGCAAGGATCGATCAAATCTGGGTCGAGAACGCCAAAGGGGTGGTGGTGCTGGGTACGTCCATCAAGTAGCGCGATCTCGACGACGTGCGCCTTCGGGCGCAGGCAGCCGCCCAAGACATCCCGCACCGGCACGTTGAGCTCGGACGCGGTCGCCGATGGTGGAGATCCACAGCCCAGGCGACTCTGGCACCCACGGCCTCTCGAGCTCAGCCCGACCGGCGGGAGCCGGAGCTGTGCCAACTTCGACCGGGTGACAGTCGCAATCGCCGGCCAGCGGGGCATCGCGGTGACGTGCCGGTGGTCCAGACGGGAGTAGGGCTTGGTTGACGCAGATCGGCTGCCGCAGTAGGGTCTGGCGGCGTGCTCCCCGCTGCTCCGGCCTCCGCCACCCGTGATGGCTGAGGTCCGCTATCCGGCCCCCCAGGGAGATGTTCCCGGCTACCTGGCGACCCCCAATGCCGCCGGTCCCTTCCCGGGAGTGGTGGTGATCATGGACGTCTTCGGCATGAGTGAGGATTTGCGCCAACAGTGCGAGCGGCTAGCCGGCGCCGGCTATCTGGCGCTGGCCCCCGACTTCTATGCCTGGGGCTCCAAGATCCGCTGCCTCCGGGCGACCTTCGCCGCCCTGCGGAGTGGCACCGGCCGGCCCTTCCAGGAGATCGAGGCAGCCCAGGCCTGGCTGGCCCAGCGCCCCGACTGCACCGCTCGGGTAGGGGTGATCGGCTTCTGCATGGGTGGCGGCTTCGCTCTCCTGGCGGCGCCCCGGTACAGCTTTGCCGCCTCCAGCGTCAACTACGGACAGGTCCCCAAGGATGCCTACCGGCTGCTCCGGGGGAGCTGCCCGGTGGTCGCCAGCTACGGTGGCAGGGACCGGACCCTGAAGGGGCAGGCGGCCCGCCTGGAGTCAGTCCTGGAGACGCTGGGCATCGAGCACGACGTCAAGGAGTATCCCGAGGTCGGTCACGGGTTCATGAACCACCACAGCGGAATCCTGGGCCGGTCCATGCGGGTCTTCGGGGTGCGCTACGACAGGGCGGCAAGTGAGGACTCCTGGCACCGGATTCTGAGCTTCTTCCAAGAGCACCTGAAGAGCGCCCCGAGCGAGCGTCCCCGATCGTGACCCCGAGGGGTCAGCGGCCGCTCGATCCTAGCTGGGCTGGCTAGGACTCGGCGGGCTGGGGGACGGGCACGTGGGAGGACCGCACCGTCCGCCGCAGCGGCACCTCCTTGAGCAGCCAGGTGGTGGCGAAGGCGAGCAGAGCGAAGGGCACCGCCCAGAGAAAGACCGGGTGCAGGGACGCGGTCACCGCCTGGATGTAGCC
>JBOHUH010000112.1:0-5506 GCA_050733915.1 Candidatus Dormibacteria bacterium | reverse complement strand
CCGGATCACCGTGGCGGAGCGCTACCTGGAGGACTGGGTTGATGCGGTTTGACGTGGTCACTCTCTTCCCCCTGGTCTTCCCCGGCCCCCTGGCGGCGGGGGTGGTGGGCCGGGCCCTGGAGCGGGGGCTGTTCGAGGTCCAGGCCCACGACCTGCGCCCGTTCGGGCTGGGGGCGCACCGCCAGGTGGACGACATCCCCTACGGGGGCGGGCCGGGGATGGTGCTGCGCCCCGAGCCTCTCTTCGGGGCGGTCCGCTCGGTCCTTGACTTGCCCGGGCTGGCGCCGGCCCGGGGGATCCTGCTCTCAGCCCACGGCCGGAGCCTCAGCGCCGGGCTGGTCGAGGAGCTGGCCGGCGAGCCGCGGTTGCTGCTGGTCTGCGGCCGCTACGAGGGGGTGGACGAGCGGGTCAGCGAGGGATTGGGGCTGGAGGAGGTCTCGGTGGGCGACTTCGTGGTCAGCGGCGGAGAGCTACCGGCGATGATCCTGATCGAGGCGGTCGTGCGGCTGCTGCCGGGAACCCTGGGTGACCCAGACTCGGCGAGAGAGGAGAGCTTCCGCGAGGGGCTGCCCGAGTACCCCCAGTACACTCGGCCGGCGGAGTTTGAGGGAATGGCCGTGCCCGAGGTGCTCCGCAGCGGTGACCACGCCAGGATTGCCGGCTGGCGTGCGGCGGCGGCTCAGGAGAGGGCCCGGCGGCTGCGGCCGGACCTGCTCCAGGGGGATGGGGGGCGAGGCCTCGCGCCGGGTGCGAGGGAAGAACAACCGAGCCGGGGCGCCGCGGCGGCCGGCAGCCACCTGGGAGGTTCCAAGTGAACATCATCGATCTCCTGGAGGAGGAACAGCTCCGCGACGACGTACCCGAGCTCAGCCCGGGGGACACGGTCCGGGTCCACGTCAAGGTGGTGGAGGGGACGCGGGAGCGGATCCAGGTCTTCGAGGGGCTGGTCATCGCCCTGCGCAAGGGCGGCTCCCAGCGCTCGGTGACGGTGCGCCGGACCGCCCACGGGGTGGGCGTGGAGCGGACATTCCCGGTCCACTCCCCGCGATTGGCCAAGATCGAGGTCATCCGTCACGGCAGGGTGCGCCGGGCCAAGCTCTACTACCTCCGCGACAAGGTGGGCAAGCGGGCCAAGATCAGAGAGCGCCGGGAGCCAACGGCCAGGGCGGGTGCCGCCCAGGAGGCGGCCCTGGAGGCCACGCCCGAGGCAGCGCCGGAGACAGCGCCGCCCCCGCGGCGCCGGCTGGTCCGACGGCGCGCCAAGCCGGACTGAGCCGGTAGGACTGTCCGGCTACCGCCATCGCCTAAACTTGCCATCGTGCCGGAGGAACCTAGTCGGGTACTGGTGGTGTCGCGCCAGGCCTCCCGCTCCGAGACCATCGCCAAGGCCCTGGAGTCGCGCGGTCTGACCATGCTGGCCTTCGAGAGCGCTGCGGCGGCCGAGGCCGCCCTCGGTGAGACTCCGGCCGAGGCCGCCCTGATAGAGGTCGCCGGCGACGATGGGGACCTGCTGCCCCTGCTCGAGAGGATCCGCTCCACCAGCTCGCACTCGGGGATCCCGGTGGTCCTGGTGGGCGCGGAACCGGCGGCACCGGTGATGAGCGCCGCCCGGGTGTCCGGGGCGACCCAGCTGCTGCCTCGCCACAGCTCGGCGCAGGCAGCCGCCGACACCCTGCGCAAGATGCTGGACGCGGCACCCGTGGTTCCGGCGCCGCGGCCTGCGGGCGGCGAGTCGCGCAAGGGGGCGGGAGAGCTCTGGGTGGTCTGCGGTCCGCGGGGTGGGGTGGGGAGAACGGCGCTGGCCACCAATCTTGCGGTGATCGCCGCGGAGCGGCTGCGGGTGGCCCTGGTGGACAACGTGCCCCGCTTCGGGAGCGCCTTGATGGCCTTCAACCTGCCCCCCCAGACCCCGACCTGGGTGGAGCTCGCCGACCTACCCTCGAACGAGGACGTTTTGGACCGCCTTACCCGGCATCCCAGCGGAGTTTCAGTGCTGCCTGCACCCGGCCGCCCGGAGCTCTCCGACTCGGTGGCCCCGGCGGCGGTGGGGGCGCTGATCTACCGGCTCACCCACCTCGCCGATCTGGTGGTGGTGGACCAGGGGGGGCGGCTCGACAACGGCGGCATCGACCTGCTGGAGTCGGCCGACCACATGATCCTGGTGGGCACTCCGGACAACCCGGGGGTGGTGGGGTTGCGCGGCTGGCTGCGGATCTGCGACCAGCTGGGAGTGCCGCGGGGGCGGATCTCGGTGCTGCTCAACTGCGTCCTGCCCTACCACCAGGTCGACGCCGACCGGGCCCACCGGGTGCTGGAGCAACCGGTGCTGGCGGTCCCGCACGGTGGCATCGACGGGGTGCGCTCCTCAAGTGGCGGCGAGCCCCTGGCCTGGAAGCACGGCTCCAATCGCTGGGTCAAAGCGATGCGCAACCTGGTTCCTCAGATCTCCCCGGAGCTGGGAGCCAAGCTCAAGCGCTAGCGGCGGGCCGCCGGCCAGAGTAATGGCGTGGGCGCGACCTAGCCGCCGGCTGGTAGATCCGGTCGCCGGCTCACCGCCTTGTAGGCGGCGCAGCTGGAGAAGGAGGGCGGCCGCGGGCGGGACTCGGGGTGGCTGCCGCGGGGCGAGGATACAGCCACCCCGGCCTCGGACCCGTAGCGCTCCCACACCGACTGCCGGGACATCCCCAGCCGGCCCGCGATCTCCGCCCAGCTGAAGCCCTCGGCGCGGGCGGCCAGCACCGCCGCCGCCCGCCGGGACCCCAGCAGCACCGCCAGCGACCGCAGCGCCAGGAGCCGGTCCGCGATCGGAAGACGCTCCAGGGTGTGCATCACCGCCTGGATTGCCTCCACCGCCGCGGGGCTGGCCGGCCGGTAGCTCACCTGTCAAGGATACCTGACGAGGCGTACAATGAGACGTGGTTCGGGAGCGAGGCGCCCCAGCTCTGGAGGATCGCCGCCCGGCCGTCAAGGAGGGCTCCCATGCCTGCGCCACTCGCGGTCACCGACTCCAGCTTCCAGTCCGAGGTTCTGGAGGCGGAGCTACCGGTCCTGGTCGACTTCTGGGCAGAGTGGTGCCCGCCCTGCCGGATGGTGGCCCCGATCGTGGAGGAGCTGGCCACCGAGTACGAGGGCCGGCTCAAGGTGGTCAAGGTCGACACCGACGGCTCGCCAACGACCTCCGGCGCCTACCAGGTGCTGAGCATTCCCACGCTGATGGTGTTCCGCGGCGGACGTCCGGTGGGCAGCGTGATCGGCTACCAGCCCAAGTCGTCGCTGCAGGCGAAGCTCGACCAGCTGCTGCTCCAGCCCGCCGGCTGAACCTGCTCGCCTATTCCGAGGCCGAGCTGGGCGCCTTGCCCTCGGGCCAGTACTGCTCCTCCAGGATGTCCTCGTCGCGCAGGCCCGCCCGCAGCATCACCGCCCGCCCGGTGGAGATCATCCCGGGGTGGCCGCAGAGGTAGACCGCTCCCTGGCCGGGGCGGATCCCGGAGCGGTCGGCATGCTTGCGCAGGACGTCCTCGGCACGGCCCACCTCCCCCTCCCAACCGGCGTCTCCCCAGGGGCGGCTCACCGTGGGCACGTACTCGAAGTCGGGGAACTCGGCGCTGATCTGAGTCATCTCCTCGGCGTAGCCGAACTCGTGGGAGAAGCTGGCGCCCTGGACCAGGACGATCTTGGGCGGGGCGATCTCGCCGCGCCCCATCTGACACCGCAGCTGCCGCAGCAGGCTGGAGAAGGGGGCGATGCCGGTGACCGTGGCCAAGAAGAGATGGGTCCGGTCCGGGGCCAGGCCACCCTTCAGGAAGAGTCCCTTGGGGCGCTTGCGCATGAGCATCCGATCACCCACCTGGAGCGGGTAGAGGTAGGGGGTGAGCGCCCCGTCGGGGATCAGCTCGATGAAGAACTCCAACTCCTCCTCCTGGGGGGAGGAGACGATTGAATAGGGGCGCTCCAGGGGCTTGCCGTCCACCTCCACCCCCAAGGTGGCGTATTGCCCGGCCCGGAACTCGAAGGGGCCCTCGTGGCTGACCCGAATCGACCAGAGGTCGGGGCTGAAGTCACGGCGCTCCACGATCTCGACGGTGTCGTACTTGTCGGAAAGCTCGGTGGCCAAGGGTGGTCGCCCTCCCCGTTCTGGCGGCGTGCTCGGTCAGTGTAGTCAGGCGCCGAAGTCGATCTGAAGTGTGGAACTGGAGCCGGGCGGGAACGCTGTTGCTAGAATTCCGGCTCGCCCCGTCCGCCCAGCTGAGGACTGCTCCACCCCCATGCCCGCATCCAACCTGATCATCGTCGAGTCGCCCAGCAAGGCTCGCACCCTGAGCAAGTTCCTCGGCACCGATTACGACGTCAAGGCATCGATGGGCCACGTGGTCGACCTGCCCCGCTCCCAGCTCGGGATCGACGTGGAGAACGGCTTCGAGCCGGACTACCGGGTGATCAAGGGCAAGGAGGTCCAGCTCCGCGACCTCAAGACCGCGGCCCGGCGCTCGCAGCGGGTGCTGCTGGCCGCCGACCCCGACCGCGAGGGCGAGGCCATCGCCTGGCACATCGCCCGGCAGCTGGGCCTGGACGACCCGGAACGGATTGTCTTCCGGGAGGTGACGAAGCAGGCGGTCCAGACCGCACTTGAGCAACCCCGGCCCATCGACCAGCGGCTGGTGGATGCCCAGCAGGCGCGGCGGGTGATCGACCGCCTGCTGGGCTACAAGCTCAGCCCGCTGCTCTGGCGCAAGATCCGAAAGGGCCTCTCGGCGGGTCGAGTGCAGTCGGTGGCCCTGCGCCTGGTCTGCGACCGCGAGCAGGAGATCGCCGCCTTCCGTCCGGTGGAGAGCTGGAGCCTGGAGGCGCAACTTGCCACCGCGGCGGGCGAGGAGCTGAAGGCCCGCTACCAGGGCCGTGGCCGCGAGCCCAAGCCACGCCGCGGCAAGGCCAAGGATGAGGACGGCGAGCTGACCGGGCTGAGCAACGAGGCCGAGGCCCGCCAGGTAATCCGAGAGGTGGAGGGGGCCGACTTCCAGGTGGTCGCGGTGGATCGACGCCGGGTCCGGCGCAACCCACCCCCGCCCTTCATCACCAGCACCCTGCAGCAGGAGGCATCGTCGCAGCTCCGCTTCAGCCCCACCAAGACGATGCGGATTGCGCAGCAGTTGTACGAGGGGGTCGAGTTGGGCAGCGCCGGGCCCACCGGTCTGATCACCTACATGCGCACCGACTCGGTGCGCCTCGGCGAGGCGGCGGTTGATACCGCCCGGACCTACCTCGCCGAGACGTTCGGCTCGGAATACGTCGGCGCCGGGGTCCAGCGCCGATCCAGCAAGGCCCCGGTCGCCAGCCAGGACGCCCACGAGGCGGTGCGCCCGACCTCGGTGGAGCGCGACCCGGACCAGGTTCAGGCCCACCTCAGCGGCGACCAGTCGAAGCTCTACCGGCTCATCTGGCGGCGTTTCCTAGCGAGCCAGATGACCCCCGCCGAATTCGACGCCACCCGGGCCGAGGTGCTCGCCGG
>JBOHUH010000111.1:0-7742 GCA_050733915.1 Candidatus Dormibacteria bacterium | reverse complement strand
GAGGTCTGGGCGATTCAGGTAGCCGCGCGCCAGGCCACTGCCTCCTATGTAGAGCTCACCTGGTGTGCCCACGTCAGTTGGCTGCATTGCGGCGTCAAGGACTTGGATCCGCGTGTTGGCTATGGGCCGCCCGATGGGAACGCTGGTATCACCACTACGGCAGTGCCACGCGGTCGCTATGATCGTCGCCTCGGTGGGCCCATAGAGATTCAGAACTTCTGCCCGCTGGGGCAGTTGATCGATGACCGCGCCCGCCAGCGCAGGGCTCAGAGCCTCACCCCCGATGGCGACCAGCCGCACCGTACCCCAACCTTCCAGGTCACCTCGGTCGGCAATCAGCTGGAGCATGGATGGGGCAAAGCTGATCGCGGTGATCCCGTAGCTCCGCACCGCTTCGTCCACCCGCTTCGGATCCCCTTGGGCGCGTGGGGCCAGCATCACCACCGTTGACCCGCAGATCAGGGGGCAGAAGATCTCCCATGCTGATACGTCGAACCCGAGAGGTGCCTTTTGAAGGACCCGGTCCCCAGGACGGAGTTGGAATGCGCCTGCTCGCCAGGTCAAATGATTGACCAGTGCCCGGTGCTCCACCATGACGCCCTTGGGCTCACCGGTTGAACCTGAGGTAAAGAGCACATACGCGAGACTGGTCGCGTCGCGGCCGACACCGGCCAGTCGAGGTGACCGCATCCATCGACGCCGCTCCTCGTCCACTACGACCAATTCCGCACCAAGGCGCCGAGCTACGGCGGTCAGCTCTACGGTGGTGACCACGACCGCTGGCCGCGCCTGCTCGACCAGTGACGCGACGCGGCCGATCGGCGTCGCTGGCTCAAGGGGCAGATACGCCCCACCCGCCTTTAGCACTCCCAGGAGTGTGACCACGAGGTCCACTGAGCGGTCCTGGAATACCCCGACCAGGGTCTCGGGCCCTACCCCCCGAGCCTGAAGGTAGCTGGCCAGGCGACTTGCACGGTCGTCCAGCTCACGGTAGGTCACTGCCTCCGGTCCGGCGATTATGGCCACTACGTCGGGGGTTCTCCGAGCCTGCTCGGCGACCAAGTCGTGGATGCATGACTCGTCGGGGAATGGTGCATCGGTACCGTTCCATGCGTCAGGCGAAGCCCCATCGGTGGTACCACGCAGGGGCTGCCGAAGCCAGGTTGAGAGCCGCCCTGGCGAGTGGTAGCCCCCCCGGACGCGGATCGGGCGCCCAGCTCGCAGCCCTGGCTCCGCCGCTACCCGGCCTTTGAACGCCCGCGCGCGTCCCATCGGGGCCGATGCCGCTGGTTCAGCCGTCGGGCGTGGTATCCCGCCGTCGGTCGGCAATGGGCGCTGACTCATCCGCCGGCGCTCAGCCATTGCCCATCGGGTTGTCGGCCAGCGGCGGGCGGGGCGGATGATTGGCCGCAGTGGCACGGGGGCCGACCACCGGGCTCTCGGCCGGTGACTGGACAGGGTCCTGACCCACGCCCGCCCGCAGCTCCGGCGAGTCGCGACCAGAGTGACTGAGTGCCCTGATGAGAACCGCGGCATATGAACTTATCGGCGAGGCACTGTTCACCCATTCGGCACGCTTTAGAGCCAGTTGGCGGAGCTCCGCAAGCCGTTGGGGATCGGAAGCGCGCGCTAATGCAGCGGCATAGTCTTCGGGATTGTCCGAGTGCACCACCTCACCAGCGGCGCCGATCTGCCATTCCAGCGCCTGTGAGCCAATCACTGGAAGACCGCTTCCAAGAGCCTCAAACACGGCCATTCCGAAGGGTTCGTAGCGGGTTGGGCTCAGCATAAGATCATGGTGCGCAATCATGGTGTCAACCACGCTCGGATCCACCATTCCTTCCCAGGACACCCATTCAAGCGTCCCCCCGTAGGGAGCCGGGGCGGCCTCGGCACCAACCCCCACAACGGTCAGGGTCAGCTCAACCCCACGCTCGCGAGCCCGCTCGCAAGCCTGAAGTGCCAAATCGAGGCCCTTCTTATATGCGGTGGTACCTACCCAAATCACTCTGAGGGCCGACTGACCTCGTCTTCTGACCCTAGCCCGAGACCCCCGCGACCCGGAGCGCACTGGATTCAGGATCACCTGTATCGGCTTCCTGTACCCGTATCGGCTGCGGAGCTCGGCAGCCACGGTGGGACTGACCGCCACGACTTCGTCGGACAGCAACGCGACCCGTTGCAGCACGGAGTCCACCCGCAGGAACAACTCCTGGAGAGCGCGGGTTAGCCGATTCCCCGAGCTTGGCATCGAGGCGTGCCCCCGAACACCATGCCATACCACGACTGTGGGTCGGCCCCGGAACTTGGCAACCAGCAGCGGGGCCCAAGCGTACTCGGCGCCGTGGACCATGACGACGTCGACTCCGCGAATAGCCGCCGCCGCAAATTTCGCTGCGGCGACAGCGTCACCCGCCAGGGGGATGCGCGCCGCGACAGTGCGCCTGGAATAGCCCACTACTGATTGCACGCGCCAGTCCGCAGTGCGCTGCGCCAGGCCCTCGGCAATCGCGCGCGCGGCCCGCTCCACCCCGCCCGGGCGATCCAGTGAGTATCGCGTCGCTATCAATACTCTGGCCGGAGTTGCCCCGACGCGCTCCGAGTTGCGGCGCCTGCGCGCCGCGGCATTCCCTGAGCCTAGCCACGCCAGCAGCGCCAGTCCACCGCCGAGAAGCAGGACCAAATCCAGCTCACCGAGGCTGAAGAGGGCGAAGCCGGGCAACGCGGTGTCCAGAGGGCTGTTCAGGGGCCACGTCAACGCCGCATCCATTACCTTGCCAGGGCTCCCACCCAGGGACACCTCTCTGGCGGTGGTGTGCGCGGTCGCCGGCAGGTTCGACACTGTTGCCTCGTCTCTGGCGAAGGTCCCAACGCGGGGACTCGGGACGGACACCGTGCGGCGATAGGTCTTACCACCCACAGCAAGACGGGCAACACCCGATCGAAGATTGACCACCATCCAGCGGTGACGGGCACTACCATTCCACGTCAGCTTGCGGTTCGAAGGCCCGCTGCCCTGAACCGAGAGCGACAGATCGCCCGAAGCTGCTACCCAGTTACGCGGGACGGCGTACGTCAGGATACTCCAACCCGGAGTAGCCCAACTGATCTCACTCGGGGGTGCCTCCCGATCACCATCGACCAGAAGAGGTGGATTCTTGCCCACATCAGCGGGAGAAGTCCAGTCGGGCCGGCCCACCAATACGCTGATCCAGAGAGATTTCACGTCCGCCCGCTCGGCCGACCACCGGGTGAGGGTCTCGATAGCCCCACCGGCCGAGGTCGGATGCGGCGAGCCCGTCGCGGTGTGGACCAGTAAGGCGTGAGCCTGGACATCCAGCGTCAACGAAGGCGGCACCTTGGCTTCGTGGGCCGCTTCCTCTAGCACTCGCGGGACGATGACCCGGGTCGTCGATCCCGCATGCTCGACGGCGAATGGCCTCGAGGCCGTCTCGATCTTGAAATCGACCAGCGATTGGAGTCTAGTCGACCCCACTCCGCTCCAGAACGTTGGCTGCAGCGACCACCCGGCCAGAAATGCCGACCCCAGGATCCCAGCCGCGGCCGACCCCGCCAAGGCGATCTTCCCGGCGCTAGCCAATCGACGTGAGGGCGGCCCGGCGCTGTTGGTAGATAGGGTGTTCACCACCAACCTCACGATGATCCAGACTAGGCCGATGACGATGATGAAGGTGCCGAAGCGGTACGCCAGATTGGCCAAGACGGCGTTCTGGGGGAACGTCCAGCCCCCGTTCCCCGAGCGGAACCACATGTCATACCAGTAGGACTGGAAGCTTCCACCGTAGACCTTGAGGAATCCTCCCAGCAGCTGTAGCGCCGGTCCCACCACGATCACCGCCGGGTTGAGCCCCACCACCATCCCCACGACGCAGAGCCCGGCTACGGTCAGCTGGGTGAACTGGGGCAAAGCTCCAGGATCGAGAAGCACGATCGCGAGCAAGAAACTTCCGGCAGCCACGATCCCGACGCGCTGACACTCGACCTCTGAGCCCTGGTGGCGCACGCGGCGAGCCGCGAGCAAGAAGACCGCCCCGATCACCGACACCGCGGCGACCACCCAAAAGCGCCCTGGCGTGATCCCGAACACGACCCAGAGTGAAGCCCCGACGGTGGGTTGGACCGCGCCGCCACCTGTCGATCCGGTGGTCACCAGGGCCGTGCTCATCAGTCCGCTAACCAGGCTTGAACGCGCCACGGCGCTGGCCAGGGTCGGTCCAAAGCACAGCAACAGCCCGATCACCAGCCCGACGCCATACCGCAGCAGATCGCGTCGTCGCATCAGCCGCCCTAAGAACCAGAGCCCCGCCACAGGTACCAGTACGGCAGGCAGGAACTCGATTCCGATTCCCAGACCGACAACCAGGCCGGCCAGGCCAAAGTGGCGCCGGACCATGAGGTCCAGCGCCAGCACGAAGGCCAAGACGTCCAGAGGTTCGACCTGCCCATGCCCGGCAGCGACCCAGAGCACCGGCGGGCACAGCAACCACACCGTGGGCATGATCAACGGGTGCCGCACTTTGAGACGCCTTCCCAGGTCAAGAAGGGTGACTGCAGTCAAGAGGTTGGCCAGCACCAAGGGCACCTTCCACGCGGTTGCCAGCGCCGCAGCGCCGGACATCCCGAAACTCTCAAGCGCGAACCTGAGTCCTTGTGCACCGATCCCCAACGCGGTTAGGTCGAAGCCAAACTTCCAGTGGTAGAGGAGCGGGAAGCCCCAGCGCATCCAAGCCTCGCTGGCGCCGGTCAGCGCGGCCAGGTCATAGGGTTGCCCGCTTACCGGCATCAAACACAGCGCCAGCACCACCTGGGCGGCCATCGCGGCGACGAGAACCTTGGGCAGCCCTCCCGCGATCACGCTGCGGTGACCATCCTCGGTGCGAACGGCCCCAGCCCAGGCATGCCTGCGCCCGCTCGAGTCGGTGATCGTTGCCGCGGCCCCGCCATGGCTACTCGCAGGACGTGGTCTGGGTTCTCCGCGCCTGGACCGAGCCGCCCCACCCTCGGTCTTGCGCCCGCTCACCGGACCGCAGGCCTAGTTCGTCCGCGGCCAAATCCGAGCACCCGCTCGGCACCCAAGAGGAAGCGACAGGAGAGCCATGCCGCAGCGTCTGCGGGCGATCTACGCATCCCGATCCACAGTGCCCGGACCATCACCTCCGGCGGCAGGGGGTCGCAGGCGGCCACCGTCGGCCGCCTGCGCGCACCCGTTCGAAAATAGTCCTCTCGGAGCGCTCCATATGTGGACACTGGTTGGTACAGCACCTCCGCGGCCGGTAGGTAGGCGATCTCCCAACCCCGCAGCTTGGCGAGATGGGCCACCAGCCGATCGCAGGGTGCTAGAGAGCTGTCAGTTACCGCCCACGCATCGCGGCGAACCGCCATCAGCCTCCCAATGGGTAGAAAGTCGTGGTTGCTGAGTTGGCTTTTGATCTCGTGGAGGATGACAGCGCTGAACCTGGCCGCCCGCTCGGGCACCCCCCGGCTCTGGGCCGGCCGCAAAACTGACCGCGCGGCGGCCACCCCCACACGAGGCTCGGCGAAGGCTGTCAACAGCAGGCGGAACGCGTCGGACCTAACCTCGCAGTCAGCGTCGACAAACACCACGACCGGAGCCGTCGACTCCGCCACTCCACGGGACCAGGCGGCCAGCCGCCCCAGGTGTTCTGGTTGGCGGACCACGGTAACCCCGGGCCGAGCTGCTACGGCAGCGGTGCCATCGGAGCTGTAGTCGTCGACCACCACCACCTCCCTCGGGGCGGCGCCTAGGTCGTGAGTGGCATGATCCACGCTTTCCAAGCAGCGGCCGATGCGCTTCGCCTCGTTGCGGGCCGGTATGACCACGCAAAACTCGCACGAGCCCAGTCCACCCCAGCCGCTCGTTGCTCTCACTGGGGTCAGATCCGCACTCTGTCCCGGGGACCAGTGCCCAGGCGAGATCGCCAGCGCACGAACCGACCTGTTCTCCATCAGGCTGCGCTCCGCTCAGCTTGTGGGCGTTCACAGGTGAGCAGTTCGAGGAGCTTCTGGGCGGTGTCCGGCCAGGTGTACTCGCAGGCGCGCCGCTGAGCCGCCACCGAGTAACGCTGCCAGCGGTCCGGCTCCCGTAGCAAGGCAACAGCCGCGGCGCCGAGGGCCTCTGGATCTGCTGCGGTCAGATCGCCGGTCTCCCCGGCAACCACGGCGTCCCTCAGCCCCCCAACGTCATAGGCGACCACCGGCACCCCACGCAGGGCAGCCTCAATCGCGACTATGCCCCAACCCTCGCGGGTACCAGGAAGCAGCATGAGATGGGCCCGCGCCAGCAGAGCCGCCTTCAACTCGTCGGGCACGAAGCCCCGGACCGCGACACCGGCAGCCGACATCCGGCCGAGGCCCTCACGAAGGTATCCGTCCCCGATCACGTCGAGAGTCGCTCCAGGGAAGGCCAACCGAACCTGGGAAAAAGCCCGCACCGCGTCCAGAGGACGCTTGGTCCGAACCAGCCGACCCACAAAGACGGCACGTGGCGACCGGGCCAATTCGCGCACTCCGGGGTCAGGAGCGGGGTCGGCGCCAGGCGGTACCACGCCCACGCAGCCCACTCCCCGGTCCGCGAGGTCCCGAGCAGTTGACGGCGAGTTGGCCACGATTCGAGCCCCCCGGATCCGCCTCAGCCAGTGGGGCTCGACCACCCTGCGTCCCACCCAGCTGACGGGGAATGGGAACTCCTGGGGCCAGACGTCGTCAGCTATTTGGTGATAGAGGACCAGGGCTCGATCACCGACCAACTCGTGGGCGAAGAAGGGATGGGTGCTCACCGACTCCAGTACCAAATCGAAATCGCCGCGGTGGCGCGCAAGATACCGCCGCGCGGTGTAAAAGATCGTCGACCGTCGCCCTTGTACGAGGACCCGCACCCGACCGACCGACGCCGGATTCCACTGCCGCGCGGCGGACGGATGGGGCACCAGCACCGTCACCTCGTGACCTCGGGAAGACCACTCCAGCGCGACCCGTAGGACGTATTGCTCGGCCCCGCCCGCCGCGGTGTCCGCAAAGTGCTTCCAGTTGAGAATGAGAATTCGCATATTCAGGCCCTGGCGGAGCCCCCGACCTGGACTTCGTCCCCCACCGCTGCCGAGCGCCAACTAGTCACCAGCTTGGCCACGCCCATCCCGGCGCTCCCCAGGACCAAGGCAATTGCCGGACTTGCACCGAGTTCGAGACTCGAGTGCGCCCAGACCACGCAAAGGACCAGCGCAGACGCTACCGCTACCCCCAGACCGGCGAGCACCGGTCCGACGAGATGGCTACGGGCCAGTGCCGACCAGGAGGCGAAGGTGATCACCGCCGTGGCCATCGCGGACAGCCCCAGGTCGAACAGCAGCACTGCGCTGGGGTGGAAGCTGGCCCCGTAGACCCGTGGGATCACGAAAGGGCCGACCAGTCCGAAGCCCAGGAGCCCGATCCCCGCCACCGCGGCGGTGGCGCCAATTCCAACCCGAATTGCTTGGCGGTTGGGACCCTTGGCGAGCGTAGGGTAGAAGGCGGTGACCAGCGGCGCTGTCACCCAAATGATGGCGCCAGCCAACAGCTGAGCGGCGGCGAACTGTCCTGCCTCAGACGGACCCAGGGTGTGCCTGGCGGCCATTACCGGTAGCGCCCACATGCCCCAAAGTCCCCCAGCGCTCAACGCCCCCCGGGTCCCGCGGAGCAACAGGCCGGGACCCCCGTGCTGGGGT
>JBOHUH010000110.1:0-9552 GCA_050733915.1 Candidatus Dormibacteria bacterium | reverse complement strand
CTGTACCGCGAGGGTCAGGCTGACGTCTGCGGGACTGGGCGTGGGGGTCGGCCGGGCCCTCGGAGAATGACTCGTGCGGGGGCGGGGATGGGTGGCGGGAGCGGCTGAGCAGGCGGCCAGCAGGGCGGTGCCCGCCAGCAGGACGACCGCCCGCAGCTACCGTGGCCGGGTCAACTCGGGGCGACGCCAGTCATTGGGGGGGACGCCTGGCCGCCGCGGCCCGGCGAGCCCTCAGCCGGACACCAACACCAGCTTGCCGGTGACCTCCCCCGCCGCCAGCTGCTGCAGGGCTGCGCCCGCCTCGCGGAGGGGGTAGGTTCTCTCGATCAGGGGGCGAAGGCCGGTCGCCTGCACCGTGGCCAGGAGGGCTTCGAACTCGGCCCTAGTTCCCATCGTCGAGCCCAGAACCGAGAGCTGGCGCCAGAAGATCCGGCGCAGGTCCGCCGGAGGGTCTGCACCGGTGGTGGTCCCGGCGATCACCACCGCGCCCCCCCTCCGGAGCACCCTGAGGCTGGTCGCCCAGGTCGCCTCTCCGACCGACTCGATGACCGCGTCCACCCCCAGTCCGGCGGTGAGCTGGAGCACCTCCCCGACGGTCTCCTTGCCGCTGGCGAGGGCATGCGCCACCCCCCGCCCCAGGGCCGCCTCGCGCTTGGCGGGGTCGCGGCTGGTGACGATCACGCGCAGTCCTGAGACTCGCGCCAGCGCCTCGGCGGCAGTGGAGAGGCCACCTCCCGCCCCCTGGATCAGGACGGTCGCCCCTGGGCGCAACCCGGCTTTGGTGAAGAGCATCCTGTAGGCCGTCAGGTAGGCAGTTGGAAGGCAGGCCGCCTCCTCGAAACTTAGATCTCGGGGCAACTCGAAGAGGTTGTTCACCGGAACCAGGCAGTACTCGGCGAAGCTGCCCTCCCACCGCCCCTCGCTGAGCAGGGCGAACTTGCGACAAGAGGTCTCGTCGGGGCCGAGGCATGCCTCACAGACGCCACAGGTGATCACCGAGTGGGCGACCACCCCGGTCCCCGCCGGGAATCGCGCCTCGGTGTTCGGGCCGTAGCCGTCGACCACCCCGGCGATGTCGCAGCCCAGGGTCCAGGGGAAGGTGGCGGGGGCCCCCACCCCGGCCAGCGTCCAGAGGTCGTGGCGGTTGAGCGAGGCGGCCCGCATCCGGAGGCGCACCGCGCCCATCCCCGGGGTCGGAGGCTCTCTCTCGCCCACCTCGAGGTTGTCGATGGGGCTCGGCCCACCCGCGGCGGTGGCGTAGGCGGCTAGCAGCTCTCGCCCTCCTCTGGTCCGGTGCGGGTACTCGGGTGACTGCTTGGGACTTTAGTTGGCCGAGGTCGCCGCCGTCGGGGAGTCGGTCGGTTCCACCGAGGGACGGTAGAGCGCCCGCACCAGAAAGGCCCCATTGACCACCGTCGAGGTCACGCTGCTGGCGACCGGGGTGCCCCCCACCTCCCAGCCCCGGAAAGGGGCTACGGTGGAGTTGGTGGGGCGCTGGCTGAGAGAGACCGAGGCGCCGCACGGGACCCGCACACTGCGGGTTGCCCGGCCGAAGGTGAAGTGGCGGCCGGCGGCGGTGACGGTGACCGTCCCCCAGGTGGTCCCGCCGGAGGTGGTGATGCTGACGGTGAGCCGGCAGGCGGTGCCGGCGCTGGCCTGGGGCGCCGCCGAGCGCGGCGCCCCAGGCGCCCCACAGCCGGCCAGGGCCAGCAGCCCCATCAAGAGCGCGAGGCGCACCGCGGGCAGGCGCGGCCGACCGCCGCCCGACCGCAGTACTCCAGCGCTCACCTGTTCAAGCTCCCCTCTGGTGCCCTGGCGGCGACCCGGTGCCGCCTCGATGGGCTGATCTATTCTGGGTTGGCGATGTCCTTCGAGGTCGAGACCCGGCGCGCCAGCAAGCGGGATCGCCGTGGCTACGCGGCACTGCCCTCGGTCAGCCCGATCATCATCCAGTCGCTGCGCAGCCGGGTCGATCGGGTGGCCCGGCGGATGGCGATCGAGATGGGCAGGACCATCCCCCTCGACGAGGGCATCGGAGGTGGCTCAGCCTTCGGCAGCGAGGTCCTGGCAGCGTGTCGGGAAGGGGTGGGAACGTTGCTTTCGCTCTGGGCGGAGTCGCGGCCCCCATCGCGTGCCGAGCTGCAGCAGCTCTCCCGCATGGGGGGGCGGCTGGCCAGCACCGGGGTACCTCTCGATGCCATCCTGCGGGCCTACCGGGTCGCCGCCCTGGTCATCTGGCAGCACGTCATCGACGCGGTCCGGATCCGCCCCGAAATCGAGGCGCAGTCGGTGCTCACCGCGGTGGGGCCGCTCTTCGACTACCTGGACGCGATCAGCGTCGCGGTCAGCAACAGCTACCTCGAGACCAGGGAGCGAATCCGCCGCGAGCAGGACCGCCAGTACGACCAGTTCTTCAGCGAGGTGCTGGGTGGCAGCGCCGACCAGGAGATGGTCGCCAAGGCAGCCGAAGGGGGCACGGTGCTGGAGTTCCCCTACCGCCTGGTGGTGCTGGGGGCCGACGACGCCTCGGCGGAGGCGACCATCGCCACGGCCTGGATGGTGATCGGCGCCCACGTCGCCCTCTACCAGTCGGCGGTGGTGGCTCTGGTGCCCGCCCAAGCCCGGCTGGGGACCATGGAGCGGCTGCTCCGGGTGGCGGTGGGAGGCGACCAGACACCCTGGCAGATGGCGATCGGGCCAGCGGTGGCGACCCTCGCCGAGGTGCCCGCGGCGCTGAGGGCAGCCCGCGACACCCTCACCGTGGGGCAGGTGCTGCTCCCCGGGCAGGCCGTCTACGACACCGCCAAGCTCCACCCCTACCTGGCCTGGCTGCACGACCTGGAGGGTCTGCGTGAATTCGTCGAGGCGGCCCTGGGACCTCTCCTGGAACGCGAGCGGGCGCGGCGCCTGCCACTGCGCCAGACCCTGGAGCTGGTGCTCAGCCACGACGGCCTCAGCGCCGCCGCCCGCGCGCTCGGGGTGCACCGCCACACCCTGCTCTACCGGATGGAGCGGATCAAGGAGTTGGTCGGGGACTGGGAGGATGCCGAGGACCGGCTGCGCCTGGAGTTGGCGCTTCGGGGATCCCGGATCCTGGATTCGCTGTCCCCCCAGGCTCCGGTGGCACGGGTGGCGAGCGCGGGAGCGCGGCGCCCCTAGCCCAGGGACTGGCGTGGCGGTCCGAGGGAGGGTGGGCTACCATCTTGCGGTGCCGCTGTCAGAGGCTGAGCGGGAGTTCCTCGAGAAGCACCACTCGGCGCTGATGATCACCGTGACGCGCTCGGGGATACCTAGAGTCGCCCGGGTTGGAGTCGCCTTGGTGGGGGGTCGGCTCTGGAGCAGCGGCACCGTGTCCCGCGTTCGAACGGCGCGGCTGCGCCGCGACCCCCGCTGCAGCGTCTGCGTACTGGGCACGGGGCCGAGCTGGGTCACCCTCGAGACCCGGGTCACGATCCTCGAAGGGGCCGACGCCCCCCGGCAGAACCTGGAGCTCTTCCGGGTGATGCAGGGGCGCCCCACGGGCAGCCTCAACTGGTACGGCGAGGAGCTGGAGGAAGGCAACTTCCTCAGCACCATGGCCGCCGACCACCGGCTCATCTACCAGTTCGAAGTGGACCGCGTCTACGGCGCCTACTGAGTCGGTGCCCGCCGGGGCCAGGCGCGGCCGACTTGCGGGCGCCGCTCCTCGGCGGCCATGAGCCGGCCCCCGAGCCAGGGCTGGACCCGGCTGCTGCTCGGCTGCGGCGAGGTGGCGGGACCGCTGTTCACCGCCGTCTACCTGTGGCAGGGCGCCCTCCGGGAGGGCTACCGGCCGCGCCGCCATCCGGTCAGCAGCCTGGCCCTGGGCGAGCGAGGTGCGGTGCAGCGGGCCAGCTTCGCGGTCGCCGGCTCCCTGTTCCTCGCGTTCGCAGTGGGGGTGAGGAGATCGCTTCCGACGGGAGGCCGGGCGAGGATGCTGCCCTCCCTGGTGGCGGGGGCTGGAGCTGGGTTGCTCGGGGCTGGGACGTTCGCCACCGACCCAATGAGTGGCTACCCGCTGGGGACGCCCGCGCTCCCCGACTCCCCGAGCCTTGGGGGCCGGTTCCACAACCTGTGCGGGGTGCCGGTCTTCGTGGGGATGCCGGTTGCCTGCTTGGCCACCGCGCTGGGCTCAGCCGGAGGAGCAGCCCGAAGCTGGAGGATCTATTCCGCGGCCAGCGGGCTGACCATGCTCGGCGCCATGGGTCTGGCCGGCCGGGGGTTCGCCCAGGACCCAGCTTTGGTGGACAACGCCGGTCTGCTGCAACGGATCTCCATCAGCGCTGGGATGGGCTGGGCATGCCTGCTGGCGAGGCGCCTGCGGTAGGGCGCCCGGCCCACCCGCCACCACCGCCCGGGACGCCCGCCAAGAGCCCCGGCTGCGGGTCGAGCCGGACCCCGGGCCGGCCCGAGCTCCTGGTTCAAGGATTGTCCTGGACCGCCGCGGCTTCCGCCATGCTCCCCGCCGGGGCGGGCCTGCTCCGGTAGACGTAGCGCTTGCCCCGGGACCAGGAGGCCGCCGCGGCGACCAGGCAGCAGCCGATCGAGAAGTCGAAGGCGACGTGGAGGCCGGCGGCGAAGGGGGCGGAGATCAGGTCAGGGAAGAAGCTGCGCCCGGTAAGCAGCCTCACCGTGTGCTGGGGCAGCGCCGCCAGGGTGGAGGCCCCCAGGAGGTGCTGCATCGGGTTGTAGCCCAAGAAGGCGGCGAAGAGGGTTGAGACCGGCGGCAGCGAGCTGGCCCGAGCGGCGGCGGCCTGGGGCACCCCATGGGCGATCAGGCCGTGGTCCAGGCTCTGGGAGAGGGCCCCCGAGAGGCCCACGATCACCAGGGTGAAGAAGATCCCGATCGAGAGCACCTGGGCGGAGTTCTGGAAGGTGGAATTCATCCCCCCGCCGGCGCCGCGGTGCTCCGGGGGCAGGCTGTTCATCACCCCCGCCCGGTTGGGCGAGGCGAAGGCGCCCATGCCCAGCCCGTTGAGCAGCAGCAGGGGGGCGAAGAGAGCGTAGGAGAAGTCGATCGGCAGAATCTCCAGGAGCACGAAGCTGAGCGCCGCGGTCAGCATCCCCCCAGTGGCGAAGGGCCGGGCCCCGAAGCGGTCTGAGAGGGCTCCCGACGCCGGCCCTGCCAGGAGGAACCCGGCGGTGAGCGGCATCATGTAGATGCCCGCCCAGAGGGGGGTGGTGGCGAAGCTGAAGCCGTGCAGGGGCAGCCAGATCACCATCATGAACATCAGCCCGCCGCGCCCAAGCGCCGAGAGGAAGCTCGAGATGGTGCCGAAGACGAAAGCCCGGATCTTGAACAGGCCCATCCGGAACATCGGAGCGCGCACCCGCTGCTCGACGACGCAGAAGGCTGCCAGCAGCGCCGCCCCCAGGCCCAGCTCGGTGAGCACCGACGGGCTGGTCCAGGCCATCGACTCCCGGCCATAGGGTTCGATTCCGTAAGTGACCCCGATCATCACCAGGATCAGGCCCACCGCGAACGTGAGGTTCCCCAGCCAGTCGATCTGAGTCCGGCGCCGCACCCCCAACTCCCGCAGCTTGAGGTAGGACCAGACGGTGCCCGCCAGCCCCACCGGCACCGAGACCAGGAAGACCAGCCGCCAGTCAATCGAGCCGAGGATCCCGCCCAAGACCAGGCCGATGAAGGAGCCGCTGATCCCGGCCACGTTGTTGATCCCGAGGGCCAGCCCTCGCTGGTGCTCCGGGAAGGCGTCGGTGAGGATCGCCGCCGAGTTGGCGATCAGGAAGGCCCCTCCGACCCCCTGGACCACCCGCATCAGGATCAGCCAAAGCGCCCCGGACTGGCCGGTGAGCCAGGTGACCGAGAGCAGGATCGACCCGCTGGTGTAGACGACGAAGCCGAGGTTGTAGATCCGCACCCGCCCGAAGATGTCCCCAAGCCTGCCCAGGCTCACCACCAAGACGCTGGAGACGATCAGGTAGGAGAGGATCATCCAGAGCAGATAGAAGCTGTTCCCCGGGGAGAGGGGATTGAGCTTGATGCCCCGGAAGATGTCGGGCATCGCGATGATCATGATGGTGGCGTCGATGGTCACCACCAGCACCCCCAGGGTGGTGTTGGAGAGTGCCATCCACTTGTAGCCGGGTCCGGGAGGGGTCACCTTGGAACTTCCTCGTCGGGGACGCCACCTGCCCCCCGCACCGGGGAAGTTCAATCCGCTGCCTCCACTGCAATCAGGGCGCCGCACTGACCGGAGCCTGGGGTTCGGGCTCGCTGGCTCGCGCCGGTTCCGGAGCCGCTCTCGCGCGCTAGCCAGGGGGTCTCCGACGGGGAAAGCCGCCCGATCAGCGCCGACCACCCCAATATAGCCAACTCGATCTCGCGGAGGCGAGACCGGTAGGCGCGGGGCCCCAGTTGACCAGCCAAGACTGCCGCGGTAGGGTTTGGCGGCGTGCTCCCCGCTGCTCCGGCCTCCGCCAACCGTGATGGCTGAGGTCCGCTACCCGGCCCCCCAGGGAGATGTTCCCGGCTACCTGGCGACCCCCAATGCCGCCGGCCCCTTCCCGGGAGTGGTGGTGATCATGGACGTCTTCGGCATGAGTGAGGACCTGCGCCACCAGTGCGAGCGGCTTTCCGGCGCCGGCTATCTGGCGCTGGCCCCCGACTTCTTTGCCTGGGGGTCCAAGATCCGCTGCCTCCGGGCGACCTTCGCCGCTCTGCGGAGTGGCACCGGCCGGCCCTTCCAGGAGATCGAGGCGGCCCAGGCCTGGTTGGCCCAGCGCCACGACTGCACCGGTCGGGTAGGGGTGATCGGCTTCTGCATGGGTGGCGGATTCGCTCTCCTGGCGGCGCCCCGGTACGGCTTTGCCGCCTCCAGCGTCAACTACGGACAGGTCCCCAAGGATGCCGACCGGCTGCTCCGCGGGAGCTGCCCGGTGGTCGCCAGCTACGGTGGCCGGGACCGGAGCCTGAAGAGGCAGGCGGCCCGCCTGGAGTCAGTCCTGGAGACGCTGGGCATCGAGCACGACGTCAAGGAGTATCCCGAGGTCGGCCACGCGTTCATGAACCACCACACCGGAATCCTGGGCCGGTCCATGCGGGTCTTCGGGGTGCGCTACGACAGGGCCGCAAGTGAGGACTCCTGGCGCCGGATTCTGAGCTTCTTCCAAGAGCACCTGAAGAGCGCCCGAGCGAGCGTCCCCGATCGTGACCCCGGAGGGTCAGCGGCCGCTCGATCCTAGCTGGGCTGCCTAGGACTCGGCGGGCTGGGGGGCGGGCACGTGGGAGGGCCGCACCGTCCGCCGCAGCGGCACCTCCTTGAGCAGCCAGGTGGTGGCGAAGGCGAGCAGAGCGAAGGGCACCGCCCAGAGAAAGACCGGGTGTAGCGAGGCGGTCACCGCCTGGATGTAGCCGGCGTGGACCGCGGGCGGCAGCTTGGCGAGGGCGGCGGGGCTGGCTCCGGCGGCGCCGTTGAAGCCTGCTGGCAACTGGACGCCACGCAGGTAGTGGGCCAGCTTGCCGGTGAGGACGTTGGCGAAGATGGCCCCGAAGATGGCAGTGCCGAAGGAGCCGCCGATGGAGCGGAAGAAGGTGGCGCCCGAGGTGGCCACCCCGAGCTCCTGATGGGGGACCGCATTCTGAACCGCGATCACCAGCACCTGCATCACCCCGCCCAGGCCGAGCCCCAGCACCACCATGTAGATGGCGATGGTGAGGGTGCTGGTGTGCAGCCCCAGCCGGGAGAAGAGCAGGAGTCCCACGGTCATCACCGCCGTGCCCAGGATCGGGAAGATCTTGTAGCGACCCCAGCGGCTGATCAGCACCCCGGACCCGATCGAGGTGACCAGCAGGCCTCCCATCAGGGGCAGTAACTCCAGCCCCGAGCCGGTGGGACTGGCGCCCCGGACCACCTGGAGGTAGGTGGGCAGATAGGTGATCGCGCCGAACATCGAGAATCCCACGATGAAGCCGATGGCGCTGGTGGCGCTGAAGATCCGATTGCGGAACAGCGAGAGGGGCAGGATCGGCTCCACCGCGCGGCGCTCCACGAATACGAATCCCAGGAGCAGCAGGCCACCCAGCACGGCCATGATCAGGATCGGCGCCGAGCCCCAAGGGTAGGTGGTGCCGCCCAGGGTGGTCAGCAGGACCAGGCAGGCGGCGCCCCCCGCCAGCAGCACCGCCCCCAGGTAGTCGATGACGTGTTGCACCCGGCGCAGGGCTTTCGGCAAAGCCCCGGTGGTCACCACCAGGGCGATCGCCCCGATGGGCAGATTGATGTAGAAGATCCAGTGCCAGGAGAGGTTCTGGACAAAGAACCCACCCAGGAGGGGTCCGGCCACCGAGGAGAGTCCGAAGACCGCCCCGAAGATGCCCTGGTACTTGCCCCGCTCACGAGGCGGCACCACGTCGCCGATGATCGCCTGGGCGCCCACCATGAGGCCGCCGGCACCGAGTCCCTGGAGGGCGCGGAAGGCGATCAGCTCAAACATGGACGAGCTGAGGCCGGAGAGCGCCGATCCCACCAAGAAGATGACGATGGCCGCCTCGAAGAAGAACTTGCGGCCGTACATGTCGCCGAGCTTTCCCCAGAGCGGCGTCGAGACGGTGGCCGCTAGCAGGTAGCCGGTCACCACCCAGGAGAGGTGGGCGAGACCGTGCAGGTCCCCGGCGATTGTGGGCAGCGCGGTCGCCACGATGGTCTGGTCCAGGGCCGCCAGGAGCATCCCCAGCATCAGCGCCCCGATCACCACCAGGACCCGGCGCTGGCTCAGCTCGGGGACCCCCTCGGCAGCCGGGGGCGGCGGCGCGGGGGCGGCGGCCCGCGCAACTTTGTCCTGCACCTCAGAGTTCCCCCGGGCGGTCGGCGCGGCTGGCGCCCACGGCCACCAGATCCGGCCCAGCCGCCAAGGTACCCAGGCTCGGCGAGGGCTCAGCGAGCCCGCCCGCAAGCTGATCCATGGCCGCCTCCACCAGGTGGGCCAGGGATCCCTGCCCCCGGGAGCGGCGCCAGTGGGTCATCGCCACCCGGACCGCCGCCATGGCCGCCGCGGCAACCAGCGCGGGATAGATGTCGCGCCCGGCGTCGGTCCCAGTCCGGCTCGCCACCGCCTCGGCCAGGCTGCGCTCGTGCTCTGACAGGGAGGCGACCAGACTGGGCAGCAGGCTGGGCTCCTGCCGTACCACCCGCATGTGCAGGAGCCACTCCTTCTGGCGCTCCGCCAGACGGTCCGCCAGGCTCACCATCGCCGTCCGGAGCGCGGTCAACACCGGCTCCCCCACTGGCCGGGCGAGGAAGTCGGCCCGCAGCTGCGAGGCCATCTCCGGGCCCATCTCCACGATCGCGTCCTCCTTGGAGGAGAAGTAGTTGAAAAAGGTGCGCACCGAGACCTCAGCCGCTGCGGCGATCTCCTGCACGGTGACGTTCTTGAGGCCGCGCTCCGCCACCAGCCGGGTCGCCGCGGCCCGGATCGCTCGGCGGGCGGCCAGCTTCTTGCGGTCCCTAAGACCAATGCTCGAGTCCATCGCCGTCACCCTAGCAGAATCCTGCGCTCTGTGCAAACTTGTAC
>JBOHUH010000109.1:0-2462 GCA_050733915.1 Candidatus Dormibacteria bacterium | reverse complement strand
GCGATGAAGGAGGTGTAGGGGGTGCCAACGCCGACCACCGCCCCGATCCAGCCCAGGGCCACCGCCTGCAGCGCCAGCCCGCCCACCATCAAAGGACGGCTCCCGATCCGATCCGAGAGCAGCCCGGCGAAGGGCGCTACCAGCATCGGCATGCCGGTCCAGGGCAGGGTGCGCAACCCCGCTTGCAGTGCCGAAAAGTGCTGGGCGGTCTGGAAGAACTGGGCCAGCAGGAATACCGAGCCGAACATCCCGAAGTACATAGCCAACGAGACCGCGTTGGTGGCGCTGAAGGCGCGACTGCGGAAAAACCGCATCGGCAGCATCGGCGCCACCGCGCGCAGTTCCCAGGCGACGAATGCCGCCACCAGCAGCGCTCCCCCGCCGAGCAATCCCTCGATGGTGAGACTGCCCCAGCCCAGGGCGTTGGCCCGGACCACGGCGTAGACGATCGCGAAGAGGCCCAGGCTGGACAGTGCCAGGCCTACCAGGTCGAGGCTGCGGTTCGCGCCCCGGCTCTCGGTCAGGCGGACCAGCGCCAGGGGGGCGACCACCAGTCCCACCGGCACGTTGATCCAGAAGATCCAGTGCCAGGAGATGCCACTGACCACCGCCCCGCCGACGACCGGCCCCAGGGCAACACCGAGTCCGCTTATCCCCGACCAGATCCCCAGGGCGATCCCGCGCCGGCCCGCCGGGAACGCCTCTGACAATAGGGTCAGGGTCAAGGGCAGCACCAGCGCGGCGCCGGCACCCTGCACCGCCCGAGCGGCGATCAGGGTCGCGATGCTGGGTGCCAGGGCCGCCGCCGCCGACGCCACGGTGAAGAGGGTGAGGCCCGCCACGAACATCCGGCGCCGGCCGAGGCGGTCACCCAGCGCGGCCCCGGTGAGCAGCAGCACCGCGAAGGTCAGGGTGTAGGCGTTGACGGTCCACTCTAGGGAACCGATGCCGGCGCCCAAGGAGTGGCGGATGCTGGGCAGCGCAATCGTGACCACCAGGTTGTCGAGGGTCACCATGAAGAGGGCCGCGGAAACCAGGGCCAGGGTCCAGCCTGCGTGTGGTCGCGTCATGTGAGCTCTCCTAATCGATGGACCAATCATTTATGGGGGTAAAAAAAAGTGGCGCCGGTTTCAGGCTCAGACGGTGGTAGGCAGTGGCGCTTCAGCTTCCCATAGGGGTGCGCAGAGCTCCGGGAGGCCGAGGATGGTGGTTACGTTGGCCAGCATGCCAGCGGCGAAGAACTCCGCCAGTTCTGTCGGCGAGGCTCCGCTCCACACCCCGACATCGTGGTGCAGGCTTTTGAATGCGGCCGCCACGCGGTCTCTGATCTCGGGCTCGCCGGCCGCGGCGTATGACTGCAGTTGGCAGAGCAGCCCGAAGCGATCCGAGATCAGCTCGGGGTACTCTGCGCCCATCCGCCCCAGAGCCTCCTTTGGACTGGCCGCGCCTCTGGCGGCTCTCTCGAAGGTTTTGCGGATCCCCGCCAACACCCGATCGTGGACGGCTAGGAACAGGTCCCGCTTGTTGGGGAAGAGGGCGTAGATATAGGGCTGGCTGATCCCGGCCCGCTTGGCGATGGCGGCCGTGCTGGCGGCCTGGTAGCCATGTTCGGCGAACTCGTGGATCGCGGCGCTGAGGACCTCCTCCCGGCGGTCTTCAGCGCTCTGGCGGGGTCCGGACGCTGATTTTGGTGTCACATCCAGCATATTGATTGATCGATCAGTGATTGTCAACCCCCTCCCGAGATTCGATTCCCCAGTCCGCTCGGATCCCGCTGGTGGGCGCTGCCTGGCTGGCCCAGGCGACCTGGGCGCTCCTTTGGCGGCCTGCCGGGCTTCGGCCTATAGTGGGGACCCTGATCGCGCGTTGCGGTGCGAGCCACTCACCGGCGGTCGCCCGGAGTCGCGCATGGCTGGGACGGGAGGAGACCAGGGATGATAGGTGGAAGCCATCTGCGCCGCACAGGGATACCGGTGCTGCTCGCGCTGCTGGCGGTGGGAGTCGCCGCCTGCGGCAACACGCCGACGAAGTCGACCTCGGCGAAGATCGGCGGCTCGGTGACCGTCTGGGCTGAGTGGACCGCCGCCGAGCAGCAGGCCTTCCTGGCGGCGCTGACCCCGTTCGAGACCAACACCGGGATCACGGTCAACTACTCCGGCAAGGGTAGCAACATGGACACCGCCCTCAACGCCGCCATCGCCGGCGGCGCCCCGCCCGACGTGGGCCTGGTACCCGATCCCGGCGAGCTCAACACGCTCGCCAGCAAGCACGAGATCAAGCCGCTGGCCCCCATCCTGGGCAGCCTGACCAACAACTACAGCAAAGCGTGGAATACCCTGGCCAGCCACAACGGCACCCTCTACGGCGTCTGGTTCAAGGGGGCCAACAAGAACACCATCTGGTACAACCCCGCGGAGTTCGCCGCGGCCGGAATCACCTCGACGCCGACCAGCTGGCAGCAG
>JBOHUH010000108.1:0-1922 GCA_050733915.1 Candidatus Dormibacteria bacterium | reverse complement strand
AGTGCCAGGGTCGGTGCGCTCTTCACCAGGGACTTGGCCCGGTCGGTCAGCAGGTGGTCCTTGCCGACCGAGATGCCGGCATAGGGCACAAAGGTGAGGTGCTGGCTGAGCAGGCCAACCTTGACTCCCAGGAACAGCGGCTGGTCGGTCTCCTCGTCGTAGTAGATCTCCTCAAGGGTGCCGATCTTGTCGCCGCCCTCATCGACGACGTCCTCTCCCCGCCATTGGTTGATGTCTTCCAGTCTCACCATGTTCGCAATGTCCTCCTCCGTTCCCGGCGCGCCCACCTCCCTGCCACCAGGGTCGGGGACGCCTCTGTCGCAGCTGGGCCGCCCCGCCGCCAGTGTCCTCCACTGGCGGGTCAGGAGTCGGCCACCCCGCCCGCTTCTCGAAGCCCCCGCCCTCCGGACCGGTGCGGACGGCAAGTCCGTGGGAGCATCTCCCTGGGAGTCGGTCTGGGCGACCTGAGTTGCCATCTGGATCGCTGTCCTGGGACGCGTACAGCGCTTGAATAGCCCGGCGCCAGGCTGGGCCGGGTTCGCGCCCCGGGGCTAGGGCCCAACCCCGGGGCCGAGTTGGGCATCCAACTCGGAGCGCTGCTACGCTCCCCTTTGGCGCTCCGAGCGGGAGGTGGGTGTGGAGGTTGGCGCCTCAGCCGGAGCCAGAAGGCGACCCGTACCCGGGGTCCGCGCCGCCCGCGGGGACCGGCACCACGGCGGGAGGTTTTGGCCAAGGTGACAGCGACGCCCTCGGTGACCGACCCCGAGACCGGCCAGCCGATCGGGCCTGCCGTGGACCCCGGCCCAGCAGCGCTCCCCCAAGCGGCGACCCTGCGCGGCCGCTTCGTCGAACTCCAGCCGCTGAGCTACTCGCGGCACGGGGCAGAACTCTGGGAGCAGTTGCGGGGCCCCGCCAACGACCGACTCTGGCGCTATCTGGCAGACGGTCCGCACCCCGACCCAGAGGCTTTCCGGTCCGCCGTCGAGGCCAGGGCCAGGTCTCAGGAACGCGCCTATTGGGCGATCGTGGACGTGGACGACGCGGTCACCCGGGGCTGGGCCTCGCTGATGCGCATCGAGCCCCAGCACGGCTGCATCGAGGTGGGCGACATCCTCTACAGCCCCAGGCTGCAGCGCACCAGGAGCGCCACCGAGGCCATGTATCTCCTGGCCCGCCACGTCTTCGAGGAGCTCCGCTATCGCCGCTACGAGTGGAAGTGCGACGCGCTCAACCAGCCCTCGCGCCGCGCCGCGCTCCGATTGGGGTTCACCTACGAGGGCACCTTCAGGCAGCACATGATCATCAAGGGTCGAAGCCGGGACACCGCCTGGTTCTCCATCAGCGACGGCGAGTGGCCAGCGCGACGAGACCGCCTTGAGCGGTGGCTCGATCCCAGCAACTTCGATCTCCAGGGACATCAGCACCGGGCCCTCTCAGAGCCCGGCGCGGGGCGCCCAGCTAGCTGATCCTGAGCGCGGGACGCTGGGGCGGGTTACCTCAGCCGAGGTCCTCACGGCGGTAGAGGCGGATTGAGATGGGGACGAAGATCAGCAGCAGCAGCAGCGCCCAGAGCGCGGTTGCCAGCTCGGGATGCTGCAGCGGCCAGACCTGGACCGACGCGGACGGGTTGGGGTTGCCGAAGAGCTGGCGGCAGCTGGCGGTCACCGTGCTCACCGGGTTCCATTCGGCGACCACCCGCAGCCAGACCGGCATGTTGCCGAGGGCGACGAAGGCGTTGGAGACGAAGATCAGCGGAAAGAAGACGACAAAGGACATCGCCTGAGCCGACTCGGGGTTGTGCAGCCACATTCCGGCGGCCGCTCCCGCCCAGCTCATCGCGTAGTTGAAGAGAAGGGCCAGGGCGAACCCGGCCGCCACCTCCTCGGGACTGGTGTGCACCCGCCACCCCACCAGCAACCCCA
>JBOHUH010000107.1:0-7126 GCA_050733915.1 Candidatus Dormibacteria bacterium | reverse complement strand
GACGATCCAGATACCTCAGACTGATCCGAGTGAATCGGAGCGCTGGGAGGGTTGCCCCATCGCCCGGAAAGTACCTCCGAGCGGTCACCGGGGGCCGGGCATCCCCATGCCGCGGCCCTTTCTGTTGCCGGTGAGTGCAGTTGTCGCGCTGTGTGGGTCACCGCGTGGGTCACCAGGCCAGTCGAGCTACGTGGCCCGACCTAGTGCCGTTGCCAGGCTGCGATCAATTTGGCGGAGGGAGAGGGATTCGAACCCCCGGAAGCGTTGCCGCCTCAGCGGTTTTCAAGACCGCCTCCGAACCACTTCGAGTTCCCAGGCTCAAGCGGCGATCTTGTCTTGCGAATTCAAATAGCCCGTACCTCGGCGCAGCAGCGTGCAGAGCGGTAGACTCATCCGAACGCGGGTTGGCGTCAGCGCTGGCGTCAAGTCTGCAAAGCCGTTGGGCCGGGGAGGTGGTGCGTGGCGGGTAGGCGGGGGAATGGCTCGGGGAGCGTTGGCAAGCGTTCCGATGGCCGCTGGAGCGCCCGCTACGTGGTCCGCGATGGGGAGGGCAGCTCCGTCCGGAAGATGATCTACGGCCGGACTCGAGCGGAAGTCGAGGCCCGGCTCGCGTCAGCGCTTCGAGACCGCAATCTGGGGCTGATCTCTGCCCGCCGTGGCAGGGGTCCCACCATCGGCGACTACGCGGAGCGGTGGCTCACGCTGCATGAGGGTCGGATCCGTCGGAGCACTTCGATCCGATACCGGGAACTGATCACGCGGCATGTGGTCCCCTGGCTCGGCAACGTCCCGCTGGCTAGGTTGGAGATCAGCCAAGTAAACGACCTGCTTGCCGCCAAGCTGGCCGTGGGGCTCGCGCCTCGGACAGTGCATCACATCCGAGCGGTGCTGAGGGCCATGTTGGGAGCGGCTCTCCGAGAGGGTTACGTCCAGCGCAACGTCGCGGCGCTGGCCGACCCGCCAGCCGTCTCCCACGTCGAGCGCACCGCCGTCACCGCTGAGCTTGCTCAAGCCCTGCTGGCGCTGGCTGCCGACGATCGCGATGGACCGCTCTGGACGCTGGCGCTGGCGACCGGGGCACGGGTGGGCGAGTTGCTGGCCTTGCGGTGGGCCGACTCTGATGCGGCGGCGCGCACCTTGTCGATAGCGCGCAGCGCGCGTCGCATCGGGGGAGAGGTGGTCTTCAGCGACACCAAGACCGCTCGCTCGCGGCGAGTGCTGGCATTGCCGCCGGTGGCGGTCGAAGCGCTGGCGCGCCAGCGGGCGGCCCAGGCGGCCGACCGGCTGCAGGCCGGGGAGGCATGGAGCGATACCTCGGGGCTGGTCTTCACCCGACCTGACGGGAAGCCGCGCGACCCGACCACGGCCACCCCGCGACTCAAGGCCGCATGCCGCCGGAGCGGTCTCCCCCCGCTCGGCTTTCATGATCTCCGCCACGGGCTGGCCTCGCTGCTGAGCGCCCAAGGGATGGCGCCGACTGATGTGCAGGCCCAGCTCGGGCACTCCACGATCACCACTACCTTGGGCATCTACACCCACGTCATGCCCGGCTCCGCCCGCCGGGTGGCCGCGGTGGTGGAGAGCATCCTGACCGGCTCGCCGACCTGATCGGTGAGCCGCGACCCGGAACAAGCCGGGGCGGACGCCGTGGCCTGGCTCAGCGCTGCGCGGGTCAAAGCCTACACCTCCAGCCTGCAACCGCCGCTCTCATGGCGGACGGTCGAGCGATACGCACGTCATGGCCTCGTGTGCAGGCCCCGCTCTCCAGGCCGAGGCCGGGGAAGGGGACGCAACTACCGATGGCCGCCTGCCGTTCTCCACCATCTCGACACCATTCGGGCAGCTCTCGGCCCGGGTCCACGGGGCCAGAACCTCGCTCTGGTTCGCCATCGCCTGTGGTGGGATGGTGGTCGGCCCGACCTCTTCGAAGGGTGGCGAAGCGACCGGCTCCGCGAGGCCGCCGTCGACTTCCGGGGAGAAGAGCACGACAGAGCTCTGGTCGACCTCGAGGGGCGGGTGGAGGACGTGTCGGCCCAGTGGAATAGCCGCAAGTGGCCGCATAGAGCGAGAATGTGCGGCGTCACTACTCGCGAAGCCTTAGCTGATTCCATCATCAAACTGAAACTTGGGCGGGCGGACCAACTGATGCTGGTGAACTCGGTCTATGACGGGGGCCCCACCTATGGAGAGGTGCTGGAGCACAGCATGGGATTGTCAGCGGCACGTTTGGCTGGCCGGTTGCCGGGAGCGCCGGGTGAGTTCGTGCCCGACTTCCTCGCGAGTGTGATTCCGCCCCCTGTCGAACGAGTGGTGGCGTTGGTCGGAGTAACGGCGCCAGCTGCTGCGTGGTTCCGCGATCGCTTGGTGGAATGTGAGGGGCCGGCCAACGAGGCTGGCGGCCGGAGGGGCAGCCTCCGCGACAGCCCGGGGTTGGCTGGGATGCTTCTGGCGGCACTCGCGGCGCGAATGCGCAAGGTTGCCAACTTGTCCCCGGAGACTGTCGAGTGTCCCGCCTGCAGCATGGGCTTCACTGCATCGCCTGATGCAACCGAGGTGGTCTGCCCTCGGTGCGAAGCCACCTACGTAGTTTTGACGCGGTGGCCGATCTGATCTAGCCGGGTCGGACGCCCCTCTCTTTACAGCCCGCCACAAACCTGCAGGTTTGCCCACGTGCCCAGGATTAGCGTGGGGTTTTGTGAGCGTCCGAGTCGATTCGCACGAGTTCGCCGCCCAGCTCGCGCTCCGCGGCCTCCGTCAACAGGACCTGGCTAGGTTGGCCCGGTTGTCGGAAGCGGTCATCTCGGCCGCCGCGCGGGGGCGGCCAGTCTCAGGGCCCACGTTCGGCCGTCTGGCCGCGGCGCTTGCCGCAGCGCCCGTGGTGGCACGCGATGCAAGCCGCCTGCTAGCTGGGGCCGGCCCCGTTCACGAGATCGCCGCCGAGGCCTCCACCCCGGCGGCGCTGGAGGACGGCGATGCCAGACCTACCCCACTCACAGAGTAGTCCTGTCAGCGCCGCCGAGATTCTAGCCGCCCTGAGATGCGGGCGGTCCGGCTGCCCCTGTGGCGGCTCGGCCCGCCGGGGGGCGGGCGTCACTCACTGCCCGGTCCCCGGCCACGGCCAGGGGCGTGGCGACCAGTTGCCCTCCCTCGGTGTCCAGCCCGGGGATCGGGCCGCGCTCTTCACCTGCTTCGGCGGGTGCGCTAGGCCGCTGGTCCTGGCCACACTGCGGGACCGCCTCGGGTACGGTCTTGGTCCCCTCCTGCCGCGCTCAGCCCCCCCGCCAGTTGCCCGGCCCACCGCCGTGCCCTTCGCCGCAGTCATCGAGCGGTTGTGGAGCAAAGCGATTCCCGACCACCCCCGGCTTCGGGCGTACCTCCAGTTTCGCGGGCTCAGCGGCGCGGTCCCGCCTGCGCTGCGGCTTCACCCCGCCTGCCTCTATCTCGAAGTCGGCCAACCCCGTCGGTGGCTCCCGGCGATGCTGGCCCGCTTCGTCCGGCCGGACGGGTCGGTCACCGGCCTGCACCGCATGTACCTCGACCCCAACGGGCCTGGCAAGGCGGCGGTCCCGACACCCAAAAAATTTCTCGGCCGGGTGGCCGGGTCGTCGATCCAGCTCGCCGAGGGGGTCGAGACCGCGCTGGCCGTCGCCGAGGGGGTCGAGACCGCGCTGGCCGTCGCCGAAGCCCGTGGGGGCCCCGTGTGGGCTGCCGGGTCGGCTGGCGGTCTCGCCGTCATGGAGCTGCCACCTGGCCTCCACTTGCTCGAGATTTGGAGCGACCCCGACCCCGCCGGCCGCGCCGCCGCGGGCCGGCTGGCGGCGCGGGCCCAGCGACGCGGCATTAGGGTCGAGCTATTCATCCCGCGCAGGCTTGGTGCCTGATGGCGATCGGGCAGCCCGACTTCGCCGACCTGCCGCCCGAGGATGTCCGGTCGGCGCAGCCGGAGCCGCCCGATGACCCCGGTGCGGGTGGCGGCCAGCCCCTGCCCGGCGGCCGTCGGCAGGGTCCGCATGGGTGGTGCTTGCAGCCGCCGATCGAGCTATCCCTCACGGGTTCCTGGTGCCTCCGGGTCGCCGACGCTGAGCGGGCAGATGGGGGCGGGGCGGTCGCGGAGGTGGAGCTCCGGCGGGGCGAGTTGCGAGTTCACGCCGACCGGCTCGCGCTCGCCAGCGGCCGTGCTCGTTCCACATTCGAGCGCTCCACTCTCGCCCTCAACAGAGGTCCACGGCTGCCGAAGCGGTTGCCGGCCCTCCTCGCTCCCGCGCTCCTCGCCCTCGGCCCCATGGTCGGGGGCCGGATCCAGGAGCTGGAGCAGCGTGCCGAGGCGGAGCGCCAGCGCCAGCGCCCCGACCGGCGCTCCGCCGAGGTCGGGGGCCTTCCGGAGATCATGGTTAGCGACCGCCACATGCGCGAGATCACCGACGATTCAGTGTCGGCGCTGCTCCACGCGAACGAACCCAAGCCGCAGTTTTTCAGTTTCGGCACCACCATCGCCCGGTTGCGCCGCAGGTCGCCCGTCGTGGTCGACGTAATGAGCATCCCGGCTCTGCGGGGGGACCTCGATCGCATCGCCGATTACACGGGATTCGACCCCCGGCGCGGCGAATATCCAGCTCGCCCGCCCACCGATGTGGTTCAGGACCTGCTCTCCTTGCCGGACTTGCCGCTGCCGGCGCTACGCCGGATCGTCACGACGCCGGTGTTCGCGGCTGGGCCGACCGGCGGTGTCCGGCTCCTGGCGGACCCCGGCTTCGACGCCGAGTCTGAGGTCTATCTCGATCTCGGCGATCTCGGTCCTGTCCCTGAGATGTCCTCGGCCCAGGCCCTTGCGATCCTCGACGACGTGCTCATTGATTTCCCCTTCGTGGACGCGGCGAGCCGTGCTCACACGTTCGCCGCGCTGTTCCAACCCTTCGTCCGCGGGCTGATCGATGGCCCGACGCCGCTGGTTGCCTTTGATGCCCCGACCGAGAGGACGGGAAAGGGCTTGCTCGCGTCGTGTATTGCGCTAGTGGTCAGCGGTACCCCGGCGCCGCCTATGGCCTTCCAGGTGACGACAACGAACTAGACAAGCGGCTGACCGCCTCGTTGCTCGCCGGGCACTCGATCATCCTGATCGACAACGTCGATCGCCTCCTGGACTCCTCCGTCCTGTCTGCGGCGCTTACCGCCTTCCCAGCGTATCGGGGCCGGCTCCTTGGCAAGACCGAAATGCTGTTGCTGCCGAATCTGGCGCTTTGGATGGTCACCGGGAACAACCTCGCTCTGTCCCTGGAGATCGCGGGCCGGTCTTTGACCATCCGGCAGGACGCGCGGGTCGCACACCCCGGCCGGCGGACTGATTTTCGCCATCCCCAGCTCCTGACTTGGGTCCGGGAGAACCGCGCCCGCCTGGTCGGAGCCCTGGTTAGCTTGGTTGGGGAGTGGGTCGAGGCGGGGATGCCGGCATGCAAGGCCTCGGGCGCGGTGCTCGGTGGCTTTGAAGCCTACGTCCAAGCGATCGGCGGCATCCTGGAGTTCCACAAGATCGACGGCTTCCTCGCGGATCAGGACCGGCGCGACCGCGGTGCCGAGCGGGCGACTGACGAGTGGGTCGCCTTCGTCGGACGGTGGTGGGCGACCTGGGCGGATGTACCGATCACTGCAGGCCAAGCACTGGCGGTGGCGAAGGGCGGGGATGACGGCACCGCTCCGATCCTCTTGGGCATCTGGGCGGGCCGGGCCGGTCACGCGGCAGCGATGCGGGTCGGCCACGCGCTCCGGCGCCAGTGCGACCGGCGGTTCGGGGATTTCTTCATCCGCGACGCCGGGCAGGGTTCGACCGGCGGCAATGCGTACCGCCTGGAGCCTCTGCCCTGCGAATCCGACGTCGGCGGAACGTCCGATTCTCCCGTGGCCACCGCTGCGGAGGCTCGGGACAAAGCTCCTAAAGGTCCGGAAGCTCCTGGATCACGCCCTCCGACCCAAGGCGGTGAGTTCGGCCAGGACCCGGGTGACGCTACTGCGCCTCTGGAGCTTTGGGGAAAGACGGCCCCAAAGGTCCCAAAGCTCCTGGCAAAGCTCCGAACTCAGGGCGATGGTGAACTGGAGCAGGATTCGTATTCGAGTCCAGGAGCTTCCGGACCTTTAGGAGCTTTGCACCCACGTCCAGCGGCGGCCGACGCCACGGTAAGCGACGCCCCCGGCCCCGAAACGGCAGGCTCCGGCCCCTGGGAGGACGAGCTGTGACCGAGGCCGACCAGTTGTTCGCCGAGGCCAAGGCTGCCGGGGTGACGATCACCCGAGACGGTGACCGGCTTCACCTCCGCGCCTGCGCGCCTCCGGATGAGGAACTTCTCCGCCGTCTCCGGGAGGCGAAGGCCGACCTGATGCCGATCGCCCCGCTGCAGCCGCCGACTCCGCCCGACACCGGCGGTCCCGAGGTGGCATGGCGGATCGAAGCGATGCGGCCCCAGCTCCCGGCGGTCGCGCGGCCGATCCCTCTCCTCCTGGCCCGGCCCGAGGTGCCGTACCAAACCGGGCACTGCCTGAGCTGTGGTGATCTGGTCGCGGCGGTGCGGTGCGCGCCCTGCCGGGCTGCCGTCGCGGTGGTACTCGGTGAGTGGACTGCCTCAGCGCCGACGGTCGAGGGTACCCGATGACCTCCGCCGCCAAGATGGACGCGCAGATCCGGGCTGATGTGGCCTGGTTGGCCTCACTGCGGGCCAGTGCCGCCAAGCCGGTGCTGGTCCCTGGTACGGAGAGTTCCCGGCGCCACCCTAGACGAGCGCCATCGGCCGTCCTTGAGCGGGCGGCTATGCCCCTCACGGATTTGGACCCTAGTGTCCTGTTCCCGAAATAGGTTTCTGTTTCGCTTTGGATAGGATTTGCTCCGGTGTCTTCACCCAGCTGAAGGGATGCTTGTGGTCGTTCCAGGCGTCCAGGAATCGTTGGATCGCATTCCGCAGCGCGGCCACACTGTGAAACACACCGCGGCGAATGGCCTTGCGCTCAAGCAGAGAGAACCAGGTCTCCACCTGGTTCATCCAGCTGGCGCTGGTCGGGGTGAAGTGAAGGTGAAAGCGCGGATGGTGTCGCAACCACTCCCGCACCGCCGGGTGTTTGTGGGTGCCGTAGTTGTCCAGCA
>JBOHUH010000106.1:0-8237 GCA_050733915.1 Candidatus Dormibacteria bacterium | reverse complement strand
AAAAGGTTCCAGAGTCCCCGCCCCCGCGCCTCGAGCTTGAGGTCCTCCACCAGCTGGCTCGGCTGCCAGGGCTGGGCGCCGCCGGTCTCCAGGGCGTACCGCGCCTCGGCGGGCAGGACCAGATCGTCCATGAACTGGGCCAGCTCATCGCGGAGCCGGCCCGCCTGAGCCGGCTTCTGGGCCTCCATCGTGGGTCCCCCTGCGCTAGTCCAACTGGGAGCTCGGGTCCTTCTCCCCAACCCATTCTGCGACAGATGTGCTTGGGGCTCCGGCGCCGGGAGTTGTGCAGCTGACCAGAGCTGCGAGGGCAACTCTGGTCAGCTGCGTCCTGGTGCCCCCGGGAGTCACGGCGGGCAGAATAGAGGGCGTGGGCAGTACCACCGAGGGCCGCGAAGTCCACCTGGTCCGACGCCCCGCGGGCTGGCCCCGGCCAGAGGACTTCGCCCTGCGCAGCGGCCCCGTGGTGGCGACTGCGGGCCAGGTCTTGGTGCGCAACCACTTCCTGTCGGTCGACCCCTACATGCGCGGCAGGATGAATGATGCGCGGTCCTACGTGCCCCCGTTTGCGCTGCAGCAGGTGATGGACGGCGGGGCGGTCGGAGTGGTGCAGGAGGCGCCGCCTGACGGTGCGCTGAGCCCGGGTGACGCGGTGGTCCACAACCTGGGCTGGCGGGAATACGCGGTCGGGGCCCCGGAGGCCTTCCGGCGGGTCGCCCCCATTCCCGGCTTCCCGCTCTCTATCTACCTGGGAGCCCTGGGGATGCCCGGTCTGACCGCCTTCGTGGGGCTGCTGGACATCGCCGGGCTGAAGCCTGGCGAATCGGTCTACGTCTCCGCCGCGGCGGGCGCCGTGGGCAGCGTCGCGGTCCAGCTGGCCAAAGTGCACGGCGCCACACGGGTGATCGGCAGCGCCGGCTCAGACCGCAAGGTTGAACACCTGACGCGCGACCTTAGGGTGGACGCGGCCTTCAACTATCACGTCGCCGACCTCGGCGAGGCGTTGCGCCGGGCAGCGGGAGAGCAGGGTATCGACGTGTACTTCGACAACGTCGGCGGGGAACAATTGGAAGCGGCGCTTGCAGTGCTCAACCGCCACGGGCGCGTGGCGATGTGCGGGGCGGTCGCTGGGTACAACGAGCAGGCGCCCCTGCCGGGGCCGCGCAACCTCGGCCTCGCAGTCGGCAAACGCCTTCGTTTGCAGGGATTTCTGGTGATCGACCACCAAGAACGGCAAGCCGATTTTCGGGCTCAGATGGGAGCGCACATCGCCGCCGGACTGATCCAGGCGGACGAGACGGTGGTGCCCGGTATCGAGAACATGACCAACGCCTTCATTGACATGATGCGCGGAGGCAACACCGGCAAGATGGTGGTGCAGGTCGACGGCTGAACCCGCCGCCACCTGACCCCCGGGCGTGGGCAGCAGCGACCGACGCTCGACCCGGGTCAACCCTCCTGCGAGCTGCGCAGGCGGCGCATGCCGCGGAGCCAGCGGTCGTAGTCCGAGGCCTTGCGCTGAAAGTATTGCTCCACCTCGGGATGGGGCAGGATGAGGAATCGCTCCTGGTGCAGGCCGAGCACGACGCGACGGGCGACCTCGTCCGGCTCGAGAGCCCCCGCCCAGAGGAAGCTGCGCTCGCCCTCGCTTGCCAGCATGGGGGTTCGCACACCTTGGGGGCAGAGGGCGGCGACCAAGATCCCCCGGTCGCCGTAGGCGATCGACAACCACTCCAGGAAGGAGAGTCCGGCAGCCTTGGTTGCCGCGTAGGGTGCGGCGTCCACGTGGTTGAGCACACCCGCCGCCGAGACCGTGCCCAGAAAGCACCCCTCACCTCTTTGGAGCATCCCCGGAAGCACCGCCCGGGCGGCGTACACGTGGGCCATCAGATGGACCTGGAAGCTGCGCTGCCACGCCGGGTCCTGCGCCTCGGGGCCGCCGCCGAAGGCGACCCCGGCGTTGGAGCAATAGAGATCGATGCGCCCGAAGGCTTCAAGAGCCCGGCTCACCAGCGCCTGGACCTCCTCCTCGATCGTGACGTCGGCCCGGACCGCCAGGCCGCCTACCTCGGCTGCGACCTCCTCCGCCCCGCCCAGGTCGAGGTCGGCCACCACCAGTCCCCGAGCCCCCTCCTCGGCCAGCCGGCGACAGAGCGCGCGGCCGATGCCACTGGCGCCTCCGGTCACCACCACGACCCGGCCGGACACTTCCATGCGCACTACACGGTAGCCCTGGGGCGCGGCTCGGGGGCCGAGTCGGCCTCAGTCTCGGAGGTGATCCTCCGGCAGCAGCACCACCTTGCCGGTGGTCTGCCGGGAGATCACCGCTTCCAGCGCGTCGGCGGCGCCCTCCAGGGGCAGCCGGCGCGAGATATAGGGTTTGAGGTCACCCTCGCCGTAGAGCCGAAGGAGTTCAGCGGTGCACTCCGTGACCAGCTCCGGGAGCCGGCCGGGATACAGCCCCCAGTACAGCCCCATGACCGAGTAGTTCTTGAGCAGCAGGTGATTGGCCCGCAGCTGGGGGATGTCGCCCGACGTGAAGCCGACGCAGATCAGTCGGCCCTCGAAGGCGAGGCACCTGGTCGAGGCGACCAGGACCTCGCCGCCGACCGGATCGTACACGACGTCCGCCCCGCGACCCTCGGTGTCCGCCTTGACCAACTCCACAAAGTCCTGGTCTCGATAGTTGATGGCCAGATCGGCGCCCAGGCTGCGGCACACCTCAAGCTTTTCCGCAGATCCTGCGGTGGCGATCACCCTGGCGCCCGCCGCCTTCCCCAGCTGGATGGCCGCACTGCCCACCCCACCCGCCCCGGCGTGGACCAGGAGCACCTCGTGGGGGCGGAGGTGGGCACGGCGATGGAGGCCGAACCAGCCGGTCTGGTAGTTGACGAAGAAGGACGCCGCCTCGTCGAACGGCATCCCCGCGGGCAGTGCCACGACCTCCTCCGGCCGGGCATCGGTGAGCTGGGTGTAGCCGCCGCCGCTGAGCCCAGACTGGGCGACCCGGGCCATCACCCGCTGACCGGCCTGGAAGCCGCTGCCTGAAGGCGCGGCCACCACCACTCCCGCCACCTCGCTGCCGGGGATGAACGGTAGCTCCGGCCGGACCTGATAGGTGCCCGCGACCATCAGGCTGTCGAAGAAGTTGACCGCCGCCGCGGCCACCGCGATCCGCACCAGCTCGGGCCGCGGCGGCGGCTCCGGGAGCTCCTCCAGCCGCATCGCCCGGGGAGGCCCGTTCTGGTGCACCACCCAAGCCCGCATGCGACGATCCTAAATCGTCGGCGCCCGCCCGGCTTGCCCCGGGCAGCACCGGCGCCTACGCTGCCTCAGTGACCACATCTGGGGCCCGCTCCGAAATGCTCGATCTCGCAGGTCGGGTGGGGCTGGTCACCGGCGCCAGCCGGGGGATCGGGGAGGCCACCGCCCGCGCCCTCCTCGGCCGGGGAGCCCGGGTGGCCATCTCCAGCCGCAAGCCCGAGGGGCTGAACGCGGCCGCCGAGCGGCTCAGCCGAGACTTCCCGGAGGCCGTGCTGGCGGTCCCCGCCCATGCCGGCATCCCGGCCGACTCGGAGCGCCTGGTGGCCGAGGTGATGCAGCAGTGGGGCCGGCTCGACGTCCTGGTCAACAACGCCGCCACCAACCCCCACTACGGAAGAACCCTGGAGGTCGAGCTCAGCGCCTGGGACAAGACCTTTGAGGTCAACCTGCGCGGGCCCCTGGTGCTGAGCCAGCTGGTGCACCGAGCCTGGATGGGAGCCCACGGGGGATCGATCGTGAACGTGGCCAGCATCGGCGGGATCAGGCCCGATCCCGGGCTCGGCCCCTACGGGGTCAGCAAGGCGGCGTTGATCTTCCTCACCCGCCAGCTGGCACTGGAGCTGGGACCGGACGGCGTCCGGGTCAATGCGGTGGCCCCGGGGATTGTGGTCACCGAGTTCGCGGCGGTGCTCTGGCAGAACGAGGCCATCGCCAAGCGGACCCGCGAGCGTCACCCCCTGGGGCGCTTCGCAGAGCCCGAGGAGGTGGCGGCGGCGATCGCCTTTCTGGTCTCGGACGCGGCCTCCTACGTGAACGGAGCGGTGCTGCAGCTGGACGGGGGCCGCTAGCCGTGGTCGGTCGTGATCAGCTGCACAGCCAGCGCAGTACGAATCTGTGGCCCTGACTATTGCCCGGAGCGGCTAGCCGCCGCACCATGGAGGCAATCTTGGTGGTCCAGGAGCTGGCGCGCCACGGAAGTCGCCAGGCTCCCGTGCGGGTCTGAGGAGCGTCCAAGCTTGAAGCTCGAAGACAACCCCGAGGAGGCGGACTTTCGGACCCGGCTGAAGGCGTGGCTGGCCCAAAACCTGCCCGGCCAGCTGTCGGGGATGCGGCAGCGGATGAACGATCTGGAGCGGGGTCGGAGCTGGAGCCGGGCGCTCTTCGACGCCGGCTACGCCGGGCTCACCTGGCCCAAGGAGTTTGGCGGCCAGGGGGCGCCATCCGCCCTGGAGGCGATCCTCCTGGAGGAGCTGGCCCGCGCCGGAGCCCCCCAGCACATCGGGGTGATCGGCCTGGGCATGGCCGGGCCCACCATCATCGCCCGCGGTACTCCGGAGCAGAAGCGCCGCTACCTAGCGTCCATCCTCAACGCCGAGGAGATCTGGTGCCATGGCTTCTCGGAGCCCGGAGCCGGTTCCGACCTGGCCTCTTTGCGGACGGTGGCCGAGCAGCGCGGGGACACCTTCGTGGTCAACGGTCAGAAGGTGTGGTCCTCCTTCGCCCAGGTGGCGGACTGGTGCATCCTGCTGGTGCGCAGCGACCAGCAGGCTCCCCGCTACCAGGGACTCACGTACCTGCTGCTGGACATGCACTCCAAGGGGGTCGAGGTACGGCCGCTGCGCCAGCTCACCGGCGACTCCGACTTCAACGAGATCTTCCTGACCGACGTGGCGGTGCCGGCCACCCAAGTGGTGGGCGAGGTGGGCCAGGGCTGGGGGGTGGCCATGACCACCCTGGCCCACGAGCGAGCCACCTTCGGCTTCGCCCTGACCGGGGCTTTGGAGGTGGCGGTCAGGGAGGTGCTGCGACTGGCCCGGGAGCGACCTGGGCTGGCCCGCAGTCGGGAGGACGTGCTGGCCCGGGAGTGGACCGTGATGCAGGCGCTGAAGCTGACCGCGCATCGCCAGCTGGCCGAGGCGGCGCGCCGGGGGGGTCCCGGTCCGGAGGGGTCGCTGATCAAGCTGGCCTGGTCAGAGGCCAACCAGCGGGTGACCAAGCTGGCCCGGGAGCTCGCGGCCGACCTGCCGGTGGACGACGGACACTGGCACTACCTGCAGCTGCGCAGCCGGGCCAACTCCATCGAAGCGGGCACCTCGGAAGTCCTCCGCAACATCGTCGCCGAGCGGGTCCTGGGCCTGCCCAGGTCACGCTGATGGATTTCACCCTGAGCCCGGAGCAGAGCGATCTCCAGGCCCAGGCGCGGGCCTTTCTGGACGCGCGCTTCCCGCTGGACCGGGTGGCTCAGCTGGCCGACTCCGAGCTGGGCTGGGACCCCGCGTCCTGGCAGGAGCTGGCTGACCTCGGCTGGCTCGGGGTATCCGCTCCGGAGTCCCTCGGTGGAGCCGGGCTGGGGTTTCTGGAGGAGGCTCTGCTGCTGGAGGAGCTGGGCCGCTGCCTCTACCCGGGGCCATACCTCGCCACCGTGGCCCTGGCCCTCCCCGCCCTCGACGACGCCCGCCGCGCCGAGGTGGTCTCGGGCAAGCGGCGCTGGTCCGCCGCCCTCGGGGCGGAGCAGGGGGTGGTTCTCGACCTGGATCGGGTCGACCAGGTGGTGGTGCAGCAGGGCGATCAGCTGCTGGCCATGGAGGCCCGGGGCGAGCGCCTTGAGACGATCGACCCGACGCGCACGCTGGGGCGCCTCCAGGCCTCGGACGGAGAGCCCCTCCAAAGCGGCCCCAAGGCGGCCCGGATCGCCGAGCGCATGCGGCTACGGCTCTGGGTTGGGCTGGCCATGGAGGCGGTGGGAGGCGGCCAGCGAGTGCTGGAGCTGGGCTTGGAACACGCCCGGGAACGGCAGCAGTTCGGCCGTCCGATTGGCAGCTACCAGGCGGTCTCCCACCGTCTGGCCGACAGCTATGTCGAGTTGGAGCTGGCCCGCTCGCTGGCCTACTGGGCCAGCTGGTGCCTGAGCGTCGAACACCAGGACGCCGCGATCGCCGCCAGCGCCGCCAAGGCCGCCGCCGCCGAGGCCTACGTGGGCACCTGCGAGCGCACCATCCAGGTGCTGGGGGGTATGGGCTTCACCTGGGAGAGCCCACTGCATCGCCACTACAAGAGGGCCTTGTGGGTCGAGGCCTTCGCGGGGCGCCCCAGCCGGCACCGGGCTAAAGTCGCGGCCCACCTGGGCCTTAACCCAGACGACGACCCACCTCCGGAGCCCGCCGCCGCCCGGGAAGCGGTGGCCGGACAGAGGGCGCGGTCGGAGTGAGGGTCTGCCGATGGCGATGATGACCACCCAGCTCAACAGCTGGATGCTCTTCTCGCACGCGGCCCGCCACTTCGGGGACACCGAGGTGGTGACCCAGCTGGGCGGGGGACGACGCCATCGCTACACCTATGCCCAGTTCAGCGCCCGCTCCCAACAGCTGATGCACGCCCTGGATGGCCTGGGGCTGGATCCCTTGGCCCCGGTCGCCACCCTGGGCTGGAACAGCTATCGCCACCTGGAGTGCTATTTCGCGGTTCCCTGCACCGGGCGGATCCTGCACACCCTCAACCCGCGGCTGCCCTTGGGTGACCTCGAGTTCATCATCCAGGACGCTGGCGACCAGGTGATCCTGGCCGAGCCGGAGCTGCTGCCGCTGTTGGAACGGATCCCCGCCGCCCTGGCGCGGGTCAAGCACCTGATCGTCCTGGCCGGCGAGACTCCCAATTCGGGCCTGCCGCACCAGCTGGTCGCCTATGAGGACCTGATCGCGGGGGAGCCGACCAGCTACCCGCCCTCCGACATCCCCGAGATGACCGATCTCGGGATCTGCTACACGTCGGGGACCTCCGGCCGACCCAAGGGGGTGGTCTACACCCATCGGTCGACGGTGCTCCACGCCCTGGTGGGCACCTCCGGGGCATGCACCGGACTGGGGCCTGGGGACTGCACCATGCCGATCGTGCCCATGTACCACGTGAACGCCTGGGGGACCCCGTTCGGGGCGACGATGATCGGCGCCAAGCAGGTCTTCACCAGCCGCCACGTCGATGCGGCCACGATCGTGGACCTGATCCAGGAGGAGCAGGTGACCCACTCCTCGGGCGTGCCCACGATCTGGGCCGCGGTGGCTGACGAGCTCTCCCGGCGCGGGACCCGGCTGCCCAGCCTGCGCTTTCTCTCCTCGGGGGGCAGCCGGGCCCCGCGGGCCCTGATCGAACGCTACCGCGACGAATTCGGGATCAACCTGGTCCAGGGCTGGGGTATGACCGAAACCTCCCCGGTGGCGAGCCTGACCCAGCCCAAGCAGAAGATGCGCGACTGGGATGAGTCCCGGCTGATGGAGGAGGTGCGGGACCAGGCCGGCCTGCCGGTGCCGGGGATCGACATCCGCATCGTCGATGCCGCAGGTCAGGATGTCCCCGCCGACGGCGAGTCGATGGGCGAGCTCTTGGTGCGCGGCCCCTGGGTCGCCGCCGCGTACCTGGGGGACCAGGCACCCGAGCAGTTCACCGCGGATGGCTGGTTTCGCACCGGGGACGTGGCGGTGGAGACCGCCGAGGGCTACTTCTCGGTGGTGGACCGGATCAAGGACCTGGTCAAGTCGGGTGGGGAATGGATCTCCTCAGCCGACATGGAGGGCCGCCTCATGGGAATGGACGGAGTCACCGAGGCGGCCATCATCGCCGTACCCGACCCCAAGTGGGGGGAGCGGCCCCTGGCGGTGATCGTACCCCGCCCCGGGGCGGAGATCCGGCTGGAGCAGGTGCGGGCCTTCCTGGCCGAGGAGGGCTGGGCCAGCTGGCAGCTTCCTGATCGCGTGGAGATCGTGTCCGACCTGCCCAAGACCAGCGTTGGCAAATTCGACAAGAAGGTGCTGCGCCAGCGCCTGCTGGCCGCCGGGCGGGTCGGCCCCGACTGAGCGGCGCCGCCGACGGCCCAGCGCTCAGTCGAGCCGCAGCACCGGCTTGAGCGTCCGCCGGGCGTCCATGTCCGCGTAGGCCTCGACGGCCTGGCTGAAGGGTACCGACTGGCTGATCAGCGTCTCCGG
>JBOHUH010000105.1:0-4068 GCA_050733915.1 Candidatus Dormibacteria bacterium | reverse complement strand
CCGGGGCACCACAGCCCCCGCAGAACTTCTGGCCGGGAATCGGGTGCCCAGCATCCGCCGCCATCGCGGCGGGCGGCCGCGGGCTGACCGTGAGATCCTGCACGGGTTCGGGTGTTACTGACACGTTGTCACCTCCGCTGATGGGCTTGGTCGGATCGGTCGCGGTCACGGTACTTGACCAGAGGTTGGAAAACACTTGGAGCTGGCGGAGTGCTACTCCCCGATGCCCTTGCTCGCTCCGAACCGCGTGGGCCGCGGGGCAGGTCTGGGTTCGCCAGCCAGGCTCACCGCAGATCCACGTCCCTACCAGCCAGGTCCAGATCCGGGGCACAACGGGGACGGCCAGGGACCGCAGTCTCGGGCATCCCTTCGCTCAGGACCGGCGTCTTCAGCGTGGCGTTTGGCCACCGCTCGGACGCCACCCACAGGCCGCCGCGCCATCCCCGGTGCGCTCTCGAAGTTCAGCGTAAGTGGCTGCCGCTGAGCGTCCCCGGACCCGATCCCGGTGGTGCAGGATGAGGTCAAGGTGGCCGCCGCAGCGCCGAGGCCGCTGACGGTGTGGCGCCACGACAGGGCGCCGCGGCTTGACTCGACTCAGGGGGCCACCTAGGATCGGTGAGATCACCCCAACCCTCGCCCATGCTGCGCTGCTCGCGGCTGCCGGGCTCCTGGCGGGGGTGGTGGGCTCCGCTGGCGGCATAACCTCGCTCATCTCCTACCCGGCACTTCTCGCCGTCGGCCTGACGCCGCTGGGGGCCACGGTCACCAACTCGGTGGCGTTGGTGGTCTGCTGGCCCGGATCGGCCCTGGGCTCCCGCTCGGAGTTGCGGGGGCGAGCCCCTTGGCTGCTGCGTTGGGGCATGGTGGCAGCGGGCGGCGGGGCTGTGGGAGCGGGATTGCTGCTCTCCACCCCGGAGGGGGTCTTCGGCCGGGTGGTACCGTTCCTGCTCGGTCTGGCTTCGGTCGCCCTTTTGCTGCAGCCCCAGCTCTCGGCCTGGCGCCAGCGGCATGGTTCGCTCACCCACCCCCTGCTGCTGGGGAGCGGTCTGTTCACGATGTCCCTCTACAACGGCTACTTTGGAGCGGGGGCCGGGGTGATGGTGCTCACCCTGGTCCTGCTGGCCGTGGATCAACGCTATCTGCTGGCCAACGCCCTCAAGAACATGCTGGTGGGAGTGGCCACCATGGTCGCTGCCCTCGGCTTCGTGATCTTCGCTGCCGTCAACTGGCGCGACGCCGTTCCCCTGGGGATGGGACTCTTCCTCGGCAGTACCCTGGGGCCGGGAGTCGCCCGCTGGGTCCCTGCCACCCCGCTGCGGATCGTGGTCGCGCTCAGCGGGCTGGCCCTGGCGGTGCGGCTCTGGCTGGCCCCGACCTAAGACCGGCCGGGGAGCCCAACTGACCTGCAAGAGGTGCTGCTGCCGCCCGCTCACGGACGCACGACACGGTTGGCGGATGGTGCAGGTCCGCGGTTGCGCTAGGAGCCGTGACTCCTCCTAGCGTCCTGCTTGCAAAGTTTAGCTGCAAAAGCAGGCGCTGCTGGCGAGAATCTCGGCGACCGTTTTGAGACAGACAACGGGCTCGGGATGCTGGTTGTTTCGGGTGAGCTATAGACGAGTGGCGTCGCCCACCGCGTTGGTGCGGGAGTGTAAGCTGCGTCGGATCTGGCGTTCGGTCATCGCGCCCAACCAGCGCTGCACCAGTTGATCCAGGAGGAGTGGGTGGGGGAGAAGTGCGGCTGGACGCGCGGGGGCGGAGCAGCCGGCGCCGCACCGCCGGTGACGTGTGGGGGCCGCAGTTGTCCAGCTCCAGATGGATCCCGGGGTCCTGCAGAACTTGAGCATCGATGCGCTGCGGTAGGCGCAGGAAGTAAGGGGAGCGATGGCGGCGCCGCAGATCGCCGACCCGCTGGCCGGTGGCGATGTCCAGGGCGGTACGCGCCGCGCCGGTGACCGTGGGTCCAGCGCTCCGGGATCCCAGGGCGCATCGGTAACTTCGTTTGGGCGCGGTCGAGCGCCTGAATGTAGCCTTCGGGGGCCACCTGCCGACGGTCGCGTCGATGACCCTACCCGGGCGGAGTAAGATGGCGCGCCGGTGACCACCACGGACGACATCCGGCGTTGGGCTACGGCGCTGCCTGAGGTAACAGAAGCCAGTCACTTTCTTTTCCATGTCCCGCTCTTCAAAGTCCGAGGGCACACCTTCCTCGGCATGAATAGAGACGAGACCAAAGCGGTGTTCCTCATCAGCGAGCAGGAGTCGAATGATGCGGCCACTGCCGACCCCTCCAATTGCAAGGCCGTCCGTCGTCAGGACGCGAGGAGGAGCTTCCTCGGCTTGGAGGTCGAGCTCGACGGCGTCCCCGCCGACCGCATTGAACGCCTCGTCGAGCGAGCCTGGCGTCAGCGCGCGCCCAAGCGCCTGGCAAAAGAGCGCGATCGGGCCAAGTCAGCGTAGACAGCGGGTGGGGCTGCGTCCTCTACCACGGTGTCGAAATAGGTGACCGACCCGGCGCTGGGTTAGTAGGCCGAGTTGGGGCGGGGCGGCGAGGGAGTTGGAGAGAGCGGAATGCATGGCAGCACCGCTCGCTAGGCGACCACGCTGGGGACGATCGACCCTGAGCACCGGATCCGGGCCGGCCACCCGATCCACCGGATCCGACCGTTGTTGGAGGCGGCGCTCAGAGAGTTGCAGCCAACATTTCAAAGGGGGTATGGGGAGATCGGCGGGCCCTCGATCCCACTGGAGCACGCCCTCAAGAGTCGCCTGTTGATGGCGCGGTACTCGATCCGGAGTGAGCGTCAGGTCCTAGCGCGGTCGCGCTACGACCTGGTGTTCAAGCGGTTCCTCGGGTGAACGTCGAGGACCAGCCGTTCGACCACTACCGGTGCGCTAAGAACTGCAGGTGGCTGCTGCGGCACCGGGTGAGCAGGCAGTTCTTCGAGGCGGTGGTGGCACAGGAGCGGCGGCGCCACCCGCGCTCCTCGGAGGACTTCACTCTGGACGGCACCTTGCTGGAGTCCTGGGCCTCGATGTAAAGAGCCTGCGCCCGTGCCGGGGAGATGATCCTGGGCCGAACCGGGGCGGCGGAAGGAGTCGGGACGTGGACGCCCACGGCCAGCGGCGGAGCAACGACCCGCCGGTCGCCCCGACCGACCCGAACCCGCCGGCGGGGTTTGCAGCTCGCCACCCGCCGATGGTGGTGGACTTCACGCAGATGCCGCTCCGGCCTCGCCCGGGCCCCCGGCGACGTCGGTCATTCAGAGTCATCCGGGCGGGGCACTGCGACGTCCTCGGCGCTGGGCGGGGCGCTCGTTGTGATGGCCGGCAAGCACCGCCCGCAGCACCGCACCAGCGCCGGCCAGGGCCGTGGGATCAACCCGCCGGCAGAGGTCCCGGTTGAGGCGGTCGGCGACATCGCCCACCGCCCGGGCGTACGCATCGCCGGCGGGGGTGAGGCCCACGTTGACCAGGCGAGAGTCATGGTGGGCCCGTGCCATCGAAGCGAAGCCCCGGCGCTCCAGGCCGTCCGCAACCTTGCGGGCAGCCTGGCGGGTAACCCCAAGCGCCTGGCCAAGACGGCCTACCGGCAGCGGCCCCCGTCGGAGTACCCGCAGGGCGGCGGCATCGCTGCGGCGGTAGTCCCAGTAGCCCCTGGAAGCCAATCCACCGGCCATTTGCGCAACCCAGCTCTGCCGGGCAAGAGCCAGCAGTTCGCCGAACCTGTACGAGGTCGTTGACTTCCCCGGCATCCGGAGCGATCATACGTGCTATGCAACCAGGTTGCGTATTTCACTCCAAGACGGTCCGGCGTGGGCCGGCCCGTGTCGCCACCTCGGCCCTAGGTGGGTTGGTGGCCCTGCTGGTAGGCGCCTGCGGAGCGGGGTACCCCTCCACGGCAGCGCTGGCTAGTACCCGCGCCGTGAGCCACGCGCGCCCGGCGGCTACGGTCTGGCTGTGCCGCCCCGGGCAGATGGACGATCCCTGCGCCTCCCCTCTCAACGCCACCGTCGTGCCGGCGCACGGAGCCCGGACCAGTCGGGATGCCCGCGCCCGCCCCGGTTCACG
>JBOHUH010000104.1:0-7171 GCA_050733915.1 Candidatus Dormibacteria bacterium | reverse complement strand
GGCCAGAGGGCCAACCCGCCTCGGCGTCGCGCCGGCCTTATCGGCCGGTCAGGCTCCTAGTACTCGGGCATCGCCGGCGCCGCGGCCGCCTTCTTCTCGGGGAGGTCGGTGATCAGGGACTCGGTGGTCAGCAGCAGCCCCGCGATCGAGGCCGCGTTCTGAACCGCCGAGCGGGTCACCTTGGTGGGATCGATGATTCCCGCCTTGACCATGTCCACGAACTCACCGGTCGTGGCGTTATAGCCTTCGCCGACCGGGAGGCTGCGGACTCGCTCCACCACCACCGAACCCTCGGCACCGGCGTTGTTGGCGATCTGTCGGGCCGGCTCCTCGAGGGCACGCCGGACGATGGTCACCCCGATCTGCTCGTCTCCCTTGAGCTTGACCTTGTCGAGCGCGGTCTGGGCCAGCAGGAGCACCGCGCCCCCGCCGGGAACTATTCCCTCTTCGACCGCGGCTCGGGTGGCGGAGACGGCGTCCTCCATGCGGTGCTTGCGCTCTTTGAGCTCGGTCTCAGTGGCGGCCCCGACCTTGATCACGGCCACCCCGCCCGCCAGCTTGGCCAGCCGCTCCTGGAGCTTCTCCTTGTCCCAGTCGCTGGTGGACTTGTCGATCTCAGCCTTGATCTGCTCGATCCGGCCTTTGATCGCCTCGCTGCTGCCCGCTCCCTCGACCAGGGTGGTGTCGTCCTTGGTCACCCGGACGCGGCGGGCGTGGCCCAGCTGGTCCAGCTGCACCGAGTCCAGCTTGAGCCCCAGCTCCTCGCTGATCACGGTGCCCCCGGTGAGCACCGAGATGTCCTGGAGCATGGCCTTGCGGCGATCCCCGAAACCGGGGGCCTTGACCGCCACTGCGGTGAAGATTCCCCTGATCTTGTTGACGATCAGGGTGGCCAGCGCCTCGCCGTCGACGTCCTCGGCGATGACCAGGAGCGGTTTGCCACTCTGGTGGATCTTCTCCACCACCGGCAGCAGGTCGGCGATAGCCGAGATCTTGCGGTCGGTGATCAGGATGTAGGGGTCCTCTAGGACCGCCTCCATGGCCTGGGCGTTGGTGACCAGGTAGGCGCTGATGTAGCCCTTGTCAAACTGCATCCCCTCGACCAGGTCTAGCTCGGTCTCGATCCCCTTGGACTCTTCGACCGTGATCACGCCGTCCTTGCCCACCTTCTCCATGGCGTCGGCCACGGTCTCTCCGATGGCGGGGTCGGCGGCCGAGATCGAGGCCACCTGGGCGATCTTCTCCCGCTCGCTGATCGGCACCGAATGCTTCTTGATCTCCGCAACCACTGCGTCCACGGCCTTCTGGATCCCGGCCTTGACTTGGACTGGATTGGCGCCGTGGGCGACGTGGCGGAGACCCTCGTTGATCATCGCCGAGGCCAGCACCGTGGCGGTGGTGGTGCCGTCGCCAGCAATGTCGTTGGTCTTGCTGGCGACCTCCTTGACCAGCTGAGCACCCATGTTCTCGAAGGGATCCTCGAGCTCGATCTCCTTGGCGATGGTGACGCCGTCGTTGGTGATCGTGGGGCTGCCGAACTTCTTGTCCAGAACCACGTTGCGGCCCTTGGGGCCGATGGTGATCCGGACCGCGTCCGCGACCTTGTCAACCCCCCGCTTGAGGGCGGACTGAGCCTCCGTGTCGAATAGCAGTTGTTTGGGCATTCGTCTCTCCTGTTGTCCCCATCCAGACAGCTGAGCTTGTGGCGCTCATGTTAGCACTCAGGGGGGTCGAGTGCTAGCAGGCGACCAGCCCAAGTGCCAGGTCGCGGACCAAGTCGAGTCGCCTTCGCGATGATTAGCTGGTGGCGGAGCCAACAGACCAAGGGGAACACGGCTTCCAGCCGGTTCGGGGAGGGGACGCCCTGGAGAGGGTGCGGAGCTTCATCCTGGCCCAGGGCTGGGCCGGACTCCAGCTGGGTGGCCATATGGAGCGGAACTCGCGGCAGGGCACCTCGCCGGAGTCGATGCTCTGGTGGGTACGCGGGGCGGCCGGGGAGGCCCGGGCGGTGGCGCTGCTGCACGGGGAGACTCTGGGCCTGCTGGTGCCTTTGGCCGACGCGCGGGCCGAGGCCCGGAGGATGCTCGACCGATACCAGTCCAAGCTGACCCGGATATATGTCCTCGAGGGCCAGATCGAGACCTCGAACCTCGACGAGTTCGAGTGCCACCGCACGGTGCTGGCGGTGGCCCCCCAGGCCCGGCGGCAGTCTTTTGGACTGCCGGTGACCCGTCCGGCAACCCCCCGGGACGCAGACCAGGTACACCTCATCTATAGCGAGGTCGGCTGGATGCGGGAGGCCAGCGCCGCGGTCTGGCGGGAGCGACTGGGCGGGGAGCGGTGCTGGGTCGCCGAGCTGGAGGGGCAGTTGGTGGCCGCGGCTCGATGGACCGTTGCCTTCGGCGCCTGGGTGGAGGTGGGCGGGGTCGCCACCCGGTCGCAGTTCCGGCGCCGCGGGGCCGCGGCGGCGGTCACCTGGGCGGCCACCTCGGCGGCCCTCGCCGAGGGGAGGCAGGTTGCACTTCGCTTCCGGGATCCCGAGCTTTCGGCGCTCTACTTTCCCTTGGGCTTCGAGCCGGTGGCTCTGGAGCAGTCGTTCCAGAGGATCCTCTGAACCAACCTCGCCGTATGATCCCCCGGTGCCCGACCTGAAGTCGGTGCTGGCCTGGTCCGCCGTGGCGGCCGGGGTGGCCATCGCGGCGGAACGTACGCTCTCCAAGTCCCTGGCGGACCCAGAGTCGCCGGTGCTGGACTGGGAACTGGTGCGCCGCACCGCCTACTCGCGCTGTGGCGGCGACCGCGCCGGCGACGCCGAGCAGGTCGCGTCCGAGTACGACCCCTTGGTCGCGGAGCTGGTGCCGATGCTGGCCCAGGCTTGTCACAGCGGCCCCCAGGAGGCGACCTTCGGCCGGGTACGGGTGATCGGCCGCCACCAGTTCGTGGACCAGAACCTGGCCATGATGCGGCGCATGCTGCGCCCGATCGAAGAGGGCCAGGGAGGCTGGGGGGTGGTCCGGCCCAGTCCTCTGCTGCGAGTCCCCAGCAGCATCTACATCGGCACCCTCCTGGGCTTCATGGCCCGACGGGTGCTGGGCCAGTACGACCCGGTGCTCCGCCCGGTGGGCGCTGAGGGCGCGGCAAAGGAGGGGGACGAGGTGCTGCCCACCCCAGCACTGCTGATCGTCGAGCCCAACGTGCGCCAATTTGCCAAGACCTCGGAGCTGCCGATCGACTCACTGCGGCGCTGGCTGATGCTCCACGAGCTCACCCACGCCTGGCAGTTCGAGCTCCACCCCTGGCTGCGCGAGCACCTAGGGACCATGATTGGCGAGCTGAGCCGCACCCCGGGGAGCTCAGGGGGGCTCGGCTTGGAGGAACTGGCGCAGGTGGCCCGCAGCATTCCCTCGCAGCTGACCCTGGTGGGCCGGCTGCAGGCGGTGATGACCGTGCTGGAGGGCCATGGCAACTACATCATGCGCGAGGCCGGCCGCCGCAACTTCCCTGACTTCGACAGCCTCGACCAGGCCTTCCGGCGCCGCCATGATCCGCCCCAGCCGGTGGAGCGCCTGCTGCTGTGGATCTCTGGGTTCGCCCTCAAGCTGCAGCAGTACCAGCAGGGGGAGCGCTTCCTGCGCGTGGTCAACGAGGTGGCCGGCCAGGAGGGGCTGGACCGGATCTGGACCGGACCCGAGAGCCTGCCCGGATGGTCTGAGGTGCGCCACCCCGAGCGCTGGTTGCGCCGCACCGGGTACATGCCCGGGCCGGCCGAGGGCCAGGCCCGCCAGCAACGACCCGCGCCCGCCTAGGGGCTGGGGGCCGTCGCGCAAGATCGGTAAAGTCTGGTGGGCGGGAGCAATCGTCCAGCGGCGAGGCTACACTTCGCAAGTGAAGCGTCTGGTGTGGGCCATCGACGGCGCCGAGCGCTTGCGCCATGGGCGAGGCGCCCCAATGGAGCATCTGCCATGAACTCTCAGCCGCGTCGGTCGAGGTCAGCTTCCCCGATCGCCAGCCTGCGTTCCGGGTTGGAGCGCCTGCTTGAACCGCTCCGCGATCTCGCGCGCGGTACTGGACCGGGCCTGAGGCCGGCTCTAATTCCGATCCCCATCGGCCAGGGTCCCCACCGGTCCCCGGCTCCTGCCGAGACCGCGCTGCACCTCGCCTTCGGCCGCAAGCGGGAGAACAAGGCGGAGGGCGGCGAGGACGATGAGGACGACGAGGACGAGTCCACCGCCACCGCGGACCGGTCGGACTCCGCAGTCGGCTTGCCCCCGATCCCTTCGGCACTGGGGGGCGCCGACCCCGAGCAGCAGGAGGATGAGAGCCTCGAGGACCCGGCGGAGTCGTGGCGCCCGCTCAGCTCCAGCGCCGATGAGGCCGTGTCCCCGATCGAGGACCCTGAGGACGCCGCCGACCCGGGGGAGCCCGAGGTCACCAGCTGGAGCCCAGAGGTGGAGGTGGAGCCCGAAACCCCGGCCACGACGGATGCCGACGACGCTGACCCGGTGGATTCGAGGCCCTGGGGGTCAGCGCCGGACGCGGGCGAGACCACCACCTTCTCCCCGGCAGTGGTGCGGCGCCCGGAAGAGACCTCCGAGGACCTGGCCTGGCTTGGCTCCGGAAGCTCCGAACCCAGCGAGCCCTGGGGAATACCCGCGGAGCCGGCGGCAGCCCCGGGGGGCAATTTCCCCGACCCGGTGGCGGAACTGGAGGAAGTGGACGAGATCGAGCCTGAGACCCCCCAGGGGGAGGCGCTGGGCGGAGGCCCGGAGGGGTTGGACAGCCTCTCCGAGGTCCTGACCACCGCTGGCACGCCCTGGACCAGCTCGATCCCGGTGGCCGAGCCCCCGGCGGTGATCTCGCCGCCCCCTCCCCGAGTCGCACCCGACCCCACCGCGGAACTGGGCGCGATCCGGACCCGTTCCTTCCCACTCCCAGAGGGAGAGATGGTCTTCCGCAACCTGCGGGCCGGGTTCACCGATCCGGCGCGCCTGCTGCGCCACCTGGCGGGTGAGGGACACACCGGAGTCCTCCACGTCCAGGCGGTCGACGGCAGCAACAGCTACGTGGTCTTGGTGGACGGCTATGTGGTCGCGGTGGCTACCGATCATCAGGGCGTGATCGCCACCACCAACCGGATCACGTTTCCCAACTTCCCCAACAGCCAAGACACCATCAACGTGATCACCTACAGCCGCCAGATCGCCCGGGGTCTGGGGCTCCTCCTGCACGCGCCGCTGCGCTTCGAGGGGCTGGGGGCGATGTTCGTGAACCTGGAGGGCCTGCGGACCTACCTCAGCAAGTACTCCTCCAGCGGGGGGCTGGTGGTGCACTCCCAGGAGGGCACCGGGGTCGCCTTGTTCGAGGAAGGCAAGCTGGTCGGCGCCTACGCCGACAGCAATCCCCCCAGCGCCGACCTGGGTCAGCTGCGCGAACTGGTCAAGGATCTGGAGGCCGAGATCGACGTGCGTTTCGGCGGGCCTCGGGACCTGGAACCGACTCCGCTGGACACCCTGCTGTCCGGCCACCCTTTGTGACTTTTTGAGCGCAATGCCGGGGGAGGCAGAGGGGGGGGAGCTCTCCGCCAGCCAGCGTCAGTTCTCGCGAGTGGCCGAGGCTTATCGGAGCAGTCCCAGCCATGCCGACCCGGTCTCACTGGCCCGTTTCCTGGCGCTCGCGGAACTGCGGCCCAACCACAGGGTGCTCGACGTGGCCACCGGCACCGGCAACGTCGCCCTGGCCGCGGCACCCCAGGTCGCCGAGGTGGTCGGCCTCGATATCACTTCGAGGATGCTGGATCAAGCGCGCCGGCAGGCGGCCCTGCGCGAAGTGCGCAACGTCACCTTCGTGCGCGGCGATGCTGAGCTGCTGCCCTTCCCCGCGGCCAGCTTCGACCGCGTGCTGGTCCGCTCCGCCCCCCACCACTTCAAGCAGTTGGTCCGGGCCCTGGCCGAGGCGTATCGGGTGCTCCGTGCTGGCGGCGTCTTCGCGGTGAGTGACTGCTCCCCACCCCCGGTGGTTCGGGACTGGCTGGAGGTGGTCGAGGTGGGTCGGGATCCGTCCCACTTTCGAAGCCGGGCCCTGGAGGAGTGGCGGGCCCTGCTGCAATCACTCGGATTCACCGTGGAACACGCCGAGCGGATCGAGCAGGTCAAGGACATCCTCGAGTGGTTCGACCTGGTCAAGCTGCCAGACCGCCGCAAGCGCCAACTCCTCGACTATTACGAGACTGCGCCCCAGGCAGTCCGGGGCCAGCTCCTGAGCCAGTGGCGGGAGGGCCGGCTCTACCACCGCTACTGGCACGCCCTGATCAGGGCCCGACGTCCGATCCAACCGCCCCCCTGAGGTGAGGCTCTGGGATAGGCTTGAGCTGTGGCGACACCAGTCGATCTGAGCGGTATCCACCGCGAACTAGACAGCGTCAAGCGCTCGGTCTGCCACTGCCAGCTGCGCGGCGAGTGCCTCGGCTGCAAGGGCATAGAGATGGTTCGCCAGCAGGTGGAGGCGGTGGTTGCAGCCGCCTCCCAGCCGGTCCTGCTGCAGGTCGCCAACGAGACGGCCGCCCGCGAGATGCTGACCCAGTTCTCCCAGATGCAGGAGCGGCTGATGGAGGACCCACAGATGCGCCAGGCGGCCGAGGCGGTCCGCCAGCGCCTGATGGATGACCCGGAGGCGCGCCAGATGATCGAGGAGCTGATGCGGCGGATCGGTCAGGGCGAGGACCAGGGGAAGGACCAGCCGGAGTGAACCGGTGCCGTCGATCGGTGCTGGTGCTGCCCGCCAGCAGCCGTCGGATGGCCGAGAAGGCGGCCACCCTCGACTCCGACGAGGTGGTGTTGGACTTGGAGGACGCCATTGGCGAGGCCCCGAATCAGAAGCTGGAGGCTCGCGGGATCCTACTTAGGACGCTCCAGGAAGTTGATTTCGGGGAGCATACGGTGGCGGTACGGATCAACCGGGTGGGCGATTCCCAGGCCCTTCGCGACGTGGAGGCACTGGTGCCCCTGCTGGCAGGCAGCATCTCGTGTCTGGTGGTGCCCAAGGTGAGCTCGGCCGGTGAGGTCCACTTCCTGGACCATCTGCTGGCCGGTCTGGAGGCGGAGGGCGGCGTCGGGTCCCCCATCGGGCTCGAACTCCAGATCGAGGGCCCCATGGCCCTTGAGCGGGTCAGCGA
>JBOHUH010000103.1:0-10187 GCA_050733915.1 Candidatus Dormibacteria bacterium | reverse complement strand
CCGCCCAGCAGCGGGCGAATGAGGCGCTGGCCGCCGCCCGGGACCGCTCGTCCGGGTTCGCCGACCTGGTGGTCCAGGCCGCCTACGAAGCGACCAAGTCACTCCCGGACGACGCCCGCAAGCGGGTCGAGGGCTCCCTACGCAAGACTGGTATCAAGCCCAGCAGGCGACGGCGCCGGATCCGCAAGACCTGGCTCGCCGGGGGGCTGCTGGCCGCCGCCGGGGCCGCGTTCCTCTTCTCCGGCACCGTCCAGGACAAGGTCTACGATCTGGTCGACCGGATTCGCGGCGAGGACGAGGACGGGGCGGACTTCGACGCCTCCTCTGCTCCCCCGGTACCCGGAATAGATCCCGACCGCAGCAGCGACTAGCCAGCCCCCGGTCCCGGCCCGGCCGTGATCGCCCGCCAGGCTCGCGGCTGGTCAAGACCCACCCGCGCAGGCCTGACCCGGCGCTGGGGACCGCTCGCGCTGGTCCTCGGCGGCGCCGCCGCGAGCATGCTGCTGCCGCGCCTCTTCGGCGACCCCCAGAGCGTCGACCCCGACCTCTGGCGGCTGACCGGCTACTTCGCGGCCATCACCGGCGCGGCGCTCCTGATCCGTTCCCTGCGGGGGCTCGCGCCCCTGGGCTTTGCCCTGCTCAACCTCAGCCTTCCCTACTCCTGCTGGCTCTGGCTGCTTGGCTATGCCGGACCTGCCCCCGCTCAGATTGGTACCCCGTATGGGCTCACCAGGAATGCGGTCGCCGGAATCGCCTGGCTGGTGCTGAGCCTGGTCCTGGCCGCCGCCTTCTACCTTATGTGCCCGAGGCCCCGACCCCAGCTCCGCCTCTGGGTGCGCCCTCGCCCCGGGGCGCTCCTGCTGGCCATCTCGGTCTCGCTGCTCTTCCTGCTCATCGCCTTCGCCCTGCCGGCCCCCCTGATCGGACGTGAGGGCGTGCCGCTGCTGTCGCTGGGGGGATCCGCGGCGGTCGCCTACGGCGTCGCCAACGCCACCAGTGCCATCGCCCAGGAGATCCAGTTCAGGGGGGTGCTGATGGCGGCCCTGGAGCGCGAGCATTCCCGGGGGACCTCCCTGGTCGCCCAGGCGCTGATCTTCGGGGTGGCTCACCTCGCGACCCAGTACCAGGGGCCGGCGGACAGCTTCATACCCCTGGTCATCCTGCTCGGCCTGATCTGGGGCTGGATGACCCAACGCTGCGGCAGCGTGCTGCCCGCGGCAGTGGTGCACGTGGTCGCCGAGCTGTTCCTGGTGGCCACCATCGTCAGCGGGCTCTATGGGTACTAGCCGATGAGCCACCTGCGCCGCGGGGGCGCCGCGGTGGTACTGGCGGTGGGTTTGGGGGCGATGCTTCTGGGCCTTCCGGCCCTTGCGGCGGGCGGCTGGTGGGCGGGTGCCCCCGGTTCCTCACCCCGTCTTTCCCTGGTCGCGTCAAACCAGGGCTCAGTCACCCTTGCCGTCTCCCGGGGGGCGCCGGGCTGGTACCGCCCCGGCACGGGCCAGTTCATCCCCCTGATGCTGAGCCAATCCAGGTCCGGGGCCGAGGCGGTGGCGGTGGCCGCGACTGGGAGGCTTGGGGTGGTCGCTTTCGCCGGCGGCCGGCTGCTGGAGACGGTCAGGGGGGGAAGTACGCGCTGGCTGCCATCGCTTCTCGGCGAACCTCGCGACCTCGCCCTGGGCCCCGGCGCGAACCCCCGACTGGCGGCGGCAACCTCAGCGGGGGTCTTCAGCGGGCGGCTGGGCTCCCGCCTGGCCAAGGTCGCCCCCGGGACGGGGCGGGCGGTGCTGGCCCCGCCTCGTCGTGGGCTGCCCTGGCTGGCCCTGGCGAGGGGCCGGCTTCTGGCCTCCTCCGACGCTGCCCGCTGGACCCCGGCGGCCGGCAGCCCAAGGTTCGCCGCCGCGACGGCAGAGCTGGCCGAGCTGGGCTCCGGGGTGATCCTGCTGGCCGAGCCCTCGGGGTTGCTCTGGCGGGGCTACCGGGGCCGCTGGGCGCCGGCATTTCAGCTGCTCCCCGAGGGGGGGCTCGGCGGAGTTCCCCGGGTCACCGCGCTGGTCGCGGACGGGGTGGACTCCGCCTACCTCGGTACCGCGGGGTTCGGCACCCTGCTCACCCCGGACGGCGGCTACACCTGGTACCGGGCGGCACCTCCCGACGCCGAGGTGACGGCGCTGGCGGCACTGGGCCGGGTTTTCGCCGAGCACCCCCACGGACTGGTGATCGCGGTCACGCCGCAGCGGATCTACCTGCACCGTCTGCAGGCTCTGCCCGCCCCTCCGGTCTACACCCCGGCCGGGGCCACCGCGGAGCTGGCTGGGACGGCGGCGGTTGCCGGGGCCGCGGCTCTGGTGGTGGTGAGCCTGCTCTGGTATCTCGAGCGTCGTCGGCGCCACCTCTTCGTATGATCGCCTGGGGATCGAGGCAGGTGGGCAGGCCACAGGAAGCTAAGGCGGATCAGATGGTGCTCCGATGAAGGCGGTGGTCATGGCTGGGGGTGAGGGGAGCCGGCTGCGCCCGCTCACCAGCCGGCGACCCAAACCGCTGGTGCCGGTGGTGGGCCGACCCTGCATGGAGCATGTGCTGCGGCTGCTGCGCCGCCACGGGATCACCGAGGTGATCATCACCCTGCAGTACCTGGGCGCCAGCATTCGCAATTACTTCGGGGACGGCACCGAGTTGGGGATGCAGCTCGACTACGTGGTCGAAGACCGCCCCCTGGGCACCGCCGGCAGCGTCCGCAATGCCGCCGGCCTGCTCGATGAGACCTTCATCGTGATCAGCGGCGACGCCCTCACCGACATCGACCTCACCCAGGCGGTCAGCTTCCACCGCGACCACGCGTCCCAGGCGACCGTGGTGCTGGCCCGCGTCGCCAACCCGCTCGAGTACGGGGTGGTGATCACCGCCGGGGATGGTCGGGTGGAGCGCTTCTTGGAGAAGCCGTCGTGGGGGGAGGTCTTCAGCGACCAGGCCAACACCGGGATCTACGTGGTCGAGCCCGAGGTGCTCGGCTACTGTCCCGACGGCGAGGCCAGTGACTGGTCCCAGGACGTCTTCCCGGAGATGCTGCGACGCCGCGACTCGCTCTGGGCCACGGTCGGGCGCGGCTATTGGTGCGACATCGGCAGCGTGCAGAGTTACCTCCAGGCCAACTGGGACGCACTCGAGGGTCGGGTGGCCTGCGAGATCGCCGGGCAGCGCACCGGCCCCGCGCAGTGGACCAACGAGGGGGCGTCGGTTGCGGACACCGCCCGGATCGAGGGTCCCGCTTTCGTCGGCCGCGACGCCGTGATCGGCCACGAGGCCTTCCTCAACGGCCCGGTGGTGGTCGACCGCTACGCCGTGGTCGACGCCGGGGCCAAGGTCAGCAACAGTGTGCTCTGGCCCCAGGCCTACGTCGGGGAACGCAGCCGGCTGCGCCAGACCGTGGTCTGCGGCTCGGCCACCCTCAAGCCGGACGTGCTCCTGGAGGACTCGAGCGTCATCGGCGACGACTGCACCATCGGGGCCCGCTCGGTGGTGGAGCAGGGGGTGCGGATCTGGCCCGGCAAGGAGATCGAGGCGGGCTCAGTGGTGCACGAGTCGGTGATCTGGGCCGGGACGTGGCGGAGCAGCCTCTTCAGCAAGGCAGGGATTACCGGGATCATCAACGTCGAGCTCACCCCGGAGTGGTGCGCCCGGCTGGGCGCCGCCTGGTCGGCCAACCACCCCAGGAGCAGCCGCCTGGCCATCTGCCGTGACCGCAGCCCGGGGTCGGGGATGATCAAACGGGCGATGATCTCGGGGATGCTCTCGGCGGGCGCCCGGGTCATCGACCTGGCCGAGCTCCCGGTGCCGGTCAGCTGCCACTACACCAGAGAGTCCGAGGTGGTGGGGACGGTGCACATCCTGGCCTCACCCCTGGACGCCCGCTCCGCCGACCTTCTGGTTCTCGATGAGCGGGGGATGGCCCTGGATCGGCGCCAGGAGCGACGCCTTGAGAACACCTTCTTCCGCGAGGACTTCCGCCGGGTCCTCCCGGGAGAGATCACCGACATCCGCGAGGCGGAGGGCGCCCTGGCCGGCTACGCCGAACACTCCCTGGCCGAGCTCGAACTGGGAAAGCTCGGAGAGACCCGTCCCCGCGTGCTGGTCGACTTCGGATTCAGCAGTGCCTCGCTGATCCTGCCTCACCTCATGCGGGCCACCCAGATGGAGGCAATCACGCTGCGCTCCGGCTTCGAGGAGGAGGCCGCGCTCTGGCCCCAGGCCCGCAACCGGGAGGCCGAGCTGGAGCAGGCCTCGGCGATCACCAGGACCGTCAGTGCCTGGCTGGGAGCCCGACTGGACCCCTCGGCCCAGCGGCTGATCCTGATCGACGACGACGGCAGCGTGATCAGCTACGAGGAGGCGACCTGCCTGCTGGCTCTGCTCACCCTGCGGGCCAACGGCCCGGGCACGGTGGTCGCCCCGGTGGCGGCGTCAGAGCGGCTGGCGCGCGTAGTCACCGAGAACGGCGGCCAGCTGGTCCTGACCCGGGCAGACTCCGCCTCCATCGTCAGGGCCGCGACCAGGAACTCCGCTCTGGTCGCCTTCGACGAGATCGGAGGCTTCGTCTGGCCGGCTCACCTAAGCGCCTACGACGCGATGTACACCCTGCTCACCACCGTGGAGATGCTGGTCACCGCCCAGACCAAGCTCTCACAGCTGCGCCGCGAGCTGGCGCCAGGGGGCCATCTGGAGGCCGCTGTTGCCTGCCCCTGGGAAGTGAAGGGCGAGGTCATGCGGAGGCTGGTCGAAAGCTTCCGAACCGAGCACCTCGACCTCACCGACGGGCTCAAGGTGAGCGTCGATGGGGGCTGGGTGCTGATCCTCCCCGACCCCGACCGGCCCAGCTACCGGGTCATCGTCTCCGGGACCAGCCCCGCGCAGGCGGCGAGGGAGTTGGACAAGTTCGTGCGAGCCGTGACCGAGACCGTGGAGTGGAGTGCAGGGACGCAGACCGACCCGACACCGGTGCCTCCGACCCCCTACGGGTCTCGGCAGCTCCCAGCCTAACCTCGACCCGGGCTCGCGCTAAGCTCCGGGGGTCGGGCGCCCTCTGGTGGGCCCCTGGATATACTCGCCCGGGCCGACGCGGGAGTAGCTCAGTTGGTAGAGCGTCTGCTTCCCAAGCAGAAGGTCGCGGGTTCGAGACCCGTCTCCCGCTCCGTCCTCTAATTTGCCCAAGCTTTCAAGGGGGTTTCCGACTCTTGACAGTCATGCCACCCAGCCGTAAAATGGCCTAAATAATCGCAAGGCAATCGCTTCATTGGAGGGTGGCTGGCAGAGATCCGCTTCAAAAGGTAATCGCTCTACCTGAGATGGAGATGACATGTCGCGAAGTCAGCGGCTCCAGGTGGTCAAAGTCGAGGCTCCGAGTCCCCTGGCTCGGTCGGTCGAGGAGTACCTGACCAGTTGCAAGGCGCGCGGACTCTCCCCCAAGACGGTGAATGTGGCCTACGGGTGGCCACTTCGCAGCCTATTTCTCCCTTGGGCCAATCAGGAGGGTCTTCATGCTCCCGCGGACATCACCCCGCGAGCACTGGAGCGTCTCGCCGCCAATCTTCTCGACCGTCCCGGTCGAAGCGGGAGCCTCTCAAAGAACTCTGTGCACGCCTACCTCCGCGCCGTCAATCAGTGGGCCCGCTGGGCCAAGCTCGAGGGGGAGGATCTCCCGGAGCGGGCCCAAGCGCCCTTGCCTCGGCTCCCCCGATCTCTTCCCAGGGTGCTTAGCCGAGTCCAGGTCGCGGCTCTGGAGGATGCGGCGGTGACGGAGCGGGACCGGTTGATAGTCCGGCTGCTTGCCGACACTGGGATGCGGGTGGGCGAGCTTGTTGGGTTGCGCACGGGCGATCTGCTTGTGAGGACTCGGGGCACCTTCCTGCGGGTCACGGGCAAGGGCGATCGGGAGCGCCATGTCCCTGTCATGCCGAGGCTTGCCCGTCGGCTGGAGCGGTACGTCGACAAGGCCCGTCCGAGTGACGCCCCCAGCGACCGGATCTTCCTAGGCCTCCGGCGCAGCGCCAGGACCGGTGATTACGAGCCGCTGACGCCGTCCGGGGTAGAGCAGCTCGTTCGCGACCTAGGGCTGCGGTGCTGGCTGTCTGAGCGAGTCCACCCGCATCTTTTCAGGCACAGCTTCGTGACCCATGCGCTGACCCAGGGAATGAACACGGTTCAGCTGTCCAAGATCGTCGGGCACACCTCGACCGCGATGATCGATCAGGTCTACTCCCATCTGAGCCCGACCGACGCCTATGACGCGATGGCAGCCATGCTTCTGCGCTCCGATGCCTGACACTTCGCGCAGGGTGGCGCTTGCCCAAGCGGTAGCCGCGCAGGCGGGGAGATTCGCGGCAGCCGAGCCCTCGGCTCAGCGCGCAGCGGTGGAGGCGGACCTACCCAGCCTCGTTGAATGGATCGATGAACTCCTCCGCGACCACTCGGCGCTGGACGCGGACAGCCCGGCCGACCTAGCCTCAGTCCTTCGGTCGCTCCACAACGCTGTGGCTACACAGAGCGTCGAATTGGCAGGCGCACCGCTCAAGGTGGACTTCGCCGGTGGCTGGGACACCGAAGGCTGGCCACTCAGGTGGGAGACGCCCAACGGTGAAGCCCCAGCCCTGCCAATTGGTCCTGCCGTGGAGTTGCTTTCTCTGGTTGTTCAGTCTGCTCTCGCCGACTACGGCGCCCTTTGCGCGTCGAGTGGGACGCGGATTGCCTATCCCGCACTTCTTCTTCACGGGTGGGCCACCGCCTATCGGTGGGGTGCGTTGGCAGTGGGGTGGGATCTGCCCAGAGTCAACTGGCTGGGACGGCAGCTCACTTACCGGGCAGTGCTAGCTTCGATTTCGGTTCCCCACAACCGTTCCCTACGAGGGGCCCTGGACTCCAGCGGGAGCGCCCTGGCGACCGAGCTACCGGCCGCCTTCATCGTGGCGTATGCCGACACACAGGGCTCGGCGCTCTGGGAGACCCCGCCGCCGCTGACCATTGCCGGAGTGCTCGAAGAGGCGCATCGGTGGGAGGCCTGGCTGCGGCGGTCGGTGACGCTGAGCTCGAGTGCGGTGGAGCACACCCTCTGGACCGAGGAACTTCACATTCGAAGGAACAAGAGCTGGGTACCGCCACTCGAGGTCGATTCCGAGCGCGGTACGCAGGGGCTGTTCGTGGCCGATGACCCTGCTGCCTCGGCACTCGCCGATATCGAGCTCGCGGCACGACTCGGGGCGGTGAGCTCCCGGACCCGAGAGATGCTGATCCTTGATGCGGCCGGCTACCGGGCGCCCGAGATTGCTGAGCGGCTAGGAGCGACTCCCGCCAGTGTCCGACAGCGACTCAGCCGGGCGCGCCGGATCGACCACGCTGGGAGCCGCTATTGAGGCTGGTCCGCCTAGCCACCGAGGAACGACTCAAAATAGCGCCGTCCAGGTTCAGCGCCAAACCCTCGCGGGAACCCAGCCCCCTTCGGGCTCAGCCTTGCTCCTCGTGATGTGAGAAGACCTCGGAAACCGCTGGAGCCGCAAGGCTCCCCGGGGTTCAAACCTCCGTCCCTCCGCCATTTTCTAGATCACATTTTCGCTATGACGCAACGTATTGGGAGGCCGCACCCAGGGCTAAATGGCGGCTTTATGCCAACGCGTATGCCAACCCGCGGAGCGAGGTGCAGTGGGATGCGCCGCTGGAACCCCGTTCGGGCCGTCCCGCGAGCTGGTTCCTTGGTCACCGGCGTCTGACGACTGAGAAGGTCCAGCTACCACACCAGCCGCTCCGCGAGCCGATCGCTCCGGCCGGTCCCAAATGAGGGTCCCGCCACGGCCTTCCCGGGTGAGATACGACTTGGCGGCGGAGGCAGCGGTCCCGAAGGTAATCGTTTGGGACGGCGTGAAGGGGGCTAGCGTCTGGTCATTCTCCGCGTTCCGAGGAGACCTCCGAAGCGCGCGGGCGGGGCACGTAGTCCGCTAACTGTCGGGCCCCAAACTCGTCAATTGACCACAGTCCTTCTAGCCTCTCTAGCGATCCTGGCAACCTGTCTCTCAGGATGAAGCTCGTCATCCACGCCATCCATCCTGCCGACAAGCCAAAGAGCGCCGCGAACGGCCCTATAGTGGGTTGACAATTCCATATCTCGCCCACGTCATAAAAGGCCACAGCCTCAATCAGGCCGACGGTAGAGGCGGCGACCCACGACTGGGATATAAACGCCCCGACTTCCAGTGTGTACGCCAACGGAGCTTGACGCAACGATGCAGATGGCGCGAACAGGTAGGCGGGAGTAGCAATGGTCCGACCGCCAATCCACATCACGAGCAGTGCGGGGAGTAGGCACACCGCCGCAATCCCGCGGACATCGACGTCATGCGATGCCACCAGCGGCACGGGCTCCAGCATCACCACTGCCGACACGGTCAGGACGACTGCCCCAGCCCATCGGTATTGGAAAATCACGCTGGCAATGGCGACGACTACGACCGCAACTGACCAGACCATCTCGAATGTCGGTAGGAGGCGCCCCAGGGGATGGGTGGTGAAGGCCACGAAGATCCAAAGTGTTAGGTAAAGTGTGCCTGGAAGCGCGACGAGGGGCAAGATTAGTAGCCTGGCGCGACCCTGCGCTGCGATTACCCTCTCTGCTGCACGTGTGGTCGCTTCGGCTTCCAGCAGCGCGGTGATGCGCTCGAGGGACCGTTGAACAGCGCGCCCACCTCCGCCATGTACGGATCTGTGGCGTCTTGTGCTGAGCATTGGCGCGCTTGCTGCGCGTTGGTCGGAGGCTGAGCCGGCATCGCTGGCGGTAGAAGGCGTCCTCGTAGGCATCAGAAGCCGGGGGCACCCGGTCGGTCAGGCGTTGCGACACATTTCCCCATAGCTCGTCCATCGGGTCAACTGTGCTAATTTCATCTGGTCCGATCCGCTGGGCTCCCGGCCCGGCGGTTTCACGGCCCCGCCATCGGCACGCTACCGAACGGCTCAAGCGCAGGGTCGCAGCGGTAGACGGGCGCTCGTGGCGCTGGCCAGGATCTGCAACTAGCTCCGAGTCCTTGACGAACTGGCCCAGGATCGGAGAGGGCGGGGCGGTGACCTCGACGACAAGGGTTTGGCTGCCTTCCGCCTCCCAAGGGCCAGGTATCGTCCACTTCACGGCGTAGTCGATAGCGACACGCTCTTCGCTGGTCCGAGAGGCTCCTCGACCATGCCATCCGATTCGCTCAGCCCGGTAGGCACCAGCCGTTGCGTCGGGGCCAGCTGACGGTCAGACACATAGCCGAGGCGGCGGTACAACCGGACAACCTGGGACGCCGGGACGTATTGCAGTGGACCTGCTAGGTGTGACCGATGGGTCCGAAGCCACTCGATATGCTGGGCTGCACGAGTGGGGTCCGCGTCGTCGACCAAGTCCGCCAGCTCTCCGTGCTTCACCGGTGGTCGGGTCACAGCCATCGTGACCGTCTACTGAACCTTCAACCATTCCGAGGCTCACCGCGAGGGCCTCGTCCACTTGCGTGAGGATGTCGTCTGGCAGAGAGCCGATGGGCCTACCACGTCTCTGACGGATCTCCGCGTCGACACGGAACGACCAGATATCCTCACAGCAGAGCCTTGTGTCTGCGGGCCAGATGTTCACTCTACCAACCGGAACTAACACCTCCCAAGCAGTGGTGGTCAGTCGTTGGGCTGACTCGTCGCGAGCACCCCCGATACCCGATGCTTCCTAAGAAAGAACCTCCGCCGCTGGAGGATCACCACGGACTTGGTGATGGGTGCGGGCCGGGAAGGATCGTTGGGATTGAACCAGATCCTGTAGACGTGACCTCGCATCATCGGTCACGTGACCCCTACCAATGAGGGATCCTAGTCGGTGTCAGGCTCGTGGTCGCGGATGGGCGGGAGCTCACTGACGTTTCGCGTATTTCGGCGATCCGTTCGCGAGCGTCCTCCCGCAGTGTCACCATTCGAAGGGGATCGCCCTTCTCCGGGTTGGCGGCGAAGGGTCTCGTCGCCTGCGAAGCGGCGACGATCTTCTCCCCAAGCATGGCTCCGTATTCAGCAAGAATCTCTCCGACGAGCTCAAGAGCCGGTCTGGTCAGCGAGATCGGGAAGCGCGGCTGGGCACCAGTTGTGTAGGTGAACTGGTTCCGCAACAGCCACAACCTGCGCTCCATACGGAG
>JBOHUH010000102.1:0-16543 GCA_050733915.1 Candidatus Dormibacteria bacterium | reverse complement strand
CAGCCCGAGCAGCAGCCACAACAGCCCCGGATCACCCGGGGCCAGGCCCTGGGCCAGCGCCACCACCGGTAGCGAGCCCATCTGTGAGCCCGCGTCGGCGCCCCGCTCACCGCCAGAGTCTAGGCCCCAAGGTGACGCTCCACTAGTTCTGAGCGGGAGCCTGGGTCAGGATGCAACTTGTAGCCAAGCCGGAGACGTCGGCCGTCCGCCCCCCAGGCCAGCGAGGATGGGGCCACCCCGGAGCTGCCTCAGTTGAGCCTGGCTCGAGCTCCGACCCCGTAGCACCCCCGTCAGCTTTGGGCGCGGGCAACCTTCCTCCAAGCCCGCCCCCTCGAGCCCCCGAGCCGCCCGGGTCGGGAGGCGGTACAGCGCCTGATTACCCCTCCGACGTGGGCTTGCGACCGGGCCTCGCTCGATTGTCCAGACCCAGTGTCGGCGCAGCCTGGTATGAGTAGACTGTGCCGCGGCGACGGGAGGCGGCCGTCGCCTCAAGGGACGTGGTCAGGAGTGGGAAACCCTGCCCATGCGTTGGTCAGATGGCCTGGGGGCGAACCTAGAGCGCCTTGGGTCACAGGGAGGAGACCTCGACCAGACGAAGTCGCCGGAGGCCCTCGGTGATGTCCTGGTTCTGGGGCATCGCGGTGTCGGCTCAGGCCGTTCGGAAACTGCGAGGCCCAGCGACCCATAGTTAGGTATCGGCCAGAGGAGGACCCGAGGTAGTGAGAATTCCCAGTCGGCCGCAAAGGCCGTCGACTCGACGTTTCGGACAGGGATGGGGGGGGCGTCGTCTCGCCTCCGCGCTAGGCTTGGTGGCCGTAGCTGGCCTGCTGGCCCTGGGCGCGACGGTACTCCCCGGCAGCCACCCCGCCGCGCCCGCGCGCGCCGACTTGGCGGCGGCAAGTGGCAACGCCTACACCGCACTCAACCCTTACCGGCTGCTGGACACGAGGAAATCCGATCAGACGATGGGGCCGAACAGCACCTTGAACCTGCAGGTGACCGGGACGTTCGGCACCCTGACGGTACCGGCCGATGCCACAGCGGTGGCGATCAATGTCACCGCCACCGACACGTCGGCGGCGAGCTTCCTGACCGTCTATCCGAGCGGAGGCTCCCGGCCTACGGCCTCCAACCTCAACTGGACCCGAAGCCAAACCGTGGCCAACCTGGTCATCGCGCCGACGGGCAGCTCGGGGGTAGTGACACTCTATAACCAACTGGGCTCCGTTGACGTGGTTGTCGACCTGGAGGGCTACTTCGCGCCCCCCGCGACGCCCGGGAGCGCAGCGGGCAGCTACGTTCCTCTGACGCCATTCCGGCTGGCTGACACGCGGCGCGGCAGCGGCCAAGGCTACGCCGGGGACACTCTGCACCCCAACAGCACTCTCACGGTGCAGGTCACCGGGGAGGGAGGCGTGCCAGCTTCGGGGGTCGCCGCTGTACTGATGAACGTGACCGCCACCAACACGACCTCCCCGAGCTACCTTACCGCTTACCCCACGCCGGAGTCATCGCGCCCGATCGCTTCCAACCTTAACTGGTCGACTGGCACCACGATCGCCAACCGGGTACTCGTGCCTATCGAGAGCGGCGGCGAGGTGTCTTTCTACAATGCCCTCGGCAACGTTGACCTTGTCGTCGACGTCGATGGCTACGTCAATAGTGGCGCGACTGGCCCCGCCGACGCCAGTGACTTCTACCCGATCACCCCCCAGCGGGTCACCGACACCCGATCCGGCAGTGGCTACGGAGGAGCGGGGAACCCGCTCACCACGGGTGACACCTTCAACCAGCAGATCACCTCGGTCGACAGCATCCCGGCCGCCGCGATCGCCGCGGTGACCAACGTCACCGCGACGGACGGGACCGCTCCCAGTTTCTTCACGGTCTTCGCCGAGGGCACCACCAGGCCCTTCAGCTCAGACCTCAACTGGATCCCCTCCGAGTCGGTCCCTAACCTGACCATCGCCCCGCTCGGCGCGACTGGCGCGATGTCCGTGTTCAACGACGCAGGCACCGTCGACCTGGTCATCGACGCCTCCGGCTACTTCGTCCCGGTGGTGCCGGAGCCACCATCGATGGTCTCGGCCACGGTTACCGCGACTAGCATCGCCATCACCTACGACGAGGGGGTCTCCTGCGACCCGTCCGGGGCGGACGGCGACTTCGCCTATTTCTCCTCTGGAACCACCTCTGGGGTCACCGCCACCACCGGATGCTCGACCTCCGGTGACACCCTCACCCTGGCCGGTACCTTCACCCTGCCGACCGGCGATGGGAGCATCGTCTACACCTCCCCGGGCACACCGGCCACTACAAACGCGGTGTACGCCGCCGCCGCCCCGACCGTCTTCGCGGCCACCCAGACTCTCGCGGTGGCCGCCGTCCCGACGATGGAGTCAGGATCGGTGACCACGACCTCGATCGCGATCACCTACAACGAAGGGGTCTCCTGCGCCGCGACCGGGGTAGACGGCGCCTTCGCCTACTTCTCCTCGGGGACCACCGCCGGGGGCACGGCCACCGGCTGCACGAGCTCGGGTGACGTGCTCACCCTGGCGGGCACCTTCACCCTGCCGACGGGCACGGGCAGCATCACCTACACGCCGCCTGCCAGCAGCACCACCTCGAACGCGGTGTATGACACCCTGGTTCCGACTGAGTTCGCCGCAAACCAGGTACTGCAGCTCAGACCGGTGCCGGCGATGGTGTCCGCCTCGGAGACGACCTCGGCCATCACGATCGACTACAACATCTCGGTGACCTGCAAGACAGGCGGTACTGCCTACGAGGCCTTCACCTACGACTCCGCGACCTCGACCCCGGGCGGCACGATCGCCGGGTGCACGGCGGCCACGGGTGACGAGCTCACTCTGGCGGGCACCTTCACATTGCCGACGGCCACGGCCAGCATCGTCTACACGGCGCCGCCCACGCCGTCTACCAGCACCGCCGTCTACGCCACCAGCTACTCGACCGACTTCGCTGCGACGCAGACGCTGGAGTTGGCTGTGGCCCCAATCATGGAGTCAACCGCCTGGACAGCGTCAACCATCCAGATCACCTACAACGAGCCGGTGTCCTGCGATACGACTGGGGCCGACACGGACTTCACTTACAACTCCGCAACGTCGACATCGGGCGGTACCATCACGGGCTGCACGTTCTCCGATGACGTGCTCACTCTGTCGGGTAGCTTCACCCTGCCGACGGGCTCGGGTACCATCGGGTACACGGAGCCGGGGTCGCCGACCGACGCTAACGCTGTCTATAGCACGGCGATCAACAGCGAATTTGCCGCATCGGGCTCACTGCCCGTCCGGCCGATGCCGACCATGCTCTCGGCAACCGTGACCGCGACCTCGATCACGATCACCTACAACACAGCGGTGTCCTGCAGTCCGAGTGGTGGGGCCGACGGCGACTTCGCCTACGACTTCTCGACCTCGACCTCGGGCGGCACGGTCACCAGCTGTCACCACACGAACGCCGTGCTGACCCTGGACGGGTCATTCAGTGTCCCGACCGGCACGGCCAGCATCACCTACACGGAGCCGGCTTCGCCGTCCGTCACGAACGCTGTTTATTCGACCGCAGTACCGACCGACTTTGAGGCGACGGAAACCCTCTTAGACGCGAACATCAGCTAGCCCCCGGCTGGCCGGCATCTCGCAGGTCGAGCCGAAGCCCCGGGCCCATAAGGGTCCGGGGCTTCTGGGTCCCGCGGTGGTTAGCCGCTCCCGTTCTGGTGCAGGATGTCCACGTACTGGCCATAACCGTCCGGGGACTGCCACTGGGTGGCGTCCTCGACGGCAGAGCCCTCGCCCCACTCGTTCCAGGTGGTGACCAGCTGCCAGGGCGCGCCGCTGGCCACCATGGCCCTCACCGCCTGGGCGAAGGCGACCGGATCGCGGGCCAGCCCGGGGGTGATCGAGCTGTAGACCCAGAAGCCCGGGCTGATGCTGAAGCTGTGGCCCTGCTGGCTGTCATCGCGCTCAATCGGCGCGTACTGGTGCCATTGGTCTGGCTGGACCGGGCAGCTCTGATACCCCGGGAAGACCTGGAGATCGAGGTAGAAGCGACCCGCGTTCAGCGCCACCCAACTGGCCGCCTCGGCACAGCTGGAGACCGAGCGGGTGTAGACGAAGAGGACCGGTTTGCCGTCGAAGTGCGCGTAGGCCGAATTGCTCGCGTATTCGCGGTAGATGTAGCTCAGGTCGCTGGCCTGGGTGCCCGGTGCGGGTTCGTAGTAGAGGGCCCACTTGAGCCGGCTTCCGGCGGCCGCGCTGAGCAGCAGCGGGATGCGAACGTCGGTGGGCGTCCCCTGACCCCACCAACTGGCGATGGCGACATCGATGTTGGCGTATTCCATCGCCGCGATCTGGTAGCCGATGACGCTGGCGGCGCTGGAGTTGTACGGGGTTCCCAGGGTGGGCGTGAAATGGCTGCTCGGGTACCAGGACTCGGGATACCAGGGATAGAAGAAGGTGGCCCGGATCGGGGTGGCGAGGCCACCCGCCGCGGGTGCCGGGGCCGACGGCAGGATCGGGACCGGCGGGGACGGGCTGGCTGGACTCTGACCTTGAGGGCTGGGACGGGCCGTTGGGGTGCGGGCCAAGGGTGGATTGCTCTGTTCCGGGTTGCTCTGCCCAGGTAGCGGCGGCGTGTTTGCGGCGCCATCGGGACGGGTCGGCAACTCACCAGACGAAGTCGCTACCGCGCTGACCAGCACGATCGCGAGGCATGCGGTAGCCAGGGCAGATGTCCTCAGGTTGATCAAAGGCGTGCGTCCTCGGCTACATGGGGCGGGCCGCCCGGCCTGCTCTGGCGATGGGCGTGGCACTGGCCCTGGCTAGGCTGGCGGCGGCGGTTCCATGCGCGGCTTCGGACCACAAGGAAGCGTCGCGACGATGAACTCATCCTTTCCCCATCCTCCTGCCCCAAAGCGAAGCCTTTATCCACGTTACCGAACCGGCACAGGTCTGTCTCGCCTCTCCCGCGCCCGCCGGTGGCGGTGGCGCGTGGTTGGCGAAGGCGGCGCAAATCCACCGAACACTGGACCGCGCACGTAGAATCAGACGGCGGAGTTGGCGCCATTCCGGCGGTTGGTACCCAGGGGGTTGGTCGCGCTGTGAACTTGCGGATCGCCCTGGCGGCCAGCATTGCGGTGGTCCTGGCGGGTGGGTCTACCTATCTTGCGACTCACCAGGGCGGCAGCCAACGCCCGCCAGGACACCGTCCCGACGCGTCCGCCTCGGCACCGGTGCTCAGTTCATCTCCGAGTGCCAGTGCCAGGGTCCACCCGAGCGCCAGTGCCAGGGTTAGTCCCAGCCCCACGCTCACCCCGACGAAGGCGCCCGTTCCCAAGCCCACCTCCGCTCCGCCTGGTGCGCCAAGCGCGGCACCTCACATCCTCGTCATCATGGAGGAGAACCAGGGGTACGACGCCACCCAGACCAACTGCGGGACCCAGAACGCCTACTTCTGCCAACTCGCCTCGGCGTACACGTCGGTGACCAGCTGGTACGGGGTGACCCACCCCAGCCTACCCAATTACCTGGCGATCACCTCGGGTTCGACGCAGGGGTGCGGGTCGGACTCATGCGGGAGCTACGCGGCACCGAACCTGGGCCAGCAGCTGAGCACCGCCACAATTCCCTGGATGGCATACATGGAGTCGATGCCCACCCCGTGTGATTCAAACGACGCTGGAGAGTACGCGAACAAACACAATCCGTTTACCCACTACCTCGATCTCGCGGGTGCCGTCTGTCAGGCCCACGACGTTCCCTATCCGGGCAGCGCCGCCCTGGTCAGCGCCCTGGACCGTCCCGGTGCCCCCGACTTCGTCTGGATCACCCCCAACCTGATCGACGACATGCACAACGGTACGGTCGCCGACGGAGATATCTGGCTGCAGGCCAACCTCTCTCCCATCCTTGCCTCGCCATGGTTCACCAACTACCGCAGCACGGTGATCATCACCGAGGACGAAAACACCGCGCAATCGTCCGGTGGCTGTTGCGGCGACGCGGCGGGTGGCCAGATCCAGGAACTGGTGATCTCGCGGAACGCGGCGGGCCGGGGGATGGTGGCGCTGACCGGTGATCACTACGGCACCCTCCGGACCATCGAGGAGGCGTTCGGCCTACCGCTTCTGCTGGCCGCTCAAGCGAGCAACGGTGACTTGAGCCCGTACTTCGGCTGATTAGTGCCCCTGCTCGCCGGATCGGACTCAGCGGACAGTGTTCGCGCGGGACGGATCGTGGACGGCGACGCTGTCCGACTCCGGAGCGGAGGTGCGCAACTCACCCGACCTGGCGAGCTGCGCCGAGCCACTTTGCGGGGGGCTGTGGCCCGCGTCTTTTAGCCCGCGGTGGTGGGGCTCCGATCGTCCGTACCGGGACTTGGGCTCAGTGCTGGCATGCGCTAAGAGACTCGCGATGAACGTCTGCGAGCCCGGGCGCACCGACAGCGACAGCAGGGTGTGCGGTGCTCCGCAGGATGGGCACGTTCGGCGGGATCCCTAGTCCGGCGTTTCGGAGGCGGAGATCACCCCACCTTCGGATGTGCCGGCGGCTTCTGATCGAAAGCGCTGGACAGAGCGGAGCCGGGACTCAGTCGTCGCAGTTGGCCGTCGGCCGCGCCGGTGGGCTGTCCGCGGGCGCCGCGAGGGCTACCGCCTCAGCGCCCCGCAGGGCGGAGAGGATGTTGACCGCTCCCAGCTGCTTGAGTTCAGACTCGCTCCAGCCCCGATTCTCGAGCACCCGCATCAGGTTCGGATACCCGGAGACGTCCTCCAGGCCGACGGGATAGTCTGGGCAGCCATCGAAGTCGCCACCCAGCCCAATGTGGTCGAGCCCGACCATCTCGCGGGCGTGCTCGACATGGTCAGCAACCTGCTCCACCGTGGCCCCGGGCCGGGGGTGCTGCCGTCCCCATTCTTGGCGGAAGCTGGTGGCCTCTGGCGCCTCCTCGGGAATCCCGCGTCGAGTCAGTTCGGCGGTCAATGAGCGATCCCACTCGCAACATGCCTGGGAGACGAAGGCGGGCACAAACGTGACCATGAGGACGCCCCCGTTGTCGGGGAGGTGGCGGAGGAGGTCGTCGGCGACGTTGCGGGGGTGGTCGCAGATGGCATGGCAGGACGAGTGGCTGAAGATCACCGGTGCCTGGCTGACTGCGAGCGCCCGGCGCGCGGTCTCCGGTGCCACATGGCTGAGGTCCACCAGCACCCCCAATCGGTTGAGCTCGCGGACGACCTCCTCGCCAAATGCGCTGAGGCCGGTGGCCGGCGCATCGGTACAGGAGTCGGCCCAGCCCACGTTGCGGTTGTGGGTGAGGGTGAGGTAGCGCACCCCGAGCCTGTGGAACATCCGCAGCACCGCCAGCGAGCCTCCGATCGAGTGGCCCCCTTCGGCTCCGAGGAAGCTCGCGATCCTGCCCATGCCCATCGCTTCCGCGGCCTGGTCGGCGGAGCCTGCCAGAGCCAGGTGCTGAGGGTCGGTCTCGACCATGTGGTGCACCCGGGCGATCTGCTCAAGGGTCGCTTGGACCGCCGCCGAGCCCTCCAGGCTCGCGGGAACGTAAACCGACCAGAACTGGGCCGCCACCCCGCCCTGGTGCAGCCGGGGCAGGTCAGTGCGGAACGTCGAAGAGTGGTCCGGTGACTTGCCGGAGAGGGCACTTACTTCCGCCAGACGCTGGGCCCAGGGGAGATCATTGTGGCCGTCCACCACTGGGATGGGTCGCAAGCGCTGCACCTCCCTGTCCGATCCGCTTCCAACTCATCATCGGCGCTCTCACTCGCTCCTGCAGCCTGGGGTTGACGGGCGGCCGCCGGAGCTCCGAGATCAACCCCGATTCAGCTTGTGGTCTGGCGACTCTGGATCCGCGGCCCGGGGGGAGTCTCAGCGTGCCCGGGAAGACGCCACGTGCCATTACCGAGCGCTACCGGTGCCGCGGCGAGAAGCGGGGTGCCGTTTCGGGGCGCTGGGTGGCGACCGCGGCCTCGACCGGGTGGAGGAGGGGGATACTCCCGCGTCTCCGCTACCTCGCGGGACCGCCTCACCGCAGATGCGATCCCGGCAGCCGAGAAGGGCTGCGGCGGGGTCCGGCGCGGGCGCGGCCGTCGGGATCGGGGCCTCCTGCGGTGATGACGCCTGGCCGCCAACTGGGCACGCCCAGGAGCTGGCAGGGGAGATCGGTGAGCCCTGCGGCTGATCTGCCTCGGCTGCTAACCTAGCTCGGAACCACGGGATGGTCGGACCCCTTGGTTCAAAGCCGGGGTGGTGGACTGGAGGAGGGATACGGCATGGCGAAGCGCATATCCGGACCGGGTTAAATCCTCAGACGGTCGGTCTATCTCCTGGCCCTGGCAGGTCTGGTGGGAGCCAGCTGCATCACCGCGGCGGCCAGCGGCAACTCCGGCAAGGGTCGCGTGGTGACCTTTGCGGAGGAGGCGGCGACGCCCCCCAACTACATCTCGCCGATGATGAACGCGGAGCAGGAGTCCAACGCCAACCTCTACCAGTTCTCCAACCAGCTGTACCTGCCGCTCTACTGGTTTGGCCAGCACGGCCAGCCGGTGCTCAACAAGGGGCTCAGCGTCGGGGAGCCCCCGGTCTTCTCGGACAACAACAGCGAGGTCACGGTCACCCTGAAGCACTGGATCTGGTCCGACGGGCAGCCGATCACCTCCCGCGACATCATCTTCTGGATGAACCTCCTGAGTGCGGTAAGTGACCCCAACGCCCCCAGCATCGGCTCGAGCACCGCCCCCGGTCCGGGCTGGTTCTCGGCGGTCCCCGGGGGCTTCCCCCAGAACGTGGTGAGCTACAAGGCAACTGGCACCTACAGCATCGTCTTCAAGCTCAACGCCTCGTACAACCCCACCTGGTTCCTCTACAACGAGCTGAGCCAGGTGTACCCGCTGCCCCAGCAGACCTGGGACAAGCTCTCCAGCTCCGGCGCGGTGGGCGACTACGACCTCAGTGCCGAGACCCGCACCGCCCAGCCGGGAACCTCGCCGGCTTCCTATCTGCCCGCCACCGTGGGCACCGGTAGCAGCGGGGCCCTTGGGGTCGCCGCCTTCGTCAACGCCCAGGCCGAGTCCCTCTCCACATACGACACCAACCCGCTCTGGAAGGTGGTGGACGGTCCCTTCAAGCTGGTCCAGTTCACCTCCGAGGGGTACGTCAAGATGGTCCCCAACTCCAGCTACTCAGGCTCGCCTAAACCCACCATCTCGGCCTTTGAGGAGGAGCCCTACACCACCGACACCGCCGAGTTCGATGCGCTCCGAGCGGGAGATCTCAGTATCGGCTACATCCCCCCCCAGGACATGAGCCAGCGGGGAAGCCTGGAGAAGTCCAAGGGCTACAAGTTCAGCCCCTGGTATGAGTTCCAGACTTGGTACGGGGCGTACAACTTCACCAACCCCAAGACCGGCCCCATCCTGAGCCAGCTCTACTTCCGGCAGTCGGTCCAGTCTCTTCTCAACCAGACCCAGGACATCAAGGACTTTGACGCGGGCATCGGCACCGTCAACAACGGCCCGGTGCCCACCTATCCTCCCAACAACCCCGACGAGAGCAAGCTTGAGGCCAAGGGTAAGGTCTACCCCTACAGTCCCTCCCGGGCGGTGTCGCTGCTGAAGTCGCATGGCTGGAAGGTCGAGCCCGGCGGCACCAGCTACTGCGCCAAGCCCGGTCGCGGCAAGGGCGAATGTGGGGCCGGGGTCAAGGCCCACCAGGCCGCCAACTTGAACATGCTTTACGTCAGCGGCAGCACCGAGGAGACTGAGCAGATGGAGGCGCTGCAGTCGGCGCTGCGGCAGCACGCCGGCATCGACCTCAGCCTCAAGCAGGCGCCGTTCTCCCAGGTGATCGGCACCATGGACGACAACTGCACCTTCAAGACTCCCTGCACGGACTGGGACCTCGCCAACTGGAACTTCGGCTGGTCCTACTCCCCGGACTACTTCCCCACCGGCGAGTCCATCTTTGCCTGCGGTGCGGCTAGCAACGGCGGCGACTACTGCAACTCGACCAACGACCACAACATCGCCCTCACCAACACCGCCTCCAGCAAGACTGCGGAGCACAAGGACCTGGTCGCCTACCAGGACTTCCTGGCCAAGAACCTCCCTGTCTTCTGGCTGCCCAACATCCCCTTCCAGTTCACCATGTACAAGAGCGATCTCAAGGGAGTGGTCCCCCAGGACGTGTTTGACATCGTCTACCCGCAGCTGTATCGCTACAAATAGCTTCGAGCCTTCCGGGCCAGCGCCCACGCTCATCGGGGTCGGCCATCTCCGACAGGGGGAGCTCGCCCCCGCGCACGGACAAACGGCGTCTGGGCGGGAGCGGCTCGACGCATCCTCCAGCCGGACCCGGTAGCTCTCCCGCCACCCCGCAAAGGGCGAGGTCTACATGTAGCGACCCTCCCGGGGGTTCAGCGTCCCTTCTTTGGTTTGCGAGCGACGAATACCAGCTCGTCGTCCGCCTCGATGGAGATGGAGTCGAAGCCGGCGGTCCTGAGGCGGGTGAAGAAGCTGGCCGGCTCGACCGGGTTGTAGACATCGCCACGGTGGAAGTCGTGGAGAGCGGTGGCGGCCAGGCTGTCCGATCCGACGAACACGCCCCCAGGGCGCAGGACCCGGAAGACCTGGAAGAGGATCTGGTCCTGCATGCGCACGCTCGGGACGTGGTGCAGCATGGTGAAGGCACCAACGGAGTCAAAAGCGGCGTCGCTGAATTCCATCGTGGTTGCGTCGCCCTGGTGCACCTCCACGTTCTCACCGCGAAAGCGCTCGGTCAGGGCCGCGGCGGCCCGCTCGTCCGTCTCCAGGACGGTCAGTCGCGGGACCAGCTGACGCAGCCGCGCGGTGGCGGCCCCCGGGCCGGGCCCGATCTCCAGCATGCGTTTCCCCAGGCGGACGCGTGCGCTGATCGGATCCACCACCTTGTCTCCGATGTAGCGGGCCCACCTGTCACTGGAACAGAGGCGGTCGTGGTTGCGATTCATCGAGTCGCACTGTAGGGCGGTGACGCCGCATCGCCAAGTGCGTCGCCCGCCAAGTTGTGTCTTCATCCTGCCAGCGGCAGGGCGGCACGGCCGCCCCGTGCGAGCGCGGCGATGTCCGGTCCAGCGCCGCTCGTAAGCTTCGGCGGTGGGCTGCGAAGAGACGGGTGGGGCCGCGGCGCTGACCGTTGCCATATTCCCGATGCGCGCGGGAGCGGCCTACGACCCGCACCAACACGGAGATCATCAGCTCGCTTGGGCCTCGATCGGAGTGCTCAGCGTGGAGACCGACGGCGCCGCCTGGGTGCTCCCATCTTCCCGGGCACTCTGGATCCCCTCTGGGATCGTCCACGCGACCCGCGCCTCCAGCAACGCGACCATGCGCAGCGTCTACGTGGCGCCCGGACGCTGCCCCATCGGTTGGCAGGAGCCGACGCCGGTGGCGGCGACGCCGCTGCTGGCCGAGCTGATAGGGCACCTGGAGCAGGAGCGAGATGACCCCGGGCAACGCCTCCGCGCCGAGGCCTTCTTCTTCGACCTCCTGCAGCCGCTGGCCTCGACGACCATCGAGGTCCGGGTGCCCGCCGATCCGCGTGCCGCCGCCGTCGCCCGCGGGTTGCTAGCCGACCCTGCTGACCACAGGGATCTCGCCCAGTGGGGCCGGGAGGTAGGTGCCAGCGAGCGCACCCTGGCCCGGGGGTTCGCGGCCACCGGGGCTGCCTTCGGGCGGTGGCGAATCCGCAACCGGCTGCGCGCGGCACTGCCGTCCCTGGCGGCCGGGGAGCCGATCAGCCGGGTGGCGACTGAGGTCGGCTACGAGACGCCGAGCGCCTTCGTCGCCGCCTTCCATCATGAGACGGGCCTGACCCCCCGCGCCTACTTCGGCGCCGAGCGGGAGTTCCGCGGTCCCGCTCCAACGCTGCGCTGACCTGGAACCGATGGCTCGGGCCAGGCGGGGGCGCCCGCATTTCGGGCCCCCCCGCAGGCGGGCGCAGATTGGAACCTCGCCGCCAACTCGACCCTACGTACCCCCTGGGATCCGCCCTGCTGGCGGCTGAGGCAGCGCCGAAGGGACCTCCGCGGCTGGTCTCTGCCGGCGCGGTGGAGCAGCACCTGGTGCCAATCGGAGATCGCCCTGTCCGCCCCCTCAGGCCGTCCGCTGCCCGAGCGCTCGGGCTAGGTGGTGATTGCGGCCCCGCTCTCGATGTCGAAGAACTGCAGGTGATCGGTGTCGGCAACCAGGGCCACCGTATCGCCCGCCCTAGGTTGCACCCGGGGATCAACTCGCGCCACCCAAAAGGGCGTTCTTCTCACTGGCTCGGTCCCTATCGCCAGGGGAAGGGACGGCTCCTCTCCCTCGGCCGTGGCCCCTTCCAGGGCGACCCGGTCCGCCTTGATCCGACAGGGGACGATGACCTCCGCCCCCAGCGATTCGAGGAGATCGATCTTGGCGGGCAAGACGGACGGGGTTTCAGGGAGCTCATGTCCGACCGCGAGGGGCTCAGGGCGGATGCCCAGCGCTGCCCGGCGGTCGCGATAGCGGGCCAGCCCCGGGAGCGCTTTTGAGCGCCCCCTAGCTCGGCTTCGCGGGGACGAACTTGTGCCGTGGCCCGCATCCCAGCTCACCGGTCCGACGAGCGCCGTCCTGGGTTCTGCCTCCGGCGCCGCGTGTCGGAGTGGGGCCCGGGCCTTCTTGCTCAGCGGCGTGAGGACCCCAGATGCCCCAGCCCAACGGTGGCGGGGTTCTTGCCTTGGCAGGGGCCGAACTCGGGCTCGGTGGCTTCGGCTCCGAGCAACACCGCAAGTCGGTTGGGGTCGGCTGGCTTCCTCGAGCGCTTCGGCATAGCGCGAGTGAACTGCCGATCTGAGATCGGGCAACCTGAAACTGACCGACTACCCGTCTGAGTGCGGTGGGTCAGTTTCAGGTTCGCCCACTTGCCACGGCGCCGCGAGCTTTCAGGTTGGCTGGGACGGGCCCGCCGACCACGGGCGCCAGCGGTCGCTCGACCTCTGGGCGGCCAGCTGCTGCTCGCGCAACCGCTGCGCGTAGGTGATGGCTTGGTCGCGGTTGGCCGCGCCGATCTTGGCGAAGATCCGGTTTACGTGGGTCTTCACGGTGGCGCTGCCGATGTAGAGCCTCGCGGCGATCTCACGGTTGCCGATTCCGTAGCCGATCAGGCTGAGAATCTGACCCTCCCGGTCCGTCAGGCCGTCGGGCCACGGTCCGTGGGGCATGGGGTCAGTGAGATCGGAGGGCGGCCCCCCCCGGACCGCCGCGGCGAGCAGCCGTCGCTGCGCCTCCACGTCCAGCGTGACCTGGTCGGCGACGGCGGCCTGCAGAGCCCGGCACATGTCCGCCCGAGTCGCGTTCTTGGTCAGGTAGCCCCTGGCCCCCGCCTGCAGCGCAGCCAGCACCGATTCGTCGTCTGCGAAGGTGGTCAACACCACCACGGCGATCTCGGGATGCTCGCGCGCCAGTCGTTCGGTCGCCGCCACCCCGTCCACTCCCGGCATGCGCAGGTCCATCAACACGACATCGGGCGCCGCATGTCCGATCAAGTCCAGCGCCGTCGCGCCGTCCCCAGCGGCGCCGACGACCTCCAGTTCGGCAACGGTGGAGAGGAGGGCGACCAGACCGTCGCGGACACTGGTCTGGTCGTCGACCACCACCACCCGCAGCCGTTTGTCCCTCACCCCGGCACCTCGGCATGCACCGCCCACCCGCCGCTAACCGGCCCGGCAGTGAGCGAACCCCCCACCAGCCGCAGCCGCTCGTACATGCCGGCTAAACCGAAGCCCCCAGCCACACCGTCGAGGCCGGGCGGGCGGCCCGATTCCCCGATAGTGCCCGCCGAGCGATCCACCACCCCATCGGTCACGGTCAGCATCACCTGCTCCCGGACGTAGGCGAGGCAGACCTCGACCGGCTGACCCGCCGCGTGCTTTCGGACGTTGGCCAGGGCCTCCTGGGCGATCCGGAGCATCGCCAGTCCGGCCGCGGCCGATAGCGGCCGGGGCGAGCCCTCCACCTCCATGTGCGCCCTGCCGCCGTCGCGCTCGTAAGCTCCGAGCAGAGCTGCCAGGGCGTCTGGCAGAGGTGGGGAGTCGCTGTGCAGCGCTTGGATCGCCCGCCGAGTCTCCCCCATCCCCTCGCTGGCCAGCCGGTGGGCGTGGCGTATCCGCTCCAGCACCTGGGCCGGATCAGCAGAGTCGGATAGCAAGGCGTCGGCGACCTCGAGCTGGATCGCGAGGTCGGCCAGCGAGTGCGCCAGGATGTCGTGAATCTCCCGGGCGATCCGGGCCCGCTCGGCCAGCGCGGCTGCTTGCTCCCGCTGGGCCGAGGCCTCCAGGCGCTCGTCCAAAAGCCGCCTGGTCTGAACTAGCTGCTCCTGGCGGAGACCGCGGGCCAGTCCCACGAGAGCGGTGCCGGCGAAGAGGGCCACGTAGAAGGCGAAGTAGTACTGGGTCGGAAGCTTGCCAAACAGCCCGAAGGCGGAGGCGCCGTGCAAGAGGCTGCCCACCGCCAGACCCACACCGGCCAGCAGGGGAACAAGCACCGTCGCTCGGGCCTTCACGGTGGCACCCGCCTCGAGGGCGGCGCCTGCGGCGAAGTTGGCGGCCCAGCTCGGCCCGTCGATCATGGTGGCCGCACCACTGGCGGCGGCGACTCCTATCAGCAACAGCAGGGTGATGGTGCCGTTGCTCGTGGCCTGGCGGCGCCAGGGACCCCGCACCACCAGCCAAGCCCCCCACAGAATGGTGCTAGCCGCGAGCAGACCCACCAGCAGTCGCGGATGGGGCCCGGGCTGCTGATAGACGGCGACAAGAGTCAGCGTCAGCGGCAACTGGGCCAGCCTGGCCACCCAGGCGATGGGAAGCGAGCTCGGTCGGAACCGGCTAATCGCGACCTCAGGCGAACTCCCCGCACTGGAGCCAGTCACGCTCACGGCCCAACTGTACCCCCGGGTGTCCCACCCGTCGTCCACCCCGAGGGTGGATCGCGGGTTGGGGTGATCCCGCCGGAATCAACCGGCAAGTTTGACGACAGCGACGCGCCAGCGACCGACACTGCCCTGGCACGCCGATCCCTGATCGGCACAGCCAGGAGGATCGTCATGGCCAGCTGGCCAATTGGAGACACCAACAGGACCACACCCGAGGACCTGCCACAACCGCGCACCGGCTCGACAACCGGGCAGCAAAGTGCGGTCATGAATGCAACCTCACCCGCCGCCCGGGCTCTGGACCTGGTCAAAGCCTACGGAAAGGGGGAGGCAACGGTCACGGCACTCGGCGGTGTGACGGTGACCTTCGAGCGCGGCCGCTTCACCGCGGTGATGGGTCCCTCGGGGTCGGGAAAGTCCACTCTGCTGCACTGTCTGGCTGGGCTCGACGTCCCCAGCTCGGGACAGGTGTTCATAGGCCCACAGGAGCTGGGTAGGCTGGGTGATTCCGGACTGACCCAGCTACGCCGCGACCGGATCGGGTTCGTCTTCCAGTCTTACAATCTGGTGCCCACGCTGACCGCCCGCGAGAACATCACTCTGCCGGTGGCGCTGGCTGGCGGCAGGGTGGACCAGCGCTGGCTCGACCACTTGGTCGACCGCCTCGGCATCGCCGACCGACTTTCCCAGCGGCCTGCCGAGCTATCCGGCGGTCAGCAGCAGCGGGTCGCATGTGCCCGAGCGCTGGTCCGGCGCCCAGACGTGATCCTGGCGGATGAGCCCACCGGCAATCTGGACTCGAACGCCGCGGCTGAAACGCTGGCCTTCCTGCACGAGGCGGTGGCCGAGCTCCACCACTCCGTGGTGATGGTCACGCACGATCCCGGCGCCGCCGCAAGCGCCGACCGGGTGGTGTTCCTGGCGGACGGGAGGCTGGTCGGCGACCTGGCGTTGCCGACCGCAGACTCGGTACTTGACCAGATGAGAAGCCTGAGGAGCTGAGATGTGGAAGATCACCCTCAAGGGTCTGCTCGCCCGCAAGCTGCGACTGACGCTTACCGCTCTGTCGATCATCCTCGGGGTGACGTTTGTCTCAGGAACGCTGATCCTCACCGGGACCCTGAACGGCACCATCGGTGCGCTCTACGGAAACGTCTACCGGCACGTGAGCTTTGAGGTCCAGGCGCCGGGAATACTCAACATCCCAGACGCGCTGCTCCATCGGATCGGGCGCCTTCCCGGAGTGGCCTACGCCAATGGCTCGGTCAGCGGCTATGCTCGCTTCGTCGGGCACAACGGCGTCCCGATCAAGACCGGGATCGAGCCCGCTGACGGGCTCAGCTACGATCCCAACCCCCGGCTTTCCCCGTTCCAGCTGGTCAAGGGACGGCCCCCGACCTCGTCGGGCGACGTGGTGATGGACGCCGCGACGGCGCAGAAATACCACTTCTCGGTCGGTGAGCGAGTCAAGGTCCTGCTCCCGGGCCGACCGCGCACCTTCACCATCACCGGGATCGCCAACTTCATCGGGGCGGCCGCGGTTCCCGGGGCGACCTTCGCGGCTTTCGACCTGC
>JBOHUH010000101.1:0-12568 GCA_050733915.1 Candidatus Dormibacteria bacterium | reverse complement strand
GGCGCGTCACATGGGCCAGTGTCTGCACTGGGTCGTCGTTGAGTTGATCGGCCAACCTATGCCGCTGGTCCTCCAGTTCCACGCACCAGGTGTGGAGCAGTCGGTCCGGATCCTTGGTGGCTGGGCTCGCGCGCGCCTTGCCGGAACCCCGCTGCCGGCGCCCCTCACCCATCATTGCTCGGTCGGTTCGATCGAGACGATGCCGTGGTTGGCGGCGTACACAACGGCCTCGGTGCGGGAACCCACCCGGAGCTTCTCAAAGATGTTGCGGACGTGACCCTCGACTGTGCGCAGGCCAATATCGAGGTTGTGGGCCGTCTCTTTGTTGGTGTGCCCCTGCGCGATCTCCCGCAGCACCGCGAGTTCCCGGCCGGTGAGCCGGTCGCTGGCCCGGGCCGGATCTTGGCGGGCCTGGGCCAGGCGGCGGGAGAGGCTGGGACTTAGTACTAGCGCTCCGGCGGCGACCGCGCGAACGCCGTCAATCAGCTCTCGGGCCGGAGCGGTCTTGAGGATGTACCCTACGGCACCTGCCGCCAGAGCTTCTCTGACGTAGTCCTCGTCCTCGTGGGCGCTGACGATCACCACCTTGGTGCCTGGAGCCTGCGCCAGGATCTGGCGGGTTGCCTCGATCCCGTTGACCCCCGGCATGCGCATGTCCATCAGGACTACCTGTGGTCGCAACTCGAGGGCCGTCCGCACCGCATCGTCGCCGCGCGCCGCCTCAGCCACTACCCGGAACTCCTCGTGGCCCCCGAGGATCTGCCGCGTGCCCTCGCGCACAAGGGCGTGGTCCTCGGCGATCAGGATGGTGGTCTGGGCCCGGCTCACCAACTGAGCCTAGCCCTCCAGGCCGTAGCGGAAACCCGTGGAATCACCCACCTCGAGCAGGGTGCTTCTGCGCGCCGCTCACACCGCCTTTAGTGGGGATGACGGCTCGCACAACGGTTCCCCTGCCTGGGCCGGACTCGATCTGCAATTGCCCGGAGTGGGCTGCCGCGCGCTCACGCATACCCATCGTGCCCAGGCCGTCGCTAACCCCACCCACGGGACCTGGCACAAACCCCCTGCCATTGTCGGACACTCTCAGCGTAAGCGCGCCTGGAGCCTCGACGAGACTCACCCGGACCCGGCTAGCTTGGGCGTGGCGCTCGACGTTGCTGAGGGCCTCTTGGGCCACCCGGAGCAGGTCCCTCTCCATCGCGGGGCTCCAACGGCCGCTGGCACCGCGCCGCGTGAAAGCGGCGGGAATCCCGCTCCGGGCACTGAAGCGATCGGCGAGGTCCGCAAGCGCATGGGCCAGACCCTGGCGCTCCAGAACCTCCGAGCGCAGGCCTTCGGTCAACTGGCGCAGTCCGTCGACGATGGCTACGGCCAACTCTCGGGTCTCTTCGAGGCCGGCCGCTGAGTCGCGGATGGCGCTGGGGTCGGCAGCCATCGCCTCGAGTCGGCGGGCGAGATGGATCAGCGCCTGGACTGGCTCGTCATGCAGATCGCGGGCTATACGTTGGCGCTCCTCTAACACCGCCAGTTCCAGCGAGCGGGCCTGAATTCTGGCGTAGTCGAGGGCGAGTGAGGCCTGGTTGGCAAAGCTCTCCAGCAGGCTGAGGGTCCCCGGCGCGAAGGCGGCTCCGGGATGGGAGAGGGTGAGGCTTATCGTCCCCCGTATCTGGCCACCCAGCTTCAGCGGCACCACCATCAGCGCGGAGATGGGCACCTGGGCAGCCGCCACCAGGCTGCTTTCCAGGGTGCGCGAGTCGCCCCGGACCTCCCCGGCCTGTCCGGTCCTGAGGACCGCGTGGGAGACCGTGCCTGAGCTACGACTGGGTGCGGTCAGAAGGTCGTCGGCGCCCTTGCCGTCCGCCGCCACCACCCGCAGCGACACCACCCCGGGCGCCTCTACCAGCGCGATGGCGGCGAGGTCAGCTTCGGCCAGGACTCGGGCGCTGGCGACGATGGCCTCGAGCAGCGCCGGGGTGGACCGGCCGGCGAGCAGGGCCGCGGTGACCTCGTGGAGGGCGCCTAGCCACTGCTCCCGCTGCTGCAACTCGCGATAGATCTGGGCGTTGGCGATGGCCACTCCCGCCTGGGTGGCCAGGGTGACCACGGCCGCCTCGTCCGCGGCGGTGAAGAGTGCGCCACCTGCCTTCTCGGTGAGATATAGGTTGCCGAAGACTTGGCCTCTGGCCCGCACCGGTGCCCCCAGGAAGGTGGTCATCGGCGGGTGCTCTGGAGGGAAGCCGGCTGAGCGAGGGTCGTCCTGGAGGCGAGCCAGCCGCAGCGGCTTGGGGTCGCGGATCAGCGCCCCGAGGATTCCCCTGCCGCTGGGGAGCGAGCCGATCGCGGTCCGCCGCTTGGGATCGATCCCGAGGGTGACGAAGTCGACGATGCGGCCTCCCGGCCCGGTGACGCCAAGCGCCCCGTATCGGGCGCCGGTCATCCGCACGGCGAGTTCGACCACCCGCTGCAGCAGGGCTGGGAGAGCGAGCTCGGCCGCCAGCACCACGCCCGCTTCCACCAGCTCCTCGCCCGGCGGTGTGGTCGGCGCCCCGGCCCCCTTGGTGTCGCACTTGGTGCTCATCTCCTGGCCCGGATGTTACCCACCGTCCCTCACGAGCTCCGAGGTTTGAGCCCCGGGTGTTTTCATTGCGTCCGGGCGGGTGCCTCCACGCTGCCCCCACCGGGCCGGGCGCGGGACGATCACGGGAGCGGCCATCGCAGCTCGCCCGATGGCCACATTCACCGCGCCAAGTCGGCAGAACCGCGCCCGCCCGCACCCTCCAGCGTCAGCCAGATCCGAGGCTGGCCGCTTAATCAGAGTTGGGTGGCGCAATACGATGGGGAGGTGGCGCTTGTACTCAGTCGGCTCCGGTGCGGACCCGGTGCAGCAATCGGGGTTCGCCGTTCAGGCCAACCACATGGACGGCCTCCTGGACGCCGACAAGATCCTCCTGGGTGACCCGATGGCGGATCAGGGGAGAGGGACGCTGGTGATCTCAGCCCGCTCCCAGCACCAAGTGCAGGAGTTGCCGTCAGGCGATCCCGGACGCGGCAGCCATGTCTTGGTCGACCGCGTGGAGCGTTGGGCGGTGGTCCTGGACGGTCGATCCGCCTGGAGACCCGGGCCACCGCTCCCGGAGTCGCGTCGCCAGCGGGCTCGATGACCAGGGTCGCGATGGTCGGGCTGGGGGCCATGGGAAGCCGGATCGCCGGTCGCCTGCTCGACGCCGGCCACCCCCTCGTGGTCTGGAACCGGTCTCCGGAAAGGGCGGCATCCCTGGTGGCCCAGGGTGCGTTGGCCGCGGACACGCCGGCGGACGCGGCCCGGCGGGCCGCGGTGTTGATCACGATGGTGGCCGACCCGGGCGCCCTGCTGGCGGTCACCGAGGGAAGAGATGGCGTCGGTGCAGGGGCCGGATCCTCACTGCTGGTGATCGAGATGTCCACCGTGGGCCGCCCGGCCATCGAGCGCTTGGCCGGGAGTCTGCCGGCGGGGACGGGGCTCATCGACGCCCCGGTCCTGGGCAGTCTCGCGGAGGCGGAGGGCGGATCGCTGGTGATCTTCGCGGGTGGATCGGCATCGATGCTGGACCGAGCGATGCCAATCCTGGCGCAGCTCGGGACGGTGATCCCGGTGGGCGGCCTCGGCTCTGGGGCCTCTGCCAAGCTGCTCGCCAATCAGACCCTGCTCACCACTCTCGGGTCGCTGGGCGAGGCGCTGGCGCTGGCGGAGGGGATGGGGCTCAGCCGCGATACCGCTTTCGCGATCCTCGCGGCTACTCCACTGGCGGCCCAGGCCGAGCGTCGCCGACCCGGCCTTCAGGGCGACGGCCCGCCGCCACGGTTCCCACTCTCCCTGGCCCGCAAGGACGCCCAGTTGATCTCCGCGGCGGCGGCCAGCGCCGGGCTCGACCTGCCGCTGACCCGGGCCGCCGAGTACTGGTTTACCCGGGCGGTGAGCTCGGGCCTGGGGGCCCAGGACTACGCCGTGGTGCTGCGGGAGATCCTCGGGTCGGTGGGAACTGCGGCTTCCGTTACCCATCCCACGCAGACCGGGACCTCCGAGGCGCGAACTGGTCCGACGACTAACTACGACGGCCTCATAGTCGATCTCGACGGGGTGGTCTGGCAGGGCGACGGGTTGCTGCCCGGAGCGGCCGAGGCGATAGCCGAGCTCAGGATGCGGGGGACTCGCCTTGTGTTCCTCACCAATGAACCGGCCCGCTCGCGGGAGGCGATCGCGGAGCGGCTGGTGGCGTTCGGCATCCCGGCCAGTCCTGCCCAGATCTTCACCTCTGGCACCGCGATGGCCCGGGCTCTCGGCGCCCTGGAGCTGTCGCACCGGACCGCCTTGGTGGTTGGGCCGATCGCTCTCCAGGACGAAGTCCGGGATGCCGGTTTCACGGTGGTCCCAGCCGCGGATGCCGACCAAGCGGCGGTGGTGGCCGTGGGAGCGTATCCGGGCTTCGACTACGCCCAGCTCACCGCTGCGGCCCGGTCGGTCCGGGCCGGCGCCCTGCTCTTCACCACCAGCAGGGACGCCACCTTCCCCGCCCAAGGAGGGCTGCGTCCGGGCACCGGCGCCGTGGTGGCGGCGGTCGAGGTGGCGAGTGGAGCGGTGGCATCCTTAGTCGGCAAGCCGGATCCCGCGATCTTCGCGATGGCGGCTGCGGAGCTGGCGGGCTGTCGTCGGATCGCCGTGGTCGGCGACCACCTCGAGGCTGACATCGCTGGCGCGCAGCGGGCGGGTCTGGGCTCGGTGCTGGTGCTGTCCGGGGTGAGCTCCAGCGAGGACCTCGGACGGTCTGGGATCGCGCCCGACCTGGTCGTGGGGGACCTTGGCGGACTGCCGGGTGCGCTTTTCCGCTGAAACCGCGGCGCACGGTGCTTGCGACCGCCGCCGGGTGGTCTGCGGGGAAGGGCTTCTCACCGCCGCCCGACCATTCCCCCGCAGGTGCTCGCAGCGCCCCGAGGGAGCGTCAGCTGGACCGCCGCTTGCCACTCCGCTAGCCCTCTGACCGTGGCCACATGCGCTCATCGGCCCCAGGCCGCCTTAATCGGCCGCACCCGATCCGGGCCCGACAACGCGCGGCTCGGTAGAACGTCGAAGCACCGTCGCGCGCCTAAGCCACCCTTACCTCGACTCGCAGGGATCCGGAGGGAGGTCCTTGCTCGGCGTCACCGCTGGCTCGGCTGGTAAGGCGGCCGCGATCCCACAATCAAGCAGATGGGACGTCGGCCGTCCCGGGATCCTCCGAGTGACCCCGTTCGCGCGGCCCCCTCCGCGGGAGTCGGGCGGCAATCTTGGCCGGCTCCATGCACCCTTGCCTTGGGAGGCTCCCCGGCCCGGCTCGGAAGCCGCTAGCCGACTACTATCCGGTGGTGCTGAGGACCGTCCGGGGAGGCGCGCGGCAGACGCTCCCGTTCGGGCTCGGGGTCGCGTTGCTGGTGGCGGGCCTGGGCGCCCTGACCGGGTGCGGGGGTCGCTCAACTTTGAGCTTTACCTGCAAGGTGCCCTTAGAGGCTCAGACCAGTGGTGGATCGGTCATTGCGATCGGAAGGTGCGACGGACTCCTGGGCGGTGGAGTTGCCCGGGTCCGTCTCAGTCAAGGACAGTCGGTCACGATCAAGCTGCTGCAAACCACGGGTTTTGGGCCAGTGACCGTCTCCAGCAGCGACTCCAAGGTGCTCGATGCCATCCCTTCCAACGGCTATCTCGCAGTCTACATCGGGCGCAGAGTTGGCGAGTCCACGCTTGAGGCGACCAGCTGGGCGTGTCCTTCACCAAAGGGCAGCAAAGCCACGCCCAGGTGCCTGATCGCCACGGTTCGGGTGACTTGAAACCCGTTTGTAGCGGCGTCCGGGACTCGAGCGGCAACTGCCGATTGCTGGAGCACGCTTGGGAGGGCGACTGGTGAGCACCGGTCGGGCTGCCAGGAGAGACCGGCGCTGCTACCGCCAGCGAACTCCCTGAGCGGTGGGGGGCGTGGTGCCCGCGTATCTTTGGGAGGTGGGGTTCGCGGAGCGTTCTGTCCGCTGGGCGGCTTGGACAAGCGTGCGCGCGCCCGCGCCCCACCGGCGCCTGCCGGCCTCGCGAGGGCAGCCAGGATTGGACGACAGGCACTAGGAACTGGAGGTGGAGATGTCACCGCGGGCCGGCTTTCGTTTGGGGATCTACATTTTTGAGGACGTCGAGATCGTCGACTTTGCCGCTCCCTATGGAGTCTTTTCGGTGGCCCGGAGGTTTGACCCATCACTCGATGTGTTTCTCGTGGCTGAGGCTCTACGTCCGCTCCAAGCTCAGGCAGGGTTCACCGTCCTACCCAACTACAGCTTCCTCGAGCGCCCCGCCATGGACGCGTTCCTAATTCCGGGTGGCGCGGGGACCCGCACCGAGACCTACAACACCCGACTCCACGAGTACGTCAGGTCACTGCCGGAGGCCACCCTGCTCACCAGCGTCTGCACCGGGTCCTGGGTCTATGGCCAGATGGGCCTTCTGGAGGGACTGCCTGCCACCAGTCGCAAGGAGCCCGACCGAGCTGAGGCGAGTCCTCCGGGGATGGTGCCAATAGATCGGCTGGCACAGCTTGCTCCGGGCTGCAAGATCAGCCGGGCGCGCGTCGTCGACGCTGGTAGAATTGTTACAGGCGCAGGGATTAGCGCCGGAATGGACATGGGCTTCCACCTGTTGCGCCGCGCAGGTCACGACGAGGCGTTCCTCGGCGAGGTGGCCCGGGTGATGGAGTACACCACCGCCTATGACGCGTATCGCGGTGACCGCGAGGATGCCGCCGGAAGTGCTGCTAATGCAGCACCTCGGCATTAGATTGGCGGTTCGCCTGGCCTAGGGGCTGGTCGGTGGGCTTACTCACACAGGCATATGGGCCTCAGCGCCCAACCCACCGACGAAACGTTGGATGGCGTCCTTGAGTTGGGTCTGGCTACTGAGGGCTTGGGCGTGGACAGCCGCCGCCCAGCGGGTCTGAGGCGCGCACCGCAGCGCCCCAAAGACCGACTCCGCTCCGCCTCTGCCGGCCCTCCCGGTGAACTCCGTCCGCACCCTAACCGGACATTCGCTACTCTGGACCGAGATGGTGCTGGCACTGGCGCGGCAGACATTCCCTCTGGCGAACCGCCAGGCCGCTCGCTCACGACCAGGTTGGCGCCAATTAGGTGGGGCCCGAACTCGACTGCCCCGCCCGCGCTGCCTCGACCGACCGCGAGCATCTGCCCGCGCCAGCGCGCCGCCAGCGGCTGTTGGCACGGGCGGGCCTACCCTTGAGTTCGTCTCGCACGCGTGCGCTGGTTGGCTCGATTATGAGATCGCCGCCCCGTGGTGGCAGCGCCACCTGGTGTGCGCACCTACGTCCTGGCGCCGCCACATACGGGAGGGCGTGTCCTGAGCCGAGCTGCTAGCGCGGATTCACCAGCCCCGACCAAGCGTGATGCCGACTACGTGTTCTACGAGCTCACCCGTAGCATCTGTCCTGAGTGCCGACGAGTGATCGACGCTCACATTGTTCTGCGCGACGGCAAGGTGTTCATGCGCAAGACGTGCACGGATCACGGCTACTTCGAGGCGCTTGTCTACGCGGACGCCAAGGCGTACGCGAGCAACTCGCGCTACAACAAGCCGGGCACAGTCCCGCTGGCGTATCACCATGGGGTCGACCAAGGTTGTCCCTACGACTGCGGACTTTGCCCACAGCACCAGCAGCACGCGTGTGTCGGGATCATAGAGGTCAACAGTGCCTGTAACATGGACTGCCCCCTCTGCTTCGCCAATGCAGGTGCAGGCTACAATCTCACGCTCGACGAGGTGGAGGGCATCCTCGACGACCTAGTCACCACCGAGGGCCAGGCCGACGTAGTCCAGTTCTCCGGCGGCGAGCCGAGCATCCATCCGCAGATCATTGAGATGCTGCGCGCGGCGAACCAACGGCCGATTCGCCACGTCATGCTCAACACCAACGGAAAGCGTATCGCCTCCGACGATCGGTTCCTCGCCCAGCTGTCGGAGGTGAAGCCCGCGGTCTACCTCCAGTTCGACGGGTTCGAGCGCGACACCTACTCGCGTCTGCGTGGCGAGCCCGACATTCTCCGAGAGAAGCTGCGCGCCCTCGACCGGCTGGCAGATATCGGCTGCAATGTGATTCTCGTCCCTGCGGTGGAGCGCGATGTGAACGAGCACGAACTGGGCCGGATCATCGACTTCGGCATCAGCCATCCTGCTGTGTTCGGGGTCAACTTCCAGCCAGCGTTTCACGCCGGGCGGCATCCCGACCACGATCCGCTGCGCCGGCTCACCATCCCCGATCTGGTGCGGTCGATCGAAGAGCAAACCGAGAAGCGCCTGCGGGTCACCGACTTCGTCCCGGTCCCGTGCTGCTTCCCCACCTGTAACTCAGTCGCGTACCTGCTCCTGGGGGCTGAAGGAGTGACGCCGCTCACGCGCCTGCTCGACGTCGATCTCCACCTGGACTACATCTCCAATCGCGCCGTCCCGGAGTGGACAGCTGAGACCCAGCACGCGCTTGAGGGTCTGTGGTCCTCTGCGGCGCTGCCTGGGTCCAATCAGGCTGCCAGCGACCTGGCCCTGACTTGCGCGACCTGTGATCCAGGCGTCTTCGACCTGAACGCCGTGGGGCGTAACCTATTCATGGTGATGCTGCAGGACTTCATGGATCCTTGGACCTTCAATCAAAAGAACCTCATGAAGTGCTGTAAGGAGATCCTGCTCCCCGACGGCCACCAGATCCCCTTCTGCGCCTACAACACGGTCGGGTACCGCGAGCAGGCGCGGCAGCAGCTAACGGCGCGCCAGCGCGAGCGCCGTGCCGACAAGCGCGAGCATCGCCAAGCCGACTTAGCTCCGATCACCTTTGCGTTCGGCTCCGCAAGCAGTCGTTCGATCCGGGAGGCGATGCGGGATGAGTGAGTCCGTGCCCCGCGCGGCGGGTCTGGATCCTGGGACGGTCAAGGCGTGCTGCGCTCAGCTGTACTCACAGGATTGGGTGCGCCTCCTTCTCGGCGAGTCCTTCCATCCGGGCGGCCCCAAGACCACTGACAGGCTTGCCGAACTTACGGGTATCGGCCCGGACTCACGCGTCCTCGATGTTGCCTGCGGGCGCGGGACGTCGGCGGTTCACCTTGTACGGACGACGGGGTGCCGCGCACACGGTGTCGATCTCTCGGTCGCCAATGTGGCCGCGGCGCAACGGGCGGCGCATGATGCTGGGGTAGCTGGCCGATGCAATTTTGCGGTGAGCGACTCCGAGGATCTGGGCTTCGCCGAGAAGTCTAGCTACGACGTCGTGGTTTGCGAGTGCTCCTTTTGCACGTTCCCGGATAAGGCCACTGCGATGCACGAGTTCGCCCGGGTGGTGAAAACGGGCGGCTACCTTGGCCTCGCCGACGTGACTCGCAGCGGTCCAGTTCCCGCAGCGATTCAGGGCCTCGCCGGGTGGGTAGCCTGCGTCGCCGATGCGGAGTCGGCGGAGCGCTATGGCGAGCGCCTCAAAGAGGCCGGATTCGAGCCGCAGCAGGTCGAGAGCTGGGAGTCGGCATTGCTGGAGATGGTTCACGTGGTTCGTCAGCGACTGGCCTTGGGATCGGTCCTGCAAGGAGTGAGCGCTTCCATTCCGGATGACTGGGACCTGGGGAGTGCTCGTGAGATCACAGAGCAGGTAGAGGACGCGATTCGTGACGGTCTGCTTGGCTACACGATCATCGCGGCAGTCCGCCGATGAGCCTGCAGCGGACCCTCGATCCTCGGTCCGTCTGGGTCGGAGTGCTGCTGAGGGACACCAGCATGGTCCGCTGTCTCAGCCGTGCTGTCGCCCGTCTCGGGGGATGGGCCGCTGCGAGGGTGGCAGTATCATCGGGCGACCACCTTTCGGGGGGGTCTGAGCACTACTTCCGCCGTGCGGGAGCGGCAATCGAGACGGTCGCCGCGTCCTGCGATCGGCAAGGGCGCCAGAGGCGGCTGCCTCAGGGGTCCGGGTCGGGGCAGCGAACCACGACCAGGGCTGACACTACCACCGTTGTGGTGTGCGCAGCGTCTCATGTGGCGACGGGTTCCCTCGCCGCCTCGGACGTGCACTGATGCGACGAATTCTGTCCGCAGCTGCGGTCGTCGGGGGCCTCTGCGCCGCCTACGTGCTGACTGTGCGTGGCGACCTTACTCTCGACACCGGCATTGGGCGTCGCACACGTGCCCTCGGCCCTATCCAGGATCACATCAACGCCCGCCCGGAAACCGTCTTCGATGTCATCTCCGGGCCATACCTAGGCTCCACGCCTCGAGCGATGCAATCCAAACTGCGCGTCGTCGAGCGCGGAAGTGATCTGGTGGTTGCGGAGCACTTCACGCCGGTCAGCCGCGGGCTGTCCGCGACCACGGTCGAGTCAGTCCATTTCGAGCGGCCAACCCGGGTCTCCTTCCGGCTACTACGCGGACCCGTTCCTCACGTCACCGAGACCTTCGAGTTGGCCCAAGCCGACAGCGGGACAGCCTTCCTCTACGCTGGGACGCTGGGGACCGACTTCTGGGGTCTAGGCGCCTGGTGGGGCGGCAAGGTCGCGCCGAGATGGGAGGCGACCGTGCAGCGCTCAATCACGTCGATCAAGGCCGAGGCAGAGCGCCGCGACGCGTCACCTCGCCACTGATCCTGACGGAGCGGGGAACCGCTGCTGCGTAACGCTCTCTAGAGAGATTCGAAGACCCGCTCGATGACCATGACGCCCACGAAGTCATCGCGCTCATGGACTTAGACGAGGCGGTGTCCACCCCGAGTTCCGTCACCGCACGCACCGCCGCTAAACGCCATCCTCCGCGCACCGCGACGCGGTGCGCCACCGCCGCCGTGTTCCGACCAAGACTCCCTGCAAACTGGGCCGAACACCGAGGGGGCGCGGCACCAGCTATACGACCAGTGCGAGAGCTACGAAGAGATCCACTTGGTGGCACGAGCCGGCTGTCAGCGGTCGGGCAGACGCTGAGGTCGCGTGCCGGCAGTCAAGGGCGGCAAGGGAATCCGCGAAGACCATACGCTCTGGTTACCGGCATGGTGGATCATGGCGCGCCGGCAGCTTGAGACAACTTCGCACGAATCTGAGTCTCCGTGGGGACGTCCAAGCGGCACGCGGCGCCTGACTCGCCCACCGCTCCGGCCACGTCGATGCCATTGATGAGAATCGAGGGCGACGGGTAGTCGCCCTCGATCTCCTCGGTAACTACGTCGATGTGGGTGTCGGATATGGCGTTGCGGACCGCGGTCCGTGCCTCAGCTAGTAGCGTGCAGCCGGGGACATGGAGTATCTGAACGCGGACTTCTGGTTGGCTTGTGCCGGGCGTGTCACGACCTCCGGGAGAGCGCCGCGCCACCGACGGCATCGAGGAGCGGGCAACTGCGCTCGCTGCGTGGAAGTTGACACGACTCGACGAGCTTAGCCAGGGACTCGCGCATGGCGGCGAGACTCAAGATCTTCTCGTCAAGTTGCGTGACCTTCTCAGTCGCGAGCGCACGAACGGCATCGCAGCTATCGGGACCGCCCGCTGCAAGGTCGAGCAGCACGTCGATCTCTCCAAGGGTGAAGCCGAGGTGTTGTGCGCGTTTGACGAACCGCACGGTGCGAACCGCATCTGGGTCGTAGGCCCGGTATCCGGAGGGGCGTCTGGCGGGCTCAGGAAGCAATCCGCGGCGTTCGTAATAGCGGAGGGTCTGGACGTTCACACCCGCCTCAGCCGCCGCCTCTGAACTGCGCACGGCCTCAGGATAAACCCTGTACCCTAGTCCTGAGTCAAGCCCAAGGATCGTTCACCGTGTTCTCGGAGTCCACTTTCACCAGGGTAGATTCGGAGTCCGGGCTAGTCCGATTCGGTGCCACGCCAGGGCCAGTGCGGGCGCTGGTCCCAGCCACGGGAGGCCGCTCCAATAGCCGCTCGTCGGTTTTGTCCCGTACCCGCCGGGCGGGCCGGGTCGACTCGGCGTGGATTCCCCCGTCCTGATCGTGCCGCTCCGACGAGCGCATCACCGGATCCAGACCAAAAGACGGGTCCGCCGGAACCGATGGGGTGGACGGCGACGGCGGGCCGTCGGTGATGGGACGATGATCGCGGTGTTCGGATGGACCCCGATCGTGCCGGTGTCGGCAGAGGTCAACTGCGCTGCGCGCAGAGGGCTAGGAACTCCCGGCGCAGGGCTTCGTCTGCATCATAGTTGCCCCGCCAATAGACCGTGCGAGTCACCGATTCCACCTCACGAACGCCTCGCATCTGAGTGCAGAGATGTACAGCCTCGAGCCGGACCGCGACCCCGTGCGGGATCAAGATCGCAACCATTGCGTCCGCGAGCTGCTGCCCGATCCGTTCTTGAACCGTAAATCGTCGCGCAAAGAGGTGGACCAGGCGGGTCAGCTTGGAGAGACCCAGGATGTGCTCGTGAGCGATGTATCCAATGTGGGCCTTGCCGATGAAGGGGAGGCTGTGATGCTCGCAAAGTGAAAAGAACGGTATCGGACCTTCTACCACCTGGCTGATCCGACAATCCGCACCGCCACGGCACTC
>JBOHUH010000100.1:0-6825 GCA_050733915.1 Candidatus Dormibacteria bacterium | reverse complement strand
ATCAAGGACTTCGCGGCCGGGATCGGCTCTCCGAACAACGGGCCGGTGCCCGTCTATCCCGCCAACAACCCCGACGCGAGCCCGCTCGAGAAAAACGGCCAGGTCTACCCGTACAGCCCGACCAAGGCAGTCAACCTGCTCAAGAACAACGGCTGGACCGTCAATCCCGGCGGGGTCAGCGTCTGCTCCAAGCCCGGAACCGCGACCGGTGACTGTGGCAAGAACGTCAAGGCGGGTCAGCAGCTCAGCTTCACAATGCTGTACGAGAGCGGCGCAACCGAGCTGACCAACGAGATGGAGTCCATGCAGTCGACGATGAAGTCGGTGGCTGGAATCGACCTCAACCTCACCTCGCAACCGTTCGACACCGTCATCGGCACGGTGTTCGACGGCTGCACCTTCGCCAACCCCTGCAACAGCTGGCAGTTGGCCACCTGGGGCGGGGGCTGGGTGTATGCGCCGGACTACTTCCCAACTGGTGGGGAGCTGTTCTCGACAGGCGCCTCCAGTAACCCCGGCGACTACAGCGACCCGACGAACGACGCTAACATCCGGGCGACCCACACCGCGGCCTCGACCGCGGACGAGACCAAGGCGCTTTTCACCTACCAGAACTACCTAGCCAAGCAGCTCCCGGTAGTCTACGTGCCTAGCCTTCCCTATCAATTGACGATGTACAAGAGCAACCTCAAGGGACTCATCCCGCAGGGTGTCTACGACGGGATCTATCCCGAGGATTACTCCCTCTCGGGGAGCTGACAACCAGCCAGTTTCGAGTGGGGTCCGGCATCGCGCCGGGCCCCATTCAGGCGGTGAGCCGCCAAAGTGCCGCGACCACACCGAGTTCGCCGCGGGCCCTTACCACGAGCTCAGCGGTCGAGGTATCCCTGGGTGGCGAGGAGCTCGGCATTGAGCAGAGCAGCACCCGCAGCGCCCCGCACCGCGTTGTGGACCAGCACCGTGAATTTCCAATCGAGTACGGCGCAAGGCCGGATGTTCCCGACGCTGACGGTCATGCCTCTGGAGGCCTCACGATCTAGCAAGGGTTGAGGCCGATCCGGGACGGTGAAGACCTGGATCGGATGGGGCGGCGCGGTCGGCAGCTGCAGGCGCTGGGGCTCCGCGCTGAAGTCGGCCAGCGCCTGATGCAGCTCTTCGGCGCTGGCCGTGCGCTTCAGCCGAACCGAGACCGCCTCGGTGTGGCCATCGGCGACCGCGACCCGGTTGCACTGGGCGCTGATACGCATGTCGGAAAATACGAAGTGGTTGTCGGCGAGGTCACCCAGGATCTTGGCCGACTCCGTCTCCACCTTGCCCTCCTCACCGGGGATGTGGGGTAGGACGTTGTCCAGGATGGTCATGGCCGAAACCCCCTGGATGCCCGCCCCGGAGAGAGCCTGCATGGTCACCACTGACACCTCGATGATCCCGAAGGCATCCTGAAGTGGCTTGAGGACCAGGGCCAGCCCCACCGCAGAGCAGTTGGGGTTGGTCGCCAGCAAGCCGCTGGTGTAGTGGCGCAGGCTCCGCTGGTGGGGCAGGATCGCCAGGTGGTCCGGATTCACCTCCGGGATCAGCAGGGGAACGTCGCCGTCGAGGCGGTGCTGCCGGGCATTGGTTACGACTGGGTATCCGGCGGCGGCGAAGCTGGTCTCAGCCTTGCCGGCCACCTTGGCGTCCAGCGCCGAGAGCACAAAGTCGCACTCGAGGTCGGGGGCCAGCGGCTTGACTACTAGGGCGGCCGCACGTGCCGGCACCGGCACCGGGGCGTGCCAGGAGACCACCTCACCGTACGGCCGTCCACTGGAGCGCTCGGATGCCACCAGCTCCTCGAGGTCGAACCAGGGGTGGTTATGGAGGAGCTGGACCAGCCGCTGGCCCACCACGCCGGTGGCGCCAAGAATCCCGACCCGGTATCTCTTCATCGCCACATTTTCGAGTTTGGCGATGGTCCCACCCGCGGGCCCGAGACGGATCGGTCGCATCTGTGGGGCAGTCCGGTGAAGGCGGCCGGCGCCGGTCCCGGTGACCCGGGCACTCCTGGGGACCGGCCCGCGGCTCGAACAGCGACTCCAGGGTGAGCGGTGCGGGCGACTGCGACCCAGCGGACCGGTATCGTCGGCGTTGTCGCGCCGCTCCTTGAGTTGAGAGGGGAGTTCCACCTGTCAGATCCAGATCCCGAGGTTCCGTCGCCCACGCCGGAGCGGCGGGGCCCTGACTCTCGATGAGCGTCGAGAGGGCCGTGCCCGCTCTCCAGGAAGTGGTCGTTCCTGCCACTTCGGCCAACGTGGGCTGTCTCTTCGACTGCGCCGCCCTGGCCTGGGATCTCCACCTCTCGGTCACCGCCACGCCCGGCTCCCGGGCGGGGATCGAGCTCAGCTGCGAAGGCGCGGGCGGCGGGCAGCTGCCCAGGGACGCCTCCAACCTGGTGGTTCAGGGCCTGGCCCGGATCCTCGCCTGGTCGGGAGCTCCCACGCCCTCGCTTAGGCTGCGTCTGCGGAGCGCGATCCCGCCCGGGGTGGGCTTGGGTTCGAGCGCGGCGGGGATCGTGGCGGGTCTGCTGATCGGGGCTCAGCTGGTACCGAATCCTCCCGGCGAGGCGATCCTGCTGGGAATCGCCGCCGAGCTGGATGGCCACCCCGACAATGTTGCCGCCGCCTATCTCGGGGGATTGGTGGTGGCGGCCGGGGATGGTGGTGGGGGACCGGTGCTCACCCGCAAGGTCGAGGTACCCAGCGGGTTTCATTTCGTGGTCGTGGTTCCTGACACCGGGGTTGCGGTGCACAAGTCTCGCGCCAGCTTGCCCGAGCAGTACGGGCGCAGCGACGCGGTGCACAACCTGCAGCGGGCCGCCCTGCTGGTGGCCTCCGCCTTCTCCGGGGAGTTCAGCTTCGAGCCCGAGTTCTTCGCCGATCGCTGGCACCAGGCACGCCGAGCCGAGCTGGTGCCTGGGCTCCAGGAGTGCCTGGATCTGCGGGACAGCGATCTGCTCGGCATCTGCCTCAGCGGCGCGGGACCCTCGGTGCTGGCGATCCTGCGCGGTACCGGGACCGACGTGTCGCGCCAACTGGTGGAGATCTGGCGCCGCCGCGGGGTGGCGGCGAGCGCGCTGGACCTGGCCATCGACAACCTGGGCGCCAAGGGGCGCCTCAGGGCGGTAGGGATTTTGGGATGAGCGCGTCCGGAGGACCTCTGCGGGTGATGAAGTTCGGGGGAACCTCGGTGGGCGACCCGCAGCGCATGGCAGCCAGCGCCTCGACTATCCAGGAGTACGCCGCCAGGGGCCGGTGGGTGGTCGTGGTCTCGGCCCTACAGCGAGTGACCACCGCTCTGCTGAGCGCCGCCCAGGCCGCGACCCGGGGAGAGACAGCGGCTTGGCGGGCCGTGGGGGAGGAGTTGCGCCAGCGTCACACCGAGGTCTGCGATCAGCTGGTCGCCCCCGCCGAGCGGGCCGCGGTGGAGGCCCAGCTGGAGGCGCAACTGGCCAGGTTCGGGGAGATCTGCCTCGGCTTCGCCCTTTTGGGGGAGACCACACCCCGTGCCCTGGACTCGCTGGCCTCCCTCGGCGAGGTGATGTCGGCCAGCCTGCTGGCGGCCACCCTGCGCGCCCGGGGGCTTGCGGCCGAGTCGGTGGACGCCACCGAGCTGATCGTGACTGACGACAACCACGGTAATGCCACGCTCCTCTTCGAGCCCACCAACCAGAGGGTGCGGGCCCGGCTGGGGCCGCTCCTGGAGCGCCCCGTGATACCGGTGGTGACCGGGTTCCGGGCGGCCAGCCGCGAGGGCCACTGCACCACCCTGGGCCGAGGCGGATCCGACTACAGCGCCACCATCCTCGGCGCCACCCTGCCAGCCAGCGAGATCTGGATCTGGACCGATGTTGCGGGGATGATGACCGCCGACCCTCAGCAGGTGCCCCAGGCCCAGGTGATCCCCCAGCTCTCCTATCGCGAGGCGATCGAACTCTCCTTCTTTGGCGCCCGCATCCTCCATCCCAAGGCTCTCGACCTGCCCCTGTTGGCCGGGATCCCGGTGCGGATCCGCAACAGCTTCGACCCCCACGCCCAGGGCACCGAGATCGGGGCCGCCGCTCCGACCCCCTCAGCGGTCACTGCCCTGGCCGCCACCTCCGAGGCCAGCCTGTTCACCGTCTCAGGAGTCCGCTCGATCCCCTTTGCCCGCCTTGCTGCCCACGTCTTCGCAGCACTGGACGCGGACGGGATCAGGACCCTGGTGGTGACCCAGTCCTCGGCCGAGAACATCATCTCCCTGGTGGTGGGCAGGCCAGACGCCCCCCGGGTGCGGCGCCGGCTGGAGCGCGAGCGGGTATCGCTTCGGGGCAGCACCTCGATCGCCGCGGTGGAGGAGGTCGATGAGGTCGGCGTGGTGGTGGCCGTGGGAGAGGGGATCCAGGTGGTTCCGTCGACCGCGGCCCGGATCCTCAGCGCGGTCGCGGATCGCGAGATCGGCATCCGGACGATCGCCCAGGGGTCATCGGGGCTGAGCATCTCCCTGGTGGTGGACAACGCCCGGGTGTCCCAGGCGGTGGCGGCGATGCACCAGGAGTTCGGCCTGGATCGGGTGCCTCCACCCCGGCTGCCCCTCGACTGAGAGTTGACGCGCAAGCCCCATATGTTCACCCCGGGGCCGGGAGCACTCCCGTCAGGTCAGCTGCGCAGGTAGGAGGCTCCGTTGAGATCGAGGATCGCGCCGCTGGTGAACTCGGCCTCGTCCGAGGCGAAGAAGAGCACCGCGGCGGCGACCTCCTCGGGTCGGGCGATCCTGCCCCAGGGACTCTCGTTGAGAATCTCCTCGCCACGGGGCTGCTTCAGCTCCTCGTTGGACATGTCGGTGGCCACCCATCCCGGGGCGAGGGTCATCACCGCTATCCCATAGCCTCCGAGGGCCTTGGCCAGCGACTGCCCGAAGGCGTTGAGGCCGGCCTTGCTGGCCCCGTATGCGGGCTGGCCCGGCTCCCCCCGGAAGGCGCCGCGGGAGCTGATGTTTATGATCCGGCCACCCCGCCCCAGCATCTGCTGGACCGTCCAGTAGGTGACGAAGGCGGGGCCGGTGAGGTTGACCGCCAGGGTTCGCTCCCAAGCGCTGCGCCACGTCTCGAAGTCGTCGCTGGTGATGTCGTGGCGCAGGCTGACCCCGGCGTTGTTGACCAGGACGTCGATCCCTCCGAGGGCGGCGGCGGCAGCCTCCACCAGCCCCCGGGCGGCGTCGGGATCTCCGAGGTCGGCCCGGAGCACCACGTGTCCCGCCCCGGGCAGCGATCCCGCCAGCTCCTCGGTCAGCTGGGCCGAGTCGCGGTGGTGCAGCGCCACCCGGTCGCCAGCCCCGGCGAAGGCCTTGGCGGTGGCCCTGCCGATCCCCCTCGAGGCGCCGGTGATCAGAACCGCCCGACCGGACATGGGTTCCCTCCCCTCGGCTGCCGAACGGCCCCGGCGCGGAGCCAACCGAGCAAGTGTAGGTGAGCGAAAGCAGGCCCCAGGTCAGGCCTTGCGCCCGGCCACGATCGAGCTGAGGAGCTCATCCTGGGAGGTCAGGTGGGCCTGGATCTGCATCGCCTCGTGCAGCACCGCCTCGGCGTCGGCGTAGGTGTCCTGGGCGCGCTTGTCGGCGGCGGCGCTCTGGACGTTGGTGCCGACGATGATGATGCTGAGGAGGACCAGCTGCAGGAAGGTCTGGGCCACCCAGGCGATAACCCCTTCGCCACCCGGCTTGAGCGCTGCCGGGAGTCCGATCAGGGCCAGGATGGCGAAGATGTAGGCGCACCACATGCTGCCCACGGCAGAGGTGACCTTGACCGCCAGCCAGGCGTTGAAGCGGCTGGCGGGGTTGCTCCGGTCGAGCTGATCGTTGACCCGCGCCGGGCCGTCGGCGGTGCCCGACAGGATCGCGGTGGTGCGGGGGTGGGGCATGTGGACAAAGCTCATCTGGCACTCCTTTGTGTTTGGTGGCTCGGCGCCGGAGGCCGCAAAGGCCCGGTGGCGGGCCGCTCTGGGCGGTGCTGGCCAGGCCACCGGGTGAACTCTCCGCCGGGTGCGGCCGCCAGCGGGGCAGGTCGCGGCGCGGATCGGCAGCTGGGCTGAGGCAACGCCGCGATATTAGGGTGGATTCCACTCGGACCGCCGCCACCCGCGCGAGCCTGGCCGAGCCGGAGCCACAGCGCCGCCGACGGTCGCTCTGCGCGTGCGACCCAGGACCGCCTCTCGAACCGCGCGCTCAGCGCCGCTGGCGACCGTGACTGGGCCATGGGCAGAGACGGCCCCACCCTGCAGGAGTCGGGCGGTGGGTGTCGAGCTGGTGAGCTGCGGCCGGATTGGCGGCGCCGCCCGCGGGCACTCCGGTCGCAGGGTCAGAGCCGGCCGGCCTCGGTGAGGCTCTGCAGGAAGCGCTTGGTACGCTCCTCCTTCGGCTGGCGGAATATGGCGGCCGGGGGACCCTGCTCCAGGATGACGCCACCATCCAAAAAGCAGACCCGGTTCGCGATGTCCCGGGCGAAGCCCATCTCGTGGGTGGCGATCACCATGGTCATGCCCGCCCCCGCCAGTCCCCGGATCACGCTGAGCACCTCGGCCACCAGCTCGGGGTCGAGGGCAGAGGTGACCTCGTCGAGGAGCATCAGCCGCGGCTGCATCGCCAGCGCCCGGGCGATCGCCGCCCGCTGCTGCTGGCCGCCGGAGAGGCGGTCTGGGTATTCCTTGCGTTTGTCGAGCAGGCCGAACTGGCGGAGCAGGTCGTCGGCGATCGCCTCCGCCTCCTGGCGGGACTTGCGCAGCACCCGAACCGGGGCCAGGGTGAGGTTCTGGAGCA
>JBOHUH010000099.1:0-13947 GCA_050733915.1 Candidatus Dormibacteria bacterium | reverse complement strand
CGCATCCTGAACTCAGAATCGCCGGGGTAGACTGCGCTGGTCCGTTGGAAGGGACGACTCTGGCGAGGGACTGATCTTTGCGATTCGTTAGCCGTATCTTGAACTGGCTGCTCCCCCGATCGCCGGGGTGGTCTGGCCTCGGCTCGGTGGGCCGCGATGTGGGTGGTCCGTTCCCGGGTCTCCATCGGTGAGCATCCGGTCAGTGGTGGGTTCGGCGGTCGGAGCTCGTACCGCTGGCGTGGCGGGCCCACGCCCGCTGGCGGTTCGACTCAAGCCTCATAGCGACGAGGCGACCGAAACGCCCACGCCGGTGCAGAGCGGTCACCGTCTGGCAGTTACCCTCGTAGTGGGGGCCACCACCGCCGCAGCTACGGCGGTGGGAGCTCTTTACTTGCACCCCCCGTTCGACTGGCAGCGGCTAGTTATCGTCTTCGCCCTCGTCGGGTTGCTGGAGACGCGCGGGATAGTGGGCCTCAAAGTCGGGCATGGGCGGATGAATTTCAGTGCCAAGGCCTACGCGAGCATCGGGGCGGTCTATTTGCTAGGCCTGCCTGCGGCCGCGGCCTCGAGCATTGCTTCGCTGGTCACCAGCGCCGTCATTCGGCGACGGTTTGATCTCCGCACCCTGTTCAACGCCGCGATGAGCCTGCTCGTGTATGCGTCGGCGTTTTGGCTCTATCACATCGTCATGAGCCGACCCGGTCTGACCATCGGATGGGTTCTACTTGCCGGCTCCTGCGGGGGGCTGGCCGCGTGGCTGGCCAACCATGGACTCCTGGGACTGGTGATGGTCTCTGACCAAGGAGTGGACAACTTTCAGTTTGGAGACTTCTTGCGAAACGTGCTCGATTTGGGACCCTACTACATCGGGTATGGCCTCACTGGCATCGGGGTAGTTGCTGCCAGCGTGTGGCTTAGCCCTATTGGAGCGCTGGTGACTCTGGCTGCTCCTGTCGCGATTGTCCAGACCGCCACCAATAGATGGATGCGGGCCCAGCAAGCCAGGGCCGTGGAGGCCCAGAGTGGATTCAACGCCACCCTGGTGAGTCTCTCCAAGGCCATAGACCTTCGCGATAGCGACACCGAGGGTCACTGTCGCCGGGTGGTCAACTACTCACTCGCGATGGGGCGGCACCTCAAGTTCTCAGATGAGGAGCTGCTACGCCTGTGCCATGGAGCACTCCTCCACGACATTGGCAAGATCGGGGTGCCTGATGCCATTCTCCACAAGCCTGGACCGCTTACGGACGACGAGTGGAAGGTAATGCGCACACACCCAGAGTTGGGCGCTCTCCTGGTCGCTGATGTGAGGCAGCTGGAGAAGGCTAGAGAGGTGATCTTGGCCCACCACGAGCGCTTCGATGGCAACGGCTACCCAAACAAGTTGGCCGGTGAGGCAATACCGCTGGCGGCGCGAGTCTTCACGATCGCAGACGCCTTCGATGCGATGATCTCGGATCGCCCCTATCGTCAGGCGATGTCGGTGCAAGAGGCGAGGGCGGAGGTGCGGCGCTGCTCGGGGACGCAGTTTGACCCGGTGGCTGTCGGGGCGTTCGATAGCATGAGTGATGCCGACCTGATGACCGTGGCAAACGAAAGAGAGCAGCCCACCGAGGAACTGCTCTCCTTGTGATCCGCTCGGGGAGGGAGTGCGTCCCTCCCAGGCAACTAGATCAGCGGCCCCACTCGCTCAGGTTCCACGTGCTCATGTGCGTTCTCTCCCGTGACGTGATGTAGCTTCTCTGCTCAGTCCAAGCTGACGCAGAAACCCTTCGCCGACAGGGTACTTCAAGTCCCTTGGTGTCGCACCGCGCTTACTTCTAAGTGACGTAACCGTAACGTCAGTTTGCCTCGGCAAACCGTCCGACGGCCGCCCGGGGCCACCGGCGGGGCGGAGGATTCTGTCTCCTTACACTTTCCACGCTCTGTGGCCAGCGGCAGGCTTGGGGGATGCGTGGAGATAACTGAAAGGCCGAGTCGGTGGCGGGCTCCTCTGCTCGTACCTCGCTTCCGAGCGCTATGGCTGGGCGGGCTGCTGTCCTGGTACGGAGACTTTCTGACCCTCCCGGCGCTCGTGATCATCTGCTATCGGCTTGGCGGGGAAGTGGGGGTCGGCCTGCTCTTCGTATTTGAGTCTGCCCCCCTCCTCGCACTGCTCCCGATAGGGGGGTACTTGGGGGACCGAGGTGATCGCCGTCGGCGGCTGGTCGCGTTGGACTTGGTGAGAGCCGCCCTCGTGGCGCTCACGATATGTGGCGCCGAGGGCCACCTGCTGATCGTGGTCCTCATAGCGGCTGCGGGGAGTCGGGCCGCCTCGGCCCTGTACGACCCCGGACGCCGAAGGTTGGTGGCGGTCATATTGCCGCCCACGCTGGTGCCGGCCGGAAGCAGCCTGCTCTCAGTAGTGTCTGAGTCCGCCTTGATCGTTGCGCCGGGCCTTGGCGCACTGCTGTTGCTCGTCCTGCCGCCCACCATGTTGATTGCGATCGACGGGCTGACCTTCCTTCTAGCCGGGGCGCTGATGATCAAAGTAGGCGCTCAGCCGGCGGCTTGGCTCGCCCACGCGTATCAGTCGCAACGCCCCTGGCCGACACTTAGGCGCGGATTCCAACTGCTGCTCTTCGAGCCGACTACTCGCCTCTTTGTCTTCCAGGCGACCCTGGGAGCTGCTCTGGCGAGTGTGATTCAGGTGTACTTCGTGCCCCTGGCCCGATACGTCTTTCACGTCCACACCAACCAGGTTGGCCTCCTTTACATGCTGGTGGGCGTCAGCTCGATCGTGGCCAGCGCAGTCGCCCTCCGGCTCCCTCAGGTGCGACGCAGGAGCATCGTCACGATCGGATACCTCCACCTCCTGGTGGCCGGGCTGGTGGGTGCTCTGCTGGGAGCTTGGGTGGTCGCAGCCGCTCTCATCCTATTCGCCGGAAGTGGAGCTCTCCAGGAGGTTTGGGGCTTCAACCGGATCCAGACCAGAACCCCGGGTGAGGGCATCGGACAGGCTATGGGCGCCGCACTGTGGTTCACAGTCCTGGGCCGGGCACTAGGCGCGCTGGTGGCAACCTGGGGCGCCTCCCACCTGGACCGCACCGACTTCATGCTGGTGCTGGCCCTCGGCGCGGTGCTACTGTGCCTGCTCGTCAGCTTCGCAGGGCAGTTGGCGATGCGCCGGAATCCGGCGAGTTGGCCGCCCGGGGGTCCGCCACTGACCTTTTAGGCCTTATCATCCCATCACACTTCAGGACCTTGGACATCTTGTCAATCCCGACTTCGCCCACCGGCGGGAGCGCCGCCACCCCAGTGGAAGTACTCAAGGTCTCGGCCACCTCGCAGCCGGTGCGAGTGGCTGGAGCGATAGCTGGCGTCGTCCGCACCCAGCACCGGGTGGAGATCCAGGCGATCGGGGCGGGAGCCATCAACCAGGCGGTGAAGGCGATCGCGATTTCGAGGGGCTATGTCGCCGCGGGGGGGCTCGATCTGGTCTGCATCCCGTCCTTTATTGATATCGCCATCGACGGCGAGGAGCGCACCGGGATCAGGTTGGTGGTGGAGGTGCGCTGACGGGTTCCAGCGCTCCCCGGTCAGTCTTTCGACCCCTGCCCCTCCTTGAGGCGCGACCTTCCCGCATCCCAATCACGGTGAGTGGCGACCGGGCGCCCCGGGTCAACATCTGGCAGGTGGGTTGTCAGATGAACAGCGCCGACGCGGACTTCCTCGCCGAGCAGTTCTCCGAGCTCGGCATGGTGCCCGGTGTGGAACTGGAAAACGCCGACCTGGCGGTGCTCGTGACCTGCGCGGTGCGCCAGCATGCCGAGGACCGGGCCAGCAGTCGACTGGGCGAACTGGCGGCCTGGAAGCAGCGGCGAACGGGAAGGGCGATCGCCCTCACCGGTTGCATGGTCGGGGAGCACGGCGGCGGACTCCTCAAGCGCTTTCGGCACTTGGACTACGTCTTCGACATGCGGGAGCCGGACGGTTTCTTCGCCCGCTTGCGAGACCTCTACCAGGGCGCTCTCGAGGGTCCGGTGCCGCTGCCCGCCTCAGACCGCTTGCTGGCGTACCTGCCGGTGATCCTCGGCTGCAACGAGATGTGCACCTACTGCATCGTGCCCTTTGTCAGGGGAAGGGAGCGGAGCCGGCCGATGGGGGAGGTCGAGGCGGAGGCGCGGCGCCTGGTCGAGCGCGGGGTGGTCGAGATCACCCTGCTCGGCCAGAACGTGAACTCGTACAGGGATCCGGCCGACGGCTCCGGGCTCCCTGAGCTGATGGCCCGGATCGACGGCGTCGCCGGTCTGAGGAGGCTGCGCTTCCTCACCTCTCACCCGCGGAACGCTTCCGGCAGACTCCTCGACGCCATCGCTGACCTCCCCAGCGCCTGCGAGCAGCTGCATCTCCCGGTCCAGTCGGGGAGCGACAGCTGCCTGCGCCGGATGAAGCGGGAGTACCGGGTCGGGGAATACCTGAAGGTGCTGGCTGAGGCGCGGCGGCGGGTGGAGGCGATTGCGCTCAGCACCGACGTGATCGTGGGATTCTGCGGTGAGACCGAAGACGAGTTCGAGGAGACCCTGAACATGCTCGGGGCGGTGCGTTTTGACACCGTCCACGTCCAGGCCTACTCACCTCGCCCGGGGACAGCCGCCTACCGCAGGCCCGACGACGTGCCGCTGGCGGTCAAGAAGCGGCGGCTGCAGGAGGTCCTCGCCCTGCAGCGAGGGATCAGCGAAGAGCGCAACCGGGCCCTACTGGGCCGGGAGGTCGAGGTCCTGGTGGAGGGCCGGGGAGAGGATGGCCGCGCCCACGGCCGGACCCGGCAGAACCGGGTCACCTGGCTGGAGCGGCCGGCGAGCCCGGGTGAGGTCGTCACCGCCCGGGTCACGGCGACCAGCGCTTGGCAGCTCGTGGCCGCTTGAATTCGGCTGGCGCGGTGGCCTCGGAATCGGGGATGGCAACCGCGGCTCCGGACACTCCCGCGGTGCGCCAGTACTGGGCCGCCAAGAGGGCCCACCCGGATTGTGTCGTGATGTTTCGGATGGGGGACTTCTTCGAGGTCTTCGGTGAGGACGCCGAGCGCGCCGCGCCCATCCTGGAGGTTGCCCTCACCGCCCGTCCCTTCGGCCGCGCCGGCCGGGTCGCCATGTGCGGGGTACCGCATCACAGTCTGGAGCCGTACGCGCGCAAGCTGCTCCAGGCGGGCGTCAAGGTGGCGGTCTGCGACCAGGTCGAAGCTGCGCGCCCGGGGAAGCTGGTGGCGCGCCGGGTGGTGCGGGTGCTCAGCGCTGGGACCCTGATCGAGGACGGATTCCTGACCCCAGGGGCCACCGCCCGCTGCGTTGCCCTGTTCCCGGGAAGGCAGGGAGTCGGACTGGCCGCCCTCGACGTCAGCACCGGCAGCTGCCAGCTGGGGGTGGTAGAGGGTGGAGGCACCGCTCTGGGGTACCAGCTGGCAGCGCTGGAAGCGGCGGAGCTGCTGCTTCCCGCGGATACCGACCCGCCCCCGGGTCTGCCATCCGGTGCCGCCGTATGCCGGAGGCCTGCCCGGTCGTTCGAGGCATCCCGCGGCCGCGAGACGGCCCAGGCGGCAGGCTTCGACCCGGGGGATGCCGGCCCCGCGGCGTCGGCCGACCTGGCCCTGGCCGCGCTGGCGGCGCTCTGCGACTACTGCCAGGAGGGGGAGCTCCGCCTTGAGCCCGGATTCCTACGCATCACCTGGCGCCGGAGCGGGGGGACGATGAACCTGGACCTGGCGACCCGCCGCAATCTGCAGCTGGTCGAGTCCCCGCAGGGGGGAACCTCGCTCCTGCGGCTGATCGACCGCACCCTCACCCCGCTGGGTGCCCGGCGGCTGCGCTCCTGGGTTCAGGAGCCGCTCAGCCTGCTCCCCGAGATCGTGGACCGGCAGCGCGCGGTCGCTGACCTGGCCGAGTCCCAGAGCCTGCGCCGGGAGCTGCGGCGCGCACTCTCGGGCTGCCGGGACCTGGAGCGTCTGGCCGGGCGCTGCGTCCACGGCGCCGCCAGTCCCAGGGACCTGGCCGGGCTGGCGGCGACCCTGGAGCGGTTGCCTCAACTGACCACCGAGCTGGCGCCGGCGGGCTCAGCTTTGCTGCAGCGACTCCGCTCCGAGCTCGGGGGCGCGCCCGGGGAACTGGCTCCCCTGCTCCGGCGGGCGTTGATCGACGAGCCGCCAGCGCAATCCCGCGATGGGGCTTTCATTCGGGGCGGTTTCGACGCCGAGCTCGACCAGATTCGGGAGGCCAGCTCGGGCGCCCGGGCCTACCTCTCCCACCTGGAGGAGTCGGAGCGCCGGCGGACCGGCATCAAGTCACTCAAGGTGGGATACAACCGGGTCTTCGGGTATTACATCGAGGTCCGCAGTGCCTCCCGCGAGGCGATTCCTCCGGAGTACGTGAGGCGGCAGACCCTGGTCGGCGGAGAGCGCTTCGTGACTCCGGAGCTTAGGGAGCACGAGAACGTGGTGCTCACCGCCAAGGAGCGGAGTCTCCGGCGGGAGCAGGAGTGCCTCGGGCAGCTGCTCGCCCGAGTGGTGGCCGAGGTGGCGGGGATCACCCGGGCGGCGGCGGCCCTCGGCGAACTCGACGCCCTGCAGAGCCTCGCCGAGGTGGGATCGGTAGAGGGTTGGGTGATGCCGCAGATCGACCGGGGACTCAGCCTGGAGCAGGAGGCGGGTCGTCACCCCTTGGTCGAGGCCGGCCTCGAGGCGGGCCGCTTCGTCCCCAACGACATCAGTCTGGACGGTGAGGCGGAGCGGATCTGGCTCCTCACCGGGCCCAACATGGCCGGCAAGTCCACCTTCCTGCGTCAGGTGGCGTCGATCTGCCTCCTGGGTCAGGTTGGCTCCATGGTCCCCTGCGGGCGTGCCCGCTGGGGGCTGGTGGACCGGATCTTCACCCGAGTCGGGGCCCAGGACGACATCGCCTCAGGGCGCAGCACCTTCATGGTGGAGATGGAGGAGATGGCGCAGATTCTGGCTCAGTCGAGCGCGCGCAGCCTGCTGGTCCTCGACGAGATTGGGCGGGGCACCAGCACCTATGACGGGATGAGCATCGCCCAGGCCATCCTGGAGCACTTGCACAACCACCCGGGGATGGCCCGGCGGGTGCTTTTTGCCACCCACTATCACGAGCTGACGGCCTTGGAGCGGGCGCTTCCCGCGCTCCGCAACCACCGGGTCGAGGTGGTCGAGACGGTGGTTGCCGGTGCGGCCAACATTGCCTTCCTCCACCGCATAGTGGCGGGCGGCGCCGACCGCTCCTACGGGATCCACGTCGCCCAGCTGGCGGGCCTGCCCGCCCCCGTTCTGCACCGGGCCGCCGAGGTGCTGGCCCGTAGGGAGTCGGACCGTCCCCTGGCGCCCGAGGGAGCTCCCCAGGAGCAGCTCCCGCTGCCGCTCAGTCCAACCCACCCGGTGATGGTGGAGCTGGGTCAGGTCGAGGTGGACGGAATGACGCCGCTGCAGGCGCTGCAGAAGATCGCCGAGTGGCAGCGCCGGGCGGGAGAGCAGGGCTGAGCCGGCCAGTCAGCGCCGTCACAAGTTCAGCGGCAGCACCGCCGCCAATCCGCCAGCTGGCTCCGGAGGTGGCCGACGCCATCGCCGCAGGGGAGGTGATCGAACGCCCCGCCTCGGTGGTCAAAGAGCTGATCGAGAACAGTCTGGACGCGGGGGCCCGGCGGATCACCGTAGAGATCCTGGGGGGCGGCGTCGAGCTGGTCCGGGTGGTGGACGACGGCTGGGGCGTCCCCACCGCGGAGTTCGGGCTGGCCCTGCAGCGCCACGCCACCAGCAAGCTTCGGGTGATCGCCGACCTGGCTCGGGGCGGCACCTTGGGCTTTCGCGGGGAGGCCCTGGCCAGCATCGCCGCGGTGGCCCGCTTGCTGATCATCTCGCGGCCACCGGGAGCAGGCGCTGGTGCCAGGTTGGAGGCGGCAGCGGGACAGGTGGGGGAGGTGGGGCCGGTCGGCGCCGCTCCAGGCACCACGGTGGAGGTCCGGGATCTGTTCTTCAACACCCCGGCGCGGCGCGCCTTCCTGCGTTCTCCGCGCACCGAGGCGGCAGCGGCTCTGCGAGTCGCCGCCGAGGCAGCTCTCAGCCGTCCCGATGTCCGGTTCGAGGTGAGGCAAGGTGGGCGAAGGTCACTGGTCACCTCGGGGGATGGTGACCTGCTGGAGGCCACTCGCGTGGTGCTGGGCCGGGCGGGCTCCAACCAGCTGGTCCCGGTGAACTGGACGGGGCAGAGGATTGCGGTGGTGGGGCTGCTGGGCGCCCCCGGCCAAGCGCAGCCCAACCGTCAGTCACTGGTGCTGATGGTCAACGGGCGCAGGGTGCACCAGCGCTCCCTGGTGGCAGCCGTGGAGGGCGCCTACCGGGGATTGCTTGAGGTTGGGCGCCACCCTCTTGGGGTTTTGGACCTGCGCTGCGATCCGCTGGAGGTGGATGTCAACGTCCACCCCGCCAAGCGCGAGGTTCGCTTTCGCCAGGAGGGCGAGTTCTTCGAGGCGGTACAGCGGGCCTGCTGGGAGGCGCTGCGCGAGGTCGCTCCCGCCCGGTTGGAGCTTGCGTCCTCGCGCCTGGAGCTGGTTGGGCACCGGGCGGGTCCCTGGGGCACCGGCGGGGAAGTCGAGAGGGGCAGCGCCCAGGCCGAGGAACCACCGGGTCCTCCCGGCGCGGCGGTCTCCCTGGCCGAAGCCGCTAACTGGCGCTTCCTGGGGCAGGCCCACCAGCGCTACCTGGTGCTGGAGACGGAACGCGGCCTGGCCCTCCTTGACCAGCACGCCGCTCACGAGAAAGTTCTCTACGCCCGAATCCTGGAGAGCCTGGCGAAGGATGGCAGTCAGCCGAGGCCCGCCCAGGGGATGTTGCAACCGGTCCTGCTGGAGCTGGGCGTGGCGGCCGTCGCTGAGCTGCTGGAGCAGCGGGAGCTGCTGCGTCGCGCCGGCTTCGAGGTGGAGGCGTTCGGCGAGGGCACCGTCCGGTGCACGGCCGTTCCGGTGGGGACCCGGCTCTCGGAGCTCGGCGCGCTACTGGGTGAGCTGCTGGGTCGCCCGGATGTCCCTGGGCAGCAACTGGCGCAGCGGTGGCATCGCCTGGCGGCGTCGGTGGCCTGTCACACCGCGATCCGCTTTGGGGACCCGATCAACGTCGCCGAGGTGGAGGCTCTGCTGCGGGACCTTGCCGAGACCCCGGGCGGGGTCACCTGCCCCCACGGTCGCCCGGCCCTGCTGCTACTCTCCGAAGCGGAACTGCTGGGCGCATTTCGGCGGCCCGCTTGAGGGGGACGGCGGTGGCGCAGGGCGCATCTCGCAGCCGACCGCAGGTGGTGGCGGTGATGGGCCCCACCGCCTCGGGAAAGACCCAGCTGGCGGTAGCCCTGGCACAGCGGCTCGGGGCGGAGCTGGTTAACGCGGACTCCCGCCAGGCGGTTCAGGAGCTTTCGGTGGGAGTTGGCAAGCCAACCTCTGCCGAGCTCCAGGGGATCTTCTGCCATGGGCTGGACTGGAGCCATCTGGGAGAGCCGTTCTCCGCCGCCGAGTATCGCGCGCGGGCATCGGGGTGCATCGAGGAGGTGGCGGGGCGGGGCCACCCGGCTGTGGTGGTCGGTGGTACCGGTTTGTACGTCCGGTCGTTGCTCGCCGGATTCGACTTCGGGGGCGTTCCTCCGGACCGGGCTTGGCGCCTGGCCGCCGGGGGAGGGGAGGAGTCGGAGCATCTCACTGCGGCCGCCCTCGGGCGGGCGCACCCGGAGTGGGGCGCGCGGGTTGACCTGGGCAACCCGCGGCGGGTGATCCGGCAGGCTGAGCTGTCCCGTGCCGGTGCCCGGGCCGGGCACCGCCCGCCGCCTTGGTCGGTCACCAAGCTGGGCTGCCGAGTCGGCCCCGAGCAGCTGCGCACCAGGATTGAGGCACGCTCCGACCAGCTGATGGATGCGGCGCTCCGTGGCGAGGTCGAGTCGCTGCTCGATCGAGGGTTCCCTGCCGAGGTGCTGGCTCGGGCGGGGATCGGCTACGCTGAGGCTCTCGCCTGGCTGCAAGGGCGTTGCGAGCGGAGTGCCGCGGTGACGCGGGTGGTCGCTCGAACGTGGCGCTACGCCAGAGCGCAGATGACCTGGCTGCGGAGCGAGCCGGACCTGGTCTGGGTGGATGCCGAGGCCGGCCCCCCGGGCGCAGTCGAGCAGTGCCTGATTGCCATCGGAGATGGCGAGGCGTCGAGGGAGAGATGAAGGTATTCGACGAGGCCCTGCAGCGCGAGGGCGAGCGCGCCTTCCTCTTGGGCTGGGCCGCCACCGAGCGGGACCTGGCTCACCTCGAGCTGGAGATGGACGAGTTGGGCGAACTCGCCCGCACCGCAGGTGCGACGGTGGTTGGCTCCGACGTCCAGCGCCGGGCCCAGGTCGACCCTGGGATGTTCTTCGGAAGAGGCAAGGTCTCGGAGCTGCAGGGACTGCAGCAGACCCTGGACTTCGGCCTGGTCTTGACCAACGAGGAGCTCTCCCCGCGGCAGCAACGCAACTTGGAGGCCGAGCTGTCGGTCCCGGTGGTCGACCGGACCGGGCTGATCCTGGACATCTTCGCCCAGCACGCCAGGTCGCGGGAGGGGCGAATCCAGGTGGAGGTGGCTCAGCTGCAGCATCTTCTGCCGCGGCTGGCTGGGGGTCATGGATTGTCTCGTCCCGGAGGGGGCATCGGAACCAGGGGTCCGGGCGAGCAGAAGCTGGAGACCGACCGGCGCCGAATCCGCAGCCGCCTCCGGGTGCTCCACAAGCAGCTCGGTGAGCTCCACGACGAGCGGGCGCTGCACCGGGAGGGTCGGCGCCGGCTCCCATTCCGGACGGTGGCGCTGGTGGGCTACACCAACGCTGGCAAGTCCACCTTGCTCAACGCGATGACTGCGGGGGGGGCGGTCGTCGAGAACCAGCTCTTTGCCACTCTCGACCCGAGGACCCGGGCCGTCCGGCTGCCTTTCGGCCAGCCGTGCCTGCTGGTGGACACCGTGGGGTTCATCCAGAAGCTGCCCCACGAGCTGGTGGCGGCCTTCCACGCCACGCTTGAAGAGGTGGGGGAGGCCGACCTTCTGGTCCACGTCCTAGACGCCAGCCGGGCTGGGGCCGAGAGCCGGCTGGAGACAGTACACGCCACGCTGGCCGAGTTGGACCTCGGCGACCGGCCTCTGGCTCTGGCGATCAACAAAGTGGACCGCTGCTCCCACGAGAGCCGGATCCGCCTGCAGAGCTTCTGCCCCGACGGGTACCTCGGGGCGGTCCTGGTCAGCGCCAGCACGGGGGAAGGCCTAGATGACTTGCGCGAGCTGATCGCCACGGCGCTGTCCCGGGAGATGCGCCAAGTCGAAGCGACCATCGCCTATGACAACTGGAACGTCCTCTCTCTGTGGCGGCGCTACGGAGTCATCGAGGGTGAGGAGTTCACCGGTGACGGGGTCCACGTGACAGGCCGACTGCCTGACGAACTGGCGAGGACCCTGGTCGAGAGTCCGGAGGCACCGGCCTCCGGGGGGTGATTCGCAACCCTACTGGCGCAGGACCCGGATCACCGCCACCACCTTGCCCTCCACGTGGGCGTCGTCGACGATCAAAGGAGCAAAGGCTTCATTGGATGGCTGAAGCCGGATGTGCCCTGCCTCGCGGTAGAGATGTTTGACCGTGACCTCGCTCTCGCCGGTCTGCTCGCTCTCCACCCGGACCACGGTCACCGCTCCATTCGGGATGTCGCCCCCGGGCCTGACGACCACCAGGTCCCCGTCCAGTATTCCGTCGCCGAGCATGCTCTCGCCGCGCACGCGAAGGAGGAAGGAATCGTCGCTGCCAGCGATCTCCGCCCCGATGGCGAGATGGTCCTCGATGTTCTGTTCCGCCAGGAGCGGCGCGCCTGCCGCGACCTGTCCGACCAGGGGCAGCCAATAGGTACCGGTGGGCACGCTGGGTGGGCTGGGTGAGTCGGTTAGTAATACGGTCCGGGACTTGGTCGGGTCGCGATGAATAAGACCCTTGCGCTCCAGAACGTTGAGGTGGTTCTGCACCGTGGAACTGGAACTTAGCCCGACCGCGCGGCCAATCTCCCGGACCGAGGGTGGGTACCCGCCCTCCAGCACTCGCTGGCGCAGGTAGTCGACGATCTCTCGTTGCCGGGGATGGAGACCTTCGGGCATCTGACGGCTCCCCAGGGAGGCGCTGCCCCAAACGGGGGGTGCACCCAGAACAAATGATCGCTGCCGATGGTAGCACGCTGAACGTGGCAACCGCAAACGGCTGTTCGCCAGCTCCGGGGCCCTGGGAGAGTTTGGAGACTCCGGTGAGCTGGTGACCGGAGTAGAGAGGTGCTTGCGGTGGTACGCCACACCGCCGGTCGAAGCCCCAGGTCAGGTGCTGGTCGGGCCGTGGTGCCGATGTCGGCCGGCGGTTGCTGGAACCCAACTGGAGGCGTCAGTCTTGGTGTCCGTGAGAGCGCTCGTGGTGTGCACCCCTGCTCCCGGCCACGTAAACCCGCTCCGGCCCCTAATCGAGGCGCTCCTCGCTGGGGGCGATCAAGTGATCGTGGCCGCCGCGGCCGATACCGGGTCCCTGGTGGACGCAACCGGGGCCACGCTCTGGCCGTCTGGCCACGGGGAAGACATGTGGTTCGAACAGCTCAAGGGCCGGATTCGGGGAGTTCCCGGCGACGGGCTCGCCCCCGGCCGGATCAATCACTACTTTTTGCCCCGACTGTTTGGAGAAATCGCGGCTCCCGACATGATTGATGACGTGCTTTCCTGCGGCCGTCAGTTCGACCCCGACCTGGTCATATTTGAGAGTTGCGCGTTCGCCGGGCCGCTTGCCGCTGACCTTCTCGGCGTCCCCGGAGTTCACCACCTCATCGGACCCATACCTGATCACCAAGTCCTTGAGCTTGTGAGCGACGCCGTTTCGCCATTGTGGCGGTCGTTCGGCCGTAACACCCCCAGCTACGCCGGTGTCTACCGCGGCGCAACGATCGAGATCTGCCCTCCGTCTCTTGAACAGCTCCAGGTTCCGTCGGGGGATCAACTCGCCCTGCGGCCGGTGCCCCCCGGCAAGCCGGCAGTCCGGGCGTCCGAGCGGCCAGTCGTCTACGTCACCTTCGGTACTTTCTTCAACGCCAACCAGGACCTCTTCCGCGTGGTATTGGCGGGACTCGCCGATGAACCACTTGAAGTGGTGGTGACCGTAGGCAGGGACCAAGACCCGGGAGCTGTGGCCCCCGCTCCGGTCAATGCTCGCGTGGAGCGTTACATCTCCCAGCGGACCCTGCTTCCGAGCTGTTCTGCGGTGGTACACCACGGGGGCGCTGGCACTACATTCGGGGCGCTAGCCCACGGGTTGCCTCAAGTGGTCATCCCCCAAGGCGCTGACAATTTCGTCAATGCCGCCATGCTGAAACGCGCTGGAGTGGCCGTGGTGCTACCCCCAGAAGACGTATCCCCGCAGAACGTGCTGGCAGCTGTGCGCAGGATTCGGGAGGAGCCAATCTACGCCACCGCTGCCCGTAAGATCGCCGCCGAGATTGCGGTGATGCCCGACTCCATCGAGGTCGCCAACTCCTTGCGAGCCTACGGCCGCTCCTAGCTGCTGGCTGCTCACTACGTCCTCCACCCTGGTGACCTCGATATCCGCGCCACCACCGGACCATCACGCGAGTGCTCAAATTCGCCGGCAAAGCCTGCCAGGGCGGGTCAGTCGACTGTGGAGCCGCCCCCATATACCACCGTGGCAGAGGGACGCTACCCACTCCGGGACATCGCCGGGCTGCCCCCGCCTCGATCCCCGGTGGGGTAAGCGTCGGCGGTGGCCGCTGGGGGAGGGCAAACCGCTTAGCCCATCTCGACTTCGAGACCAAAGTTGACATACGAACATGCGTTCCGTATAGTACGAACCGATGTTCGCAAGAGGTCTCCGGCAGCAGCGGGCG
>JBOHUH010000098.1:0-7391 GCA_050733915.1 Candidatus Dormibacteria bacterium | reverse complement strand
GGTACTCGGACACCGCCTGCCAGACGTTGGACAACGGCCGAATCGGAGCCTTCGAGGGGGCGAACCCCTCCTTCTACCGCGACTTCACGCCACTCCTCAACCGTCTGGCCCCGCCCGCGGTGGACTTCAGCCGCGCCATTAGCCCCTCCTCCACCGCGCTGAGCCCTCCCGCGGCGGGGTAGTCATCCCGGCCCGGGCTCGCCAGATGCGACTCCTAAGGTCGGATTCCCCAGACCCGAGCTGACACTAAGCCCTCCCAGATGTGGGCCGCCGACGGTGGCTTCAGTTCTTGACGGTCACTCGCTCAAGTTCTCGGGGAGCTCGAAATCACGCACCCACGCAGGCACCCCGGCCGCACGGGCGGCAGCCCGGCGACCACGGATTGCCAGCTGTAGCACGACCACCGTCGCAGCCACGAACAGGGTCGCCGCGATGAAGGCATGGTCGGCACCGATCACGAACGCCCGCTGCCCGATCACCGACTGCACCGCGCCGGTTTGGGCGGCGGATCCGAACACCGAGACCAGCACCGCGAGTCCGAGCGCGCCGCCCACCTGCTGCATCACGTTGACCAGCCCGGACGCCGCACCGGCATCCTCCTGCCGCACCCCGTCCAGCGAGGTCGAGGTCAGCGGCACGAACGCGAGTCCGTTGCCCGCGCCGAAGAGGACCAGCGGCGCCAGCAGGGAGAAATAGTCGCTGGAGGCCGACAGCTGCGTCAGCAGCAGCATCCCGCCGGTCGACACGGTGAAGCCCAGCACCATCACCGTCTTGCCCCCGAACCGCTCCACCAGCCGGCGGGCGCTGAGCTGCGACATGGAGAACAGCGCCACGGTGAAGGGCAGGAAGGCCAAACCGGTGGCCAGCGGCCCGTAGTGGAGGACCTCCTGCAGGAACTGGCTGAGGAAGAAGAACATCCCAAACAGCCCGGCGCTGCCTAAGAGGCGGGCGACGAAGGAGGCGGTGCGGCTGCGGTCCGCGAAGAGCCGCAAGGGGGTGATCGGTTCGGCGGCCCGCCGCTCCAACATCACGAAGGTCGCAAGCAGGGCGATGCCGATGGTGAACGCGGCCAGGGTGGCCAGGTCGTCCCAACCCGAGGTGGCGGCGCGCACGAAGCCGTACGCGAGGGAGGTCACACCGGCGGTCGAGGTCAGCGCTCCGCTGACATCGAAGTGCCCGCTGCGGCTGGGCGTCTCAGGGAGAGTGCGGCGGGCCAGGATCACCACCACGATCCCGATCGGCACATTCACGAACAGCACTCCGCGCCAGGACCCCCATTGGGTCAGCAGCCCCCCGAGGATCAGGCCGATGGCCCCGCCCCCGACGGACACCGCGGTGTACCAGCCGATCGCCCGGACCCGCTCGCGGGCGTCCGGGAACATGGTCATGAGCAGCGCCAGTGCCGAGGGCGCCGCCAGCGCTCCGCCGATGCCCTGCAGGGCGCGGGCCCCCAGCAGCCAGCCGCCGAAGGGGGCCACGCCGCCGAGGAACGAGGCCAAGGTGAAGATGGCAATGCCGGCGATGAACACCCGCCGGCGGCCAAGCAGGTCGCCGGCCCGCGCCCCGAGAAGCAGGAAGCCGCCGAAGGCGAGGGTGTAGGCGGTGATCACCCAGGAGAGATTCGCCGGGGAGAAGTGCAGACCGCGCGCGATCTCGGGGAGGGCGATGTTGACGATGGTGGCATCGAGAACCACCATCAGCTGGACGCCGAGGATGATGGCGAGGATCAGGCCTCGAGAAACCCGTTGGGGGGTGATCCTGACGGTCGGGGCGGCGAGGGTTTCGGTGGGGGGCACTTCGAACCTCCAGATGGTGTAAGATGGCGAAACGGAAGCTTCCTCCGGTAAGTATACGGAGGCTCCCTCCGTTTTGCAACAGGGTGAGCTGGTGACAGGTAGAGTCGCGGCGGCCGAATCCGCGGGGACCGAAGCCGCAGAGGCGTCGGCAGCGGAGCGCCACCTCCGGGCCGACGCCCAGCGCAACCGCGAACTCCTGATCGCCGCGGCCAGCGCCGCCTTCGCCACCCGGGGCGCCGAGGTGGCGCTGGAGGATGTCGCTCGTGGAGCCGGCGTCGGCATCGGCACCCTCTACCGGCACTTTCCCACCCGGGACGCGCTGGTAGAGGCGGTCTATCGCCACGAGGTCGATGTGCTCTGCGACCGTGCCGACCAGCTGCTGCAGGATTTCAGCCCGGAGCAGGCTCTGGCCGAGTGGCTGCGGCTGTTCGTCCGCCACGTGGCGACCAAGCGGGGCATGCTGTCGGTGCTCAAGCCGATGCTCAGCAGCAACACCTCGTTCTCCGAGCAGACCCGCGGACGCGCCACCGCCGCCGCCACCAAGCTCCTCAATGCCGGCGTGGCCGCGGGCACGGTGAGGCCCGACATCGACGGAGGGGATCTGCTGCGTGCGGTGGGGGGGATCTGCATGTCGACCGACCAGGAGCGTTCCGAGGCTTCCGAGCGCCTGGTGGACCTGCTCTTCGATGGGCTGCGCCACGGAGCCGCCTCCACCGCGCCGGCCAAGGTGGGTGCCGCCCGAGACCCCTCCGGCTAGGCGCTGCGCGCTCGCCGATCAGAGAAGGTCAACCGTCCTAAGGGCGCGGATCCTGGGTTCGGGTCGAGCACCGAGCCGGCGCCGTGGTGAAGCTCATGGACATGGCGAGTTCAACCGACGTGAGGAGCAGGACTCGGCTTCGGCTTGCGCGAGGACGCCAGAGTTCGAGCCGACCCACCTGAGCAAGTCGAGCCACCGCTCGCTGAGGGGAGGGCACGACTGCGGGAGCTGTCGTCGCTCCTCGGGGCCCATGTCATCTCTCGCGGCTGCCGGTCAGACCGCCCTTCATTGACCTGGTCGCTGATCGCCAGGGCCGCGCCTCCCATTGCCCCAAGCTGACCATGCTCGCGGCCACGCCACCGTGATCGGACGGGTCGTCCTGCACCAGGTGCCGACGCCAGCGGAGCTGAGGGCCACCTGTGAGGAGCCGGAGGGAGTCAAGGGCGCTTGACCACACGGGTGCGGCGCCGCGGCCGTCGCCCCCCGCCCTGGCCGCGGGCCACGACGCTGATCGAACCATCGGCCTCCAACTCCACCAGGGTGGTCTCCCTGATGTCCGCCACCCCGTGCTCGCGCAGAGCCTCCTGGGCATCCTCCTGGTCCAGTCCCTGGCTGCTCAGGGCGCCCGGGTTCCAGTGACCGTCGCGGGCCAGCACGCTCGCGGGAGGTTGCAGCAGGTGGCGCAGCAGGGGGCTGCGGAGGCGGCCCTTGCCCACCGTCCAGTTGACGGCCAGAAGGGTGGCGATGATCAGCAACCCACCCACCAAGGAATTGTCGGGACCGGTGATCGCAGGCTGCACCGCGTTGGCTACCAGCAGCACCAGGACCAGGTCGAAGGTGGTCATCTGGCCGAGCTCACGCTTGCCGAAAATGCGCAGCCCGATGACCATCGCCACGTAGATCGCGGCGCAGCGCACCACCAAGTCCCAGGGTGGTATGGCGAGGTGGATGTAGTCCATGGCAGGTCTCCGTGGGTGGGGAGCGGCCCCGACCGGTCGAACCCAAAGGCAGCGACACCGCGATGATCGGACACGCGCCGGGTAGGTGCGGGCAGCGCTTGCGAGAGGCTCGGTCGGCGACTCGAGGCGGGGTGGCTTCCCCGCCACACCGTCCCCACTGTTGCCTCAGCCGATCAATCTCAAAGCGGGGGAGAGCCGGCTCTGGAGCCCGAGGCGGCGCGGGCAAGGCTGCCGCCGCCGGCCGCGGTGGAGCTAGGCGGGGCTCAGAGGCCCAGGCTCCGGAGCAGGGAACCCACCTGGGTCAGGACCTGACGGACGGGCTGGACCAGCTGCTGCACCAGATTGGGGGCCGGGCTGGGGGTATCGCTGGGGGTCGGGGTGGGGGTCGGGGCCGGGGTGAGGGTCGGGGCCGGGTTGCCCTGTGGAGTAGGGGCTGGCGTTCCCTGAGGCGCTCTTGGGGCGGGAACGGGCGACGGGGCGGCAGCCGTCAGCGCGGAGGCGCCGGTGACGGGACCGGGCGAGGGTGGAGCCTTCACCGGGAGGTTGTCACCGTGGCTGGGCCGGCTCGGCTGGCTAGCGCTGGCGGGGGTGGGGGCCGGGAGCCTGGGCTCGGCGGGATGCCCGATCCCGGTGACCAGCAGGGCTCCGGCGGCACCGGCGGCGGCGGTCGACCCGCTGAGGCCGGGTAGGAGTCGACCGAAGTAGCCAACCAGCTGCGAGACCAGCGGCAGCTGGCAGAGGAGCGCGCCGACCCCGACCACCGGCCAGAGCTCACCCACCGAAACGTTGAGGAAGGCTCGGACCACCTTGGGGTCGAGCTGAGTGCCGGAGGCCCGCACTAACTCCTCGCGTGCTTGGGTGACGCTAACCGGGCGCCGATAGGGTCGGGGAGCGGTGATCACCTCGAAGACGTCTGCCACCGAGACGATCCGCGCCGCCCAGGCGATCTCCGAGCCGTGCCGGCCCAGCGGGTAGCCGCTGCCATCGAACCACTCGTGGTGCTCCCCCACCGCGCCCGCCCAGGGCCCAAGCCAGGAGCGCAGCGGCGCGACCAGCCGGGCCCCCTCCGCGGGGTGAGTGCGCAGCAGGGCCCACTCCCGGGGATCCGGTGCGGCGGGCTTGTTCAGCACTTTGGCGGGAACTTTGAGCTTGCCGATATCGTGCAGGAGCGCCCCCCAACGTAGCCGCGCCCGGTCCTCCTCGGGCAGATTGAGCTCGCGGGTGATCATGTCGGTGAGCACCTGCACTCTCTCCGAGTGGCCGCGCGTCGCCCGGTCGTGGACGCTGAGGGCGACGCTCAGCTCGAGCACCTTCTGGGCCGCATGCAGCTGGGGGCCGGCGCCCGCCTCCCCCAAGGTCTCCAGCTGGCGCAGCACCTGCTTGGGCCGCGCCGCCCGCCGGGCCACCGCGAAGCGCGCGGGAGCGTGGTCCGGGAACAGCAGTGAGAGCCGGAGCAGCGCGGCCAGGGGGAGGAGACGACGGGTGGCACGCTCAACCAGCACCAGCACCGCCAGCCCCACGACGCTGAGCAGCACCCACCAGGCGGCGAACTCCGGAGCCCCGGTGGGTCGCCGCAGCGTACCGGAGAGCCAGGTGACCGCCGCGATCCCGGCGGCGACCGGGGTGGCGAAGACCAGCGCTCGAAGGAGGAAGCTGAGGAGTGGACGACTCCTCCACTGCGTCCCTGACCGCCCCGGTGCCTTCGAGGTATCCGCCACCGACCCAACTCCTGCTTCCGAGCCGCCTGCCACTGCCTCGAGTTTGGAAGCCTGGCGCTGACTTCCCAGTCACGCGAGGGCCACGGAAACGTGCACCGCGGTCGCTCCCCGAGCCGGTTCCGAGAGGCCGGAGTGGCCGCCCTCTTCGAGGCGGTCCGGCGTTACCAGCGGCGACTCGCAACGCTATATCGGCGGGGGTGCGTGAGACCGCCGGTGCGCCGGCCACCAAGGGAGGAGCGGCGGCGTGAGTGCCCGGAAGCAGCCGGCGGAGGCCGACTCGATCCGCACCCTGATCCCGGCGCGGATGGACCGGTTGCCCTGGACCCGCTTCCACTGGCTGGTGGTCATCTCGCTGGGGGTCTCCTGGGTCCTCGACGGGCTGGAGATCCAGATCGTGTCCCTGGTCAGCCCGGTGCTGACCCAGAAGGCCACCTTGGGTCTCAGCAGCGCCGAGACCGGCTTCATCGGCTCCTCCTACCTCTTCGGCGAGGTGGTTGGTGCGCTGGTCTTCGGCCGTCTCACCGACCGCCTGGGCCGGCGCCGCCTGTTCATGTGGACCCTGGCCCTCTAGCTGGTGGCGACCGCGATCTCCGGCCTCTCGCCGACGCTCTGGTTCCTGCTCCTGTTCCGCTTCATCGCTGGGTTGGGAATCGGGGGCGAGTACGCGGCCATCAACTCGGCCATCGACGAGCTGATCCCCTCCTACTACCGGGGGCGGACCGACATCGCCATCAACGGCACCTATTGGCTCGGCGCGATGGTCGGGTCCGCGGCGTCGTTGATCTTCTTCAACCCCCACTTCCTGCCCATCGACGTGGGCTGGCGGCTCTCGTTCTTCATCGGTCCGGTGCTGGGAATAATCATCATCATCCTGCGTCGCACGGTGCCGGAGAGCCCCCGCTGGTTGATGACCCACGGCCGCTACGAAGAGGCCGAGAAGGCCGTGGCGGAAATCGAGGCACGGGTCGAGAAGTACGGGGTCAAGCTGGAGAAGGTACCCGACAGCAAGGCCATCGAAATCAAAGCCCATGGCACGGTCTCATACCGCGAGATCGCCAGCAACATGCTGCGCAATTACCGCTCGCGCTCCTTCCTGGGACTGTCACTGATGGTGACGCAGTCCTTTCTGTACAACGCCATCTTCTTCACTTATGCCTTAGTTCTTGCGCACTTCTTTCACGTTCCCAAGGATCAGACCGGCTACTACGAATTCCCCTTTGCGGCTGGCAACCTGCTCGGGCCGCTGATCCTGGGGAGGTTCTTCGACACCATCGGTCGACGCCGAATGGTGCTGATCACCTATGGGGTTGCCGGAGTGCTGCTGGCGATATCGGGCTATCTCTTCGACCAGGGCACGCTCACCGCCATCACCCAGACCATCCTCTGGTGCGTGGTCTTCTTCTTCGCCTCGGCCGGGGCCTCGTCGGCCTACCTCACCATCAGCGAGATCTTCCCCCTGGAGCTGCGCGCCCAGGCGATCTCCTTCTTCTCCGCCATCGCCCAGCTGATCGGGGGGGTGGCGGCGCCCTCGCTCTTCGCCGCCCTGGTGGGCGCCGGGACCCAGCACGGACCGCTCGCCACCGGCTACTACGTTGCCGCCGCAATCATGGTCGGGGGCGGCCTGGTGGGCTGGTTCTTCGGGGTGGACGCCGAGCGAAAGTCGCTGGAGGAGGTGGCCGCCCCGCTTTCGGAGACCACCCGGGTGGTGGGTGGCAGACGGACCTCAGAACGCACGCCCGCCTGAGCGGGCACCCTGGAGGGATAGCACGATGACCCTTAGCAGCAGCAACGACTTCGACCTGGGGGTGGCGCCGATAGTGGTCGGCGTCAGCCCCACCACCTACTCACTTGCGGCACTGCGCTGGGCGGCGCTGGAGGCCGGTTGGCGGCGGGCGCCGCTGCACGCGGTCATGGCCTGGCGCCCCCCCCGCCCTCCCGCGGCGCCGGCCACCCGGCCACCCGCAGTGCTCTCGGAACGGAACGAAGAGCTTCAGGCTGCCGCCTACGCCTCACTCGAGCAGGCGGTCACTTCGGTGATCTCAGACAGCGAGCGGGTCCGGCTCAGCGTGGTTCGGGGCGGTGCGGTGGCGGTGTTGCTGGCCGCCGCGGAGGGCGCCCAGCTGCTGGTGCTGGGAGTCACCCACCCCGGCCGGGTCTCGGG
>JBOHUH010000097.1:0-4898 GCA_050733915.1 Candidatus Dormibacteria bacterium | reverse complement strand
GGTCACCTGATCGCGGCCCCCATGCCGGCGTCGGCCCTCGGTCCACCACCACCAGCCCAGCCGCGCGGCCACCGGAGCGATCGCCACCAGGACCGCGGTGGCCCCGGTCCGAGTGAGGTGGGAGGAGGGCGCCACCACCTCGCCCAGCAACGGGGCCGAGCGGGCGCGGCCCGCTGTCTCGCGTCCGACTGCCAGCTGGCTCCCCGGGCTCGATCCCACCAGCTCCGCCCCCCTGCTCTCAGGCGTCGGAGTGGACTCCCTCGGCGGGGGCCCCGACCGGAGCCGGGTCGCCGATCTCCTCAAGCCGGGCGATCACCTCGCGGGTGAGCACGGTGGGCGTCGACGCCCCCGCGGTGACGCCCACCCGATTGCAGCCGTCGAACCATTCCGGCCGGATGTCGGCGGCGGTGTCGACCAGATAGGCGGGCCGCTGGGCCAACTCCTGGACGACTTGGACCAGCCGCTGGCTGTTGCTGCTGCGCGAGCTGCCCACCACGATGACGATATCGCAGGACTTGGCCGCCTCCACGGCCGCCTGCTGCCGATCCTGGGTCGCGCTGCAGATCTCGTTGTGGACCTCGATGTGAGGAAAGCGCTCGCGGAGCCTCTCGATGATCGACTCGGTGTCCCAAACTGAGAGCGTGGTCTGGGTGGTCACCGCCAGCTTCGACGTGCTCAGCTCCAGGGCGTCCACGTCCGCCAGGGACTGGACCAGGTGGATCTGGTTGGGGGCCTCACCCAGGACCCCCTCGGGCTCTGGGTGGCCCTCCTTGCCGATGTAGATGACGGTGTAGCCCTGGGCGCTGAGACGCTGCACCAGGTCGTGGGTGCGGACCACGTCGCTGCAGGTGGCGTCAACTACGTTCAGGCCCTTGGCCGCCGCCCGCTCCTTGACCTCGGGAGAGACGCCATGGGCGGTCAGGACCACGGTGCCCTCGGTGACCTCCTCCAGGGCCTCGAGCCGGGAGGGAGCGTCGATTAGCTTGACCCCGCGCTCGGCGAACTCGCGAGTCACATGCTCGTTGTGCACCAGGTAGCCGAGCATGGCTACCGGCTCTCCCTGGTGTCCATCGGCCGTCTGCCTCAGAGCTCGAATTGCCTCGACGACTCCGTGGCAATACCCGCGAGGCCGGATCTTGACCACCTCCACGGCTCGATCGTAACAGTAGCCGCGGACTATCTCGATCTCAAACGGGGTGGCTGAGGGGTTGTTCTCCGCGGCCCGCCCCACCGTCTCAGCCGCTCAGCGGTCGCGCGGAGGACTCGGAGCCCGACTCTCCAGCTGCACCACTCGGGGCCACCTCGGCCTGCGCGCCGGCTGTGGGCCGGACTCCTGCGGCGACCTGTCCGCTTCTCGACCTCGCGACTTGGCGCGTGCCGGCTGGTGCTCCTCCTCACCAGGGGAGTGGTCCAGGTTGCGCCGGACTGTGGCAGGTCGGCGGGAGGCTTCCACCATGCGTTCCAACCAGCTCCAGGCCCGGTAGGCGCTGTACCCGGCCAGGGCCAGCAGCGCCAGCGACCCCAGTGCGTTGAGCGCCCCGGCCAGAGGAGGGAGCAGGATCGAGAGGGCGGCGCAGGCCCCGACCAGGGCCAGTCCTGACTTGATGCGGTCTCTTGCCATCACCAGAAGGAGGTCCGTCTGCGGCTGCGCACAGGGCCGCTACGATCGCGTCGCATGCCCTCTCCCTCGGCACCGGCGCCGGCGCACCAGGGCCACGGCCATCGCACCTGGCTCCACCTGCTGCCCGACGACCAAGAGCTGGTCTTGAACCCGGAGCGGCTGAGGGAGACGGCCGCACTGCTGGTGGCAGTGGGCCTCGCGAGTCCTGGGCCCCAGCCCGAGCAGCTGCTGCCCGGGCCCCGGTTCGCACAGTTGCTGGGTGGGAGGGGCGAGCTACCGATGGCCGGGGCCGCCAGGGGGGAGGTGCGCCTCGAGGTGGGCGTGCTGCGCTGCTACCCGGACCCCGGGCCCCAGGGGTTCGACACGGAGCCGCCGCGCGGCTACCGGGCCGCCTGTCCCGGCTGCGCTACCACCCTCGACTTCTTCAGGCTCCGATTCCCCTTTCCCGAACCGCTCCGGGCCGTCTGCCCAGGTTGCGGCGGCGCCCTCGACGTTCCCCAACTGCCCTGGACCCCCCGGCTCGCGACCGCCCGGACCGAGGTCACCTTTGGCGACCTGGTGGGCCGTCCATCGCTGCGGGGGACGGAGGTCCTAGCCCGCCTGGGGCAGCTGTGGAAGGCCACCGTCCGCGAGGTCCACGTCACCCTCTGAGCCAAAGCTCAGAGGTCGCTGACCGCTAGCCGCCGGGCGGCACGGGCCCAGCGCCGCCCGGCACTCTCGGCACTGGCACCATAGTGGGTGGCGACGTTGAGCGCCCCGGGCACCCGCAACATCAGGTACAGCGCGGCAAACGCGTACAGAAAGCCGATGACACTGTGGCCCCGGGCGAAGGCCAGCGCCAGAGCGCAGCGGAGAACCAGCAATTGGACGAACTGCATGAACAGGGCGATCACCAGAATTCGCAGCCATTGCCGCGAAAAGGCCCGGGTTTCTGGGAGCACCCAGGCGATCGCCGCCAATGGCGCGGCGACGCACAGTATGGCCAGCAGGGTGTAGCGGATCACGTAGGCGAGGACCAGGATCACCACCCCCACCACCAGGGCCGCGGCAAACAACAGCAGAAAAATGTTGGATGACGCCGATTGCAGGGAGGCGCCGCTCAGTGGCGAGTCCCAGGGCAGGGACGCGAGATTCACGCTTCCCCCGCCCGCGACCAGGTTGCTCAGCGCGTTGTTGAGGTTGATCCCCTGCTGGATCAGCGGCAGGCTGACCAGCCCCAGGGCGAGGGCTACCAGCACCCGTGGCAGGACCACCTGGAGGTGGTGCCGGGCGTCGCCGGCGCTGACCACGGTGCGAAGCGCGCTGTAGGTGAATATCGCCACCAGCAGGGCTCCAGCCGCGGCCAGCAGGAGATGGTTGAGCGCCGCCACCCCGGGCGTGTCGGTGAAGGGCTGGTGCCGCAGCGGTACGGCGGCGTCGTAGGTGCCGAAGAGGTAGGTGTGCAGGGCGGAGTCGAGGCCCCCCCGGGACGAGTGCACGAAACCGCTGAGCGTTCCGCTGATCAGGTGGTGGAGCAGCTGCTGAGGGTGCAGCTCGAAGCTGGGGAAGGTGAGCCCGAGCAAGGCTCAGCCAAGGCTGTGCGGCACCGCCGCCAGCAGGACGTGGGTGAGCAGCCCGGCAAGCTCAACTCCCAGGGTGCCCACCGCGATCCGGCCCAGCCAGCGCTGGGCCTCCATGGCGCTGTGTGGGTTTGGGGCGACGACCCGCCAGACGAAGGCACTGACGAAGGCCAGAGTGCCCAGGCTGCCGATGATCCCCTGGCCGATAGATACCCACGAATTGAGCAGTGAATTGAGCTCGCTCACGCGCCGATCCCCTCTTGACTGAGTTGCTGCTTCCCCTACGTCCGCTGGCGGGGGCAGCCGGTGCCAGTCAGCCGCAGTCGGCGTCCCAGGGAATCTCGGCGCTGCTGACCACGATGGTGACCGGCCCGTCATTGACCGACTCCACCACCATGTGGGCGCCGAAGCGTCCTTGACTGGTGCGGATCACGCCCAATCGGCGCAGCTCCTCGCCGAAGCGATCGCACAGCTCGCGGGCATGCTCCGGTCGAGCGGCGCTGGTGAAGGCGGGGCGGTGACCGCGGCGGCTGTCCGCGAAGAGGGTGAACTGACTTACCAAGAGCGCCTCTCCCCCGGTCTCCAAGAGGGAGCGGTTCATCCGGCCCGCACCGTCCGCAAAGATCCGCAGCCGGACGAGGCGCTCGGCCAGACGGGTGGCCACGGCGGCGTCGTCCGCGGGTGCCACTCCCAGATAGATGAGGACGCCGGAGCCGATCTCCCCGACCAGCTCCCCCTCGACGGTGACCCGGGCCCGGGCGACGCGCTGGACGACCCCCCGCATCGGGCTAGCCGATGGCTCGCAGTCCGCGATAGATGCGCATGGCCTCCGCCTCGGCCTCTAGGAATCCCACGGCTTGGTCCTTCATGCCCTGGATGGCGAAGCTCCATCGTCCCGGGGCGCCGGCCGGGCCAGGGAGGGTGACCCGCCGGTAGCGAGGCGGGTAGAAGGTGATGGTCTCTCCCGGAAGGCGCTTGAAGATTGGCCCGGCCACCATCAGCTGATCGATGCTCCAGGGGCCGCTGACCTCCCCCTCGACCAGGGCCAGCTGGCGCTGCTTACGGATTGGGTTGTCGGGGTCTCGGAGCACGGCCCGCCCTCCCAGCCTCCCGGTCAGTTGGAGCAGGCCGAAGCACACTGCCAAGGCGTCGGTCTCGTCACCGGCGAGGCGGACGAACCCGGCGCCGAAGACCGGCTCCAGGCTTTCGAGCCGAAGGTGGCGCAGGTACTCCATCTCGAAGAGCCCGCGAGAATCATCGGTGGCCAACCACATGGGCTCGGAATGCCAGCTCCTGGTGGCGGCGAAGGCGTCCACCGCCTGACACCACTCGGCTCCCCCGGCCCGGCCGGGGCTGGTGAGGCGCAGATGGATCACCCGGCTCATGGCCTCTGATTCTAGGGAAGGCCCTCGGAGCACCCTCTCCCTGCCGGGCCCTCCTCGGCATGCTCTTCCGGGCCCTCGGTGCTGAGCCAACGGTGGTATCCGTCGGGCGCTTGGACCTGGATCGGCGAGCGCCGGGCCCCGAGCAGCAGCAGGAACTGTCCCCGTCCGGCCCGCTCCAACCACTCCCGTTGGGCATCGTCGAGCAAGAAGCCCTGCTGAAGTCGGCGCGCTGCCGCCGGGTGCTGGCTGCCCAGGAGCATGGTCGCGGAGTTCACCGCCATCACCTCGCCGGGGGCGCTCCCGAGCAGGTCACCGGCGGACTGGGTGAGCAGC
>JBOHUH010000096.1:0-8000 GCA_050733915.1 Candidatus Dormibacteria bacterium | reverse complement strand
GCCAGATGTACCACAGCACAACGAGCACGGCGACCGTGACGACGGTGCCACCCAGCAGATACGTCCGAAGACGGTTGGCATCGGCTTGGGAGTTTCTCATCTCGGCTGAAGTATGGACCGGTTATTTGGTCCTGCCAGGCGACGCCCGGCTGAGATCCCGAGCCGGGCCCGGCGCAGGGTCCCATTTATTTACTCAGATCCCTGCGGCGGGCGGTCAGTCCTCGGTCATCCCCTACGGCGACTGCGACCTGCGCGCCGCCACCACCACCACGATCACCAGCACGAACACGACGCCGGCGATGAGCCACCCATGCCCAGGGCCCAGACTTCTGGCGCCCTTCTGGTGCCGGGCTACGCCGCCAACCGGCACCAGAGGAGCACCACACGGATGCCCACGACCCAGGCTTGTGATGCTCTTGCGATGCCGGTCAGACGGGAGGGCGCGGAGCGCCCCTGGTCAGTCGCGGATGGTGATGGTCACCCCACCGGGGAGCGCATCGGCCCAGGGCCCCAGGACCATCGGCGTGGTGGTCGGCGACCCGCCCCCACCGCGGACCGACGGCCGCCTTTACGGCGACTGGGCTCTTCGGGCCGCTGCCACCAGCCAGATCACCAGCCCCGCGGCGCCGGCGATGAGCCACCCCATGCGCGAGCCGGTGCCGCCCTGCTCTCCTCTATCGCCTCTAGTGTCCACCAAGTGGTCACGGAAGTAACCGGGTGCGGTCACCACCTGGGGGCCACCAGAGGCTCCGGCGACGCCTTCGGCGGCGAGCCGGGCGGCGACCTCTCGCCGACGGCGGCGAGCCCGATATGCGGCGATCTCCTGGGCGTGGGCGGTGCCGCAGGCCTGGCACCGGCAGCCGTTGCGATAGGCGGCCGGGCTACCGTGGGACGCACCGAGCCGGGCCAACCCGTCGGCGAGCTGGCGACCCGGCGCCGCGGTCACAAGCTCGGCCGGCTGCCCATCGGTGGGGTGGCTCATCGGCCCCAGTATCGGTTCGCCGGCTGGGTCCCAGGGCCGAGTGCGTTCCTACACGCCCCCACCGGCGCCCATACCTATAGGAGGCCCTGCGGCGGCCTGCGCCCCTAGGCGCCCCCACCGGCGCCCTACGCGCCGCTACAGTGGACCCGCCCCGCAGCCCTACACGCCGCTACAGGAGTGGGGACGCCGCGAACTCAATGTAGAGCGGCAACATGGGTCTTTGGGGAAGGCCGCCGCGCGTTTGGAGTCGCCCTTATCCGAGATCCGAGCACCCCACCGAGGGGGATGGATCCGGGAGTGGGCCTGGTGGGGGGCGCCCCCGGGGGGCTAGGGGGCCTCTCGCGGGTCGTGCTCGGCCCAGCGTCTGTAATACCCGGAGCGGCGGCGGCGGCGGCGGTCCTTGGCTCCCGGCGGCCGCCCCAGGCGCTTACCCTCGGCCCGGGCCCTGGCCAGCCCCGCCAGGGTGCGCTCGGAGCGGCGCTGCGACTCCATCCGGGCCACCCAGGCGGCGATGGCCAGCAGCAGCTCCCGCAGCTCGCCCGGAGCCTCGGTCCAAGGCTCGCGGGCGGAGATCACCTGCACCCCTGATCGCCCCAGGCGGTCCACCAGCTGCAGCGTCGCGAGAGGCCCCTCCCGGCTCAGGCGGTCGAGGGCCCACACCAGCAGGACCGAGAAGTCGCCCTGCCGGGCATGGCGCAGCATCCCGGCCAGAGCCCGGCGGTACCCAGCGGCGCCGGAGTAGGCACTCTCGGCCTCCAGGCGGTAGACGCGGACCACCAGGAAGCCGCGGGCCAGGGCCAGGTCCCGCAGCTCGGGCTCCTGATTCTCGCTCGCCTGCTCCACCGTGGAGACGCGCAGCCACAGCGCGGCCCTGACCACCGGCCGTTCCCCGCTCCGACCCAGATCAGCCACGGGGCAGCCTCTCGAGCTCCGCGATCCGAGCCAGACTGGCCCGGCCCCGGGGTCCATGGACCGGGAACGTCTCCGGGAGGCCCTGCGCCCTTCGGACGGACGCCCGGATCTGGCACCTGGGCGAGCAGTAGCGACGCGGCCGCCCGCCTGGCCTCCTCGACGCTGGAAGAGAGGCTCCGCACTGAGCGCAAGAGCGCCGGTGCCCTGGGTCAGAACCAGTTTCCAAAAGCCAGCCGCTACGATCGCCTTGGCGGTGCGGGTCGGTCTGGAAGTGGGCGGAGGGACGCGCTCGGCCACCCGTGTGAGGCTTCGACTCGCCTATCACGGTGGCGACCTCGCCAGCGGGGGGAGCGTAAGAGAGCCCCGAAGCGGCTGGCTGCGAGACGAGCGCCAACTCCACCGGCCGGCGGCTCGGGGCGCTTTCCCTCACCCCCTCCCGGCCAACAACGCCACCCGGAGGGCTGCCCATGATGCCGTGCCCGATCTGCACCGACCCAGGGAGCGACGGTCCGATCTGTGCAGAGTGCAGCGCCATCGCTCGCCTACTCCCCAGGTCCCCGGGACTCGGTTGGCCCCGCACCTACGGCCGGCCCGGGTGGCTCGCCCCGGGCATCGCGGAGCCCTTGCCAGCCATCTGCGACCGCAGCGGTGATTGCGCTGGCGACGTCGCCGCTGGCCCATCCTTCGCTCCGAGCTCGCTGGTAGGCGCCCGCATCCAGGTTGGCCAGGATGACGGTCTTGTCGCACCCAGTGGGCAGGGTGATGCAGCAGCGGCCTCGACTTGCAGACAGTGCCAGGCGGAGGCGCCCGAGAGCCTCCGCCTGGTAGTCACGCAGGGCGACTGAGGGGAGTGGGCCGGCGAGTGGGTTCTCGCGCAGGGCAGCCATGCTGGTCAGGGTCACGACTGGGCCTCTGGACCCGACGCAGAGGCCGAATCGGGCGGGGCATCTGGTGGGTCTGGGTCGGGCCCGGGGGAGGGCGCGCGCGCGTCGTTATATGTGCCCCTCCTTTTTTCGGTGGGACCAGTGGGACCAGTGGGACCAGTGGCGCCGCGGGAGGAACTGTTTGAGATCGGAAACTGCGAAGTTTCGCCGTCCGAAGAGGTGGGACTGGTGGCCGGAGAGGTGGGACCGACAGCAGGGGCAGTGGGACCAAAGAGCCCCTGGCCGTCCCCACTGGTCCCACTTGCAGAGGGCGAGGTGGGACCAGGGCTGGGGTCCTCAGGGAGACCATCTGAACTCGGCCTACGGTCGTTACTGGGTTCTGGTCCCACTGGTCCCACTAAAAATGAGAGGGGTAAATGTAGGACTCGCGTCCGGCCTGGATCAACTGTCCTGGGCGGTCGCGTGGCTATGTGCTTCCCTTCCCCGAGGGTGGTCAGCAGTTGGGCATCGCGGAGCCGCCGATGTAGCGCCGGCAGCCCAATCCCGAGACCGCCCTCATGCTGAGAGCTAGCCGCCTTGAAGGACGCCTCAGGCAGAAGGTAGAGATCCTCACCGTCGAGCCACCCGAGCCGCCTTTGGGGGTTGGCAGGGTCCCAGCTAACGTCCGCGACCGCACCGCGTTCGCGGGGCACGTATCCCCAGGAACCCGGGTCTGGCGGCGGCTGGCCGTCGCCGCCTTCTACGTAGGCGTAGCCACTGGAGATAGCCGCCTGCAGCCCGTGCCGGTACAGCTCCACCGGGTCGGCTTGGCTCTGTTCCTCGACCTGGTCCCGGCAGCCCTCCAACAGAGCTGCCCGTACCCGGGATCGGATCTCCTGCGCCCGCTGCTCGTCGATTGCGCCGCACTGCACCGCGAACTCGAGCCAGAGTTTCCAGCCGAGCTCGAGGTGGGCCGCGATCTCCGATGTGCGACTGTGGCTCGCCGGGTAGGTGCTCCGGATGGCGTCACGCTCGTCGCGGATCCGCTTGCCCATCCCCGGCATTTGGGGAGCCAGCCAGCCCAGGTAGCCGGCCATGGCTGAGGAGTAGAGCGGAGCCTGCTTCTGAGCCAACGTCAAGGCCGCCGGAGTCACGTCGCCCTTCTTCTGTTCCATGAGCCAGGCCCGGGCGATGCCAGAGATACCCCTGTGCAGCTCCTCACCGGTCGAGAACATCAGCCCCCGCGGCGCCTTGGGGGGCCGCATCGATGAATCCGCCCGCATCCGGCTGCGGCCCCCCTGGTTGCCCTGAGCCCGGAAGACCCGCGCCGCGCTGGCCAACATTTGGTCCCGCTCGCGTTGGTTGAGTCCGGCCGGGAGCAGATCGTCAACCACGGCGAGCGCGTCCTTGGCCTGGTGCAGTAGGCCCTCGAGCGAGTTTCCGGTAGATATCCATTCGATCGGCCGCAATTTCGCCGGGTCCGAGGACTGGCAGAGATGAGCCAGCGCCAGCTTCGCAACCTGGGTCTTAAACCCACCGCTGATGCCGTGGGAGTGCAGGGAGAAGTCGGAGGGTCCCAGCACCGAACGGTAGAGAGCGCCCAGCACCGGCACCATCAGCTTGTCGGGACCGAGGTCGAGCAGGGCCAGGCTCGCTCGAACGGCCTCAATTCGCTGGTCGCCGCCGGGTGGCCGCGGCAGCTGGTAGCCGGCCAGCTCCACCGGGAGGCGCACCTCCACATTCGTAAGCAGCCCGTCCTTGCCGATGGCTCCGCCCTTATGGAGATAGAGCCATTCCCCCTCGACCTGCCCCCAGCCGGTATGAACATAGATGGTGGTGCGGGGGATCAGGTCGAGACCTTGCTGGTGAGCTGCCTCAGCCGAGATCAGCTCGATCGCCTCCCGGAGCTGTTCCCGAGCTGCGGTTCCAGCGGCGACGGTCAGGTCGAGCCAGCGAACTCCGGAGGGCCACGCCATGGTCCGGAACGCCGCCAGGGTGACATCTACCTGAGCTTTCCCTTCGCCCTTCTGGACCTCGATGGTGTACCGCATGGCTTCCATCTCCTCGGCCCCGGTCTCCTCAGTCAGCGGATCGCCGTCGTCGTCGATTGACTTGCGGATAATCCGAGCAGCGAAGTTGCCCAGCCTCCTGGGGTCACCACCGTCGCTCTGGCGGAATGTGCCCCGAGCGGTCATCCGGTAGTTATCCACAGACCACTCCTGCGTCCCGGGCTCGGTGCTGTCGGGGTGCCTGACTACCGTGGTCCCCAGCGCCATCAGCTCATCGCGGGAATGTCCAGCGGCCAGGTAATCGTCGAGCCCTACCTTGGCTCCCCCCGGGCCGCTTGGCAGGTAGACCACCAGAACCTCGGCGCCCTTGCTCTCCAGCCAGGTCCGGAGCTTCAGCAGTTGGAGGTAGACGGGCATCTTGGTCATCACGTCGGAGTCGAAGACCAGGCAGACCCGGCGGCCCTTCAGGTGGATGTGCTCCCAATCCGGCAGCACAGTCACCCCAGCGTCCTGATTGCGGCCCCGCCAGCCCGAGACCCCGAGGAGGCAGACGCAGCAGAGGTCGGCGGTGGTCGCCGCGTCGCCCTTCTTAGTGCCCTCGGTGACGAACAGCGGCCGCTCGGGATCGCCCAGGAACTGGCGCATCAGGGGGTGCACGTCGAGCCTCAGCCCAGCTTTTTTCGGGGTCTCGTACTTCACCACCCGGCCGTCGTCGGCGTGCCGGGGGTTGTCGGGGCGAATCTGGCGGAGCGCCACCTCCCCGTCCACCGACCAGAGCGGCAAGACCAGCGCGGGCGGCCTCTGCTGACTTGGGGCGAACCCTAAGGCGGCGATCTCGCTCTTGGTGGTGACCGAAAAGTAGCCACGGCCGACGGCCACCTCCAGGCTGATCCCAGCGACCCGAAGATGCTGATGGTGCTGGGGAAGCAGCGTCATTCGGGTCAGCTCTCGGTACTCCTCAGCCGACCAGTTGGTGCACAACGGCGCGTGCTCAGTGGCCACGGTGAACTCCGCGTCGCCGGCGCTCCCGGCGGTTGAGGGGAGGCGGCTCGTCGAGGGGGAATATCCGGATCTGAGTCCGCTCATCGGAGCGGCGATGCACCGGAGCCAGCCCCACGGTCAGGTGGGAGGTCGCATGGCGACCATCCCGCATGTCTCGTTTCAGCGGTGCCAACGCAGCCTGGAGGCTGACCGCGAAGGCATAGGACTCGTTGCCGTCAGCCGCCAAGAAGATGATGACTTCGAAGCAGGCGGCCTCGGGGATGCGATCGATCACGCTCCGGATCAGGGCGGCCGGGTCACTGGGCCTGCCCAGCACGATGATCTGCAGCCCATCCGGAATGATCCCGGGAGGAAAGTCAGCTGGTGTCCCGTCAGGGCCGAAGAGGGCTATCCTCTTATCGGGGCGCGGTGGCCGTGGCATGACCATCCTCCCCACTGGTGGCCGTCAGCTCACGGTGAAGGGAGCTGGCGGCCGATTTGTCTCCGGGCTGCCCGGCGGCGGCCAGGAGTTCCGCGCTCCCGGGGAGCGGTGCGTCCGCGGTGAGAGCTCGGCAGATCGCGCGGAACGTCGTCGGCGACACCGGACGCCCCGCGAGCGCGTGGGAGACCGTTGGGAGGCTGAGGCCGGCGAGCTTGGCAAATTCGGTGAACGACCGACCCCGGAGCGCGAGCCGGTGCCGCAGCTCGTCGCCGTTGATCACCAGCCCCGTCAGCCAGCACAGGCCCAGAACCAGATTCCAGAGCCCCATCAGCCAGGACCCGGAGCGTCGGCACCGTGGGCAGGTGCGCCTCTTCCGACCGAGTTCTCAGCGATGTACCGCTCAATCGCCTCGACAGGGACCAGCCGGCGCCTGCCGATCAGGACTGAGGTGATGTCTCCGTGGCGGATGATCTCGCCGGCTCGGGTGCGCCCGATGCGCAGCACCCGGGCCGCCTCTTCCGGGGTCAACAGTAGCTGGGGTACACCGGTGTCGACGCTCATCGAACCTCCTCCATGGGCCGAGCCAGGCCTCTGGAGGTCACTGTGCATCGTCCGGAGTCGGATTGTCTACGAACCTAATTTCGTGCTAATCTTCGGATCATGCCCCGACAGCCGAGCTACGACGCTGGGGTCTACCAGCCAGTTGCCACGGCCAAGCGAGACCCATCCGAGTTCACGCTCGAGGATTCGCGGAGGCTGGGAGTCCGGTACCGGGTCCCGCAGGTCCTCGGTCTGGACACGGTCGGCGGCTCAGAGGGTCTGACCTTCGGATCGCCCTATTCGCATGGAGGAGAGCCTGAGAAGCTGTCTCCGCCCACGGGTTCCGCGCTGGACGAACTCGCGGCGCTGTCAACCGTCGCGGAGCCCAAGCTAGGCCGGGCGGTGCTGCAGGTCGCCCGTCGCTGGGGCCCACTTGACGCCGCGAAACGGTTACAGGTGAGTGACCGTCCGCTGCTCTGGGGCGAGCCGATCTCCTCGTGGCGCTCCTACGCCAGGAGCGCGTCGGCGATCCTCTCGGTGATCACAGAGGTGAGTGGGGAGACAGGCCCTGGGTCGGTGGCGGACTGGTGGAACATGGCCCCCGGTCGCCCCGCCTACCGCGACGGGGACGGTGAGCAACACCTCTTCACCCCGGAGGACGGCCCTCCATACATAGTGCTGCCGCCGAGCGGAGCGGGCTCCGAGAGCTGGTCGCCGAGGGTGCCCAAGAGCACCGCGGAGGCGAGGCTGTATTTGGCCGCCGCTGTCAGCAATTGGCTCATGGTCGGGAGGGTATCGGTGCAGTTCCAGTGGTCCGACGGGCGTCCCGTGGCGCGGGGCGAGTCAGGGGGCTGGGTGGCCACCTGGCGGGTTGAGTCGCTGCTGGGCCGGGTAGCTTGCGAACTGGCCGGAGTGCTCCTGAGCGGGCGGGGCCAGTACGTATGCGCCAGCTGTCGCCGGACTTACACCGTGCACCCCGGGGGCCGGCGGCCACCGACCGGAGGCAGGCGCCGGAACTACTGCCAGGATTGCCGTGGCCAGGACTACCGGGTCCCCAAGCAGGCGTGGGAGCGAGAGCACCAGGCCGAGCGGGCCGAGGCTCGGCGCAATCGAAGGTCCGCCAGCGATTCGCGCGCCGTTGAGCTGGAGGGGCCGGTCAGTCGCCCTTGAGCAGCACCGCGCTCATGGCGTCGTAGGTGTCGGCGGGGGAGAGGTGGCTGTAGACCTGCTGGATCATGGTCAGCGAGGTGTGGCCCATGATCTTGGCCAGA
>JBOHUH010000095.1:0-6272 GCA_050733915.1 Candidatus Dormibacteria bacterium | reverse complement strand
GGCTATACCACCGCCTACGAGACCAAAGGGGACGCCAACCCGGCTCCGGACCACAACCGGGTCCTGCCCGGGCAGGTGCTCGGGGTCTACGAGTTCCGCATCCCCTACGCCGGCTACGCGCTGCAGGCCTTGCACCAGCCGCTCGTGTTCGTACTGCTCATCACCCTGCCGTTCGCGGCCCTGGTGGCCGGCCTCGCCCGCCGCGCCTGGATCGCCGAGAGGCCGGACCAAGGGGGCGGCAGTGTCTAGTTTCACAAACCACCCGGGGGCGGCCAGCCGGCCGTGGTCCGTGGCGTGGAGTAAGAATTCGGTATCGGAGGTATTGGTGACTTGAGGAATCTATTTCACAGACGGCTCGTCATCGTGCTCGCCTCGGTGGGCGCGGTGGGAGCGATCGCGGCGATAGCCACGGCGGCCAGTTTGGCCGTCTTCTACGACCCGGTGGCGCCATCCAACGTTACGTTTGCCTCTGGCAACGTGACCCTCAACGGACCGTTCAGCTTCACCTGCACCACAACTAACGTGTCCAATCCTGCTGGCTCGGACACTGACGTGAACAACATCTACCCGGGCTACAGCACCAACGGGTATCCCGAATCACTGGGGGACCAGACCGGGAACCCCCCTTGCTCGGAAAGTATCCAGTACACGGGGTCGCTCGACGCCTTCCTCGCGCTGGACGTCAAGGTGACGTCCAACCCGCTGACGACCACCACCGACACGGTCGCGTGCAACGGTGGTGACAGCGCTGGCACCGTCCCCTGTGCAGCGCTGTACAACCCGGCCCCAACCTCGCGTCAGGGCCAAGGCCTGGAGGTATGGGTAGTTGGGGAGACCACCAACCCCGGCACGTACGACCTGACCCAGAACTTTGGCATCGGGAATGACCAGACGCTGGAGGCGTCAGGCAGCAGCGACGTAGACACCACTTACGGCGGGACAGCCGGGACATCGCCCGCCGACTGCAACGAGTCCTCTGCGTACCACTACAACTGCCCAGTCAAGAATGGCTTCACCGAGAAGCTGAGCGTGTACGCCTACTGGCCACTGGACGTCGACGGGAGTCAGAACGTCTATCAGAACTCCAGCGCCACCATCACCCTGACCCTGCACGCGGTGCAGGCGGCTGACAACCCACTGTATTCCTGCAATCCCATGTCCCCGGACGGAATCAACAGTGGAGACCTCTTGGCCACCACCTACCAGCCCAACCAGCCCGAGGACGGTTGGGGAGCTGGGCTCTACGCCGGCGGGAAGGGCCTCGTCGGCAGCTGCCCGTCGGTCGGTAGCCTTGCGACCGTCTGGAAGCCGGGTACGCCGGGAACGCACCTGGTGCCATTCTTCCATCCCGACACCGCCGTAGCCCCTTAGCGTCTGTCCCGGCTGGGTGGGGCGGCAACGCCGCCCCACCATCCGCCCCGACTCAGTCCGCATAGGAGGCGGCACCGGCTTCGCCTGTCCGTTCGCCCGCCTCACCTCAAGTGTTCGAAGGGGCCGCCAAGGCGCCGCAGTGAGGACGCGCCCAGGGTTTGGCGCGGCTGAAGATCCACGCCGATCGGATGGGGAGCATCTCCACACGGAGTATCGAAGGTCGGCGCCGTAACTGCCCTCAAAGCGAATGAGCCGAGGATTGCGCGCCGGACGCAATCCCGACCGCAGGCGCTTGCGGCGCTCGCCTCCCGCGACCTGGACCTGCAACCTATCTGATTCGCCGTGCTGGCCGCTTCCACAGCAGTGGGGCAGAGCGAAATCAAGCGTAAGCCTGCGATCGGAAGGGCAGGCCAGCAGACTCCCGCGCCACCATGGCTGTTGCCTCAACCACACTCATTGAGCGCTGGCAGCCGCTCCAGGTGGAGCACCCCCACCGGACCGCCGCCAACACCAAGCGCCAGCAAGGTAGCGCCGCCTCCGATCGCACTCAAAATAGGGTGCCGTTCAGAGTCATTCCGGAACTCGGGGAAGGCCGTATAGGACTCAGACGCGAGGTCCACCACCAGCACCTCGTAGGCGGTCTGAGTCATGGCTTCCCCGATGGTCAGGTAAGGTCCAAAGAGAGCTCCGGTCGACGCCTGGCTGCCCAACCAGCCGGGGGCCAACAAGTAGGCAGTTCCGCTCACCACAGGGTGGGGCTGCTGAGCATCCCTGGGCAGCACCACGAGGGTGAATCGTCTCCGCACATGAGCCGTCGATATCGTCGCCTGGCGCACAGCCACGACATAGCGGCCGCTCGCTGCCAGGATCTGCAGCCCCTGGAGAGCGCGCAGCGGTCGTGGTAGTAGCTTGAACTCCCCAGTGCTACTAGAGACGGCCCGCAGCGAGCGCACCGGACCCGGGTCGCGGCCGCTCGCTTTCGCGGTCTCCACCACAACCATCCCCCCCCAGAAGAAGGCGCCGTCGGCACCTGAGATGCCGGGTCTCGTCCACAGGAGAAGGCGCGTGCGCAGTGAGTACATCGACACCTCGGAGCGGGCGTCTTTGCCACTGGGAAACGAGACGAGCGCCAGCAGGCCGATCCGCCCGGCCGGGTCTTGGACCGGGTCCACGAAGCTGGTGAACGGGCCAGCCACCATCCAGACTCGGTCGGAGGCGGAGTCCCACGTCAGCACTGAGCTCGAGCTGGCGCCCCCCTTCAACTTTTGGGTCTGCGACCACACCAGCCACCGACCGTCAAACGAGCCTTGAGAAACCGTCGGTGAACCGTTCAGCCTATCGCCAGGCCCTCCATCGCTGGGGACTGACTTGCTGAACTCCTCGATTTGGCGCTCCGTCCCGGTGTTGAGGTTCACCTCAACCAGCCCCGACCACGCCTTCTGTGCCACCGACGCAAACAACCACTTGCCGTTGGGGGCAACGACCAAAGGGGTGAGTCCCGTCGTCGACCCGGGGAGGTGTCCATCAGCCGCGTGCAGCCAGCTGGGTGGAAGTGCCACCTTGCACGCACTGCTGAGCCCCGGGCCACCCCCAACCAGCCTGGGCACCACGATGGCTGCCGCGGCCACCGCGCCCACCGCCGCTACGGCCACCGCTGCGCGCATCCGGTGCCCTCGCTTTGGGGTGTTGGAGCCGAGCTGGCCGCGGTTGGGAGGTGACGGCTGGCCGATCTCGTCGAAGGCGCCGGCCAGCCAGCTCTCGTCCGGCGTCCAGTCGTCGCTCACAGCTGCTCCCCAACCCGGCTGCGGAGGCGGGCGATGGCGCGCCGGGTCGCCACCGTGGCGGTGTTCTCGCTGATGCCCAGTTGCTCGCCGATCTCCTCGTAACGCAGCCCGGCCGCCGCTCGCAGGGCGATCAGCTCTCGGTCTCGCTCGGACAGCTCGCGCATCGCCGCCAGTACCAGGGAGAGCTGGCGGCTCACCAGCGCCTCACGCTCCGGGTCTGGAGGGTCGGGACGCGCCCGATAGAGGGCCGTGAGCAGGTGCCGGTGACGCCGCTGCCGGCGCAGCTGGTCGTTCACCGCGTTGCGAGCGATCCGAAGCAGCCAGCCGCGGGTTGCCTCGGGTCGGGGCCCCGTTCGCTGGTAGGCCGCGAACGCTTGGGCCAGGGCCTGCGCCGCGACCTCCTCGGCGAGGCCGGGGTCCAGCAGCCGGGAGAGGCAGTAGCGGTGCACCACCCGGCCGTACTCCAGATAGACCGACTCGAAAGGGGCGGGTACAGAGTCGCGGTCATGGGTGGGTACTCCCTGGATGAGCGGCTCAGGGCCGGTCACCCTGGCGCTCTCCTCGACAATTACCAACGCCCGAGTCGCGGGAACCTGACATGTGAGCACTGGTCCGAAAGGGCGGCGCCAGTCCGGGAGCGGCCCCGAGCCACGCGAGGATCAGGGGACGCGGCGCCTAGCCGATACCTCCCGCGCGCCGCTAGGCGGCTGAGGCGGTGCAAGCGGCACAGGTCCCATGCCCGAGCAGCTCCACCCGCTGCAGCGCGAAGCCGATGGGCCGGGCGGCACTGTCCACCCATTGAGGCACCTCGGGGCAGCTGACGTCGAAGGTGCCGCCGCAGCGGTCGCAGACCAGGTGCTGATGCGACTCGCTGCCGGCCATCACCGCCTCGTACGTGTTGGCGTGGCCCAGCTGGACCTTGCGGGCCAGGCCCAGCTCAACCAGGAGGTCCAGGGTGCGGTAGACGGTGGTGCGCTGGAAGCCGGGCAGCTTGCGGCCGATGCTGTTGCAGAGCTCATCCGCGGTGGCGTGCCCGGGGTGCTCCAGAAGGGCCGCGTAGACCAGCCGTCGTTGCGGGGTCAGCCGCCGGCCCTGCTGCCTCAAGGACTCCAGGCCGTTCACGATGCCACATTATAACTGTTGCGCGCTATTGCAACAGAGTGGGCGCCGCGAAGCCGAGAGAGGCCCCAGAGCAGGCTCGGATATGATCGAGGTCAAGTGTCCACTCGCCCGGCGCCCCACCCGCTAGCGGCCCTGGAGGATGCCCTGGCCCGGGTGGAGGACCCGGAGCTGCATCGCCCACTGATGCATCTGGGGATGCTCAAGAACCTCCGCATCGAGGGCAGCGCCGCCCGGATGCGAGTGGTCCTCACCACCCCCGCCTGCCCACTCAAGGACCGGATCCAGTCCGAGATCGAGCAGGCGGTTATCGGCACCGTGGAGGGGATCGACAAGGTGGAGCTGGAGTGGGACGCCGACGTGAGCCGAACCAGGGGGGTCAGCGGCCGCCAGGAGATCCCCGGAGTCCGCAACGTGGTGGCGGTCAGCGCCAGCAAGGGCGGCGTCGGCAAGAGCACGGTGGCGGTGAACCTGGCCTTCGCGCTACTGCGCACCGGGGCCCGGGTGGGGCTCCTCGATGCCGACATCTACGGCCCCAACGTCCCCATCATGCTGGGGCTCACCGAGCGCCCATCCGCGGTAGAGGGACGGATGGTGCCGCTCCAGAAGGGCGAGCTCAAGATGGTCTCGATCGGCAACATCATCGACCCCGAGCGGCCGGTGATATGGCGAGGCCCGATGCTGGCGGGAGCCCTCAAGCAGTTCCTCTTCGAGGTGAACTGGGGTGAGCTCGATTACCTGGTCTGCGACCTGCCTCCGGGCACCGGCGACGTCCAGCTCACCCTGGCCCAGTCGATCCCCCTGACCGGGGCGGTGATCGTGACCACCCCCCAGGACGTCGCCCTCGCCGATGTCGGCCGGGGGATCGCCATGTTCCAGCAGCTTCGGGTACCCATCCTGGGGGTGATCGAGAACATGAGCGGGTTCAAATGCCCCCACTGCGGCGAGGTGACCGACATCTTCAGCCGGGGCGGGGGTCAGGAACTGGCCCAGAGGCGAGGGGTGCCCTTCCTCGGAGAGATCCCGCTGGACCCGGAGGTGCGCCTCGGCGGCGGCCCGGGCCAGCCGCTGCTCCTGGCCAAGCCCAATTCCGAGCAGGCCGCCATCTTTCAGCGGGTGGCCTCGGCGCTGGCGGGCCAGATCAGCCAGGTCAACTTCCGGAATGAGGTGTCGCCCGAGATGCCGACTGGGCCGCGAATCCCCCGAAGCTGACCTGGGACGGGCGCATCCCGCTGGGAGCGTCGATGGGCTCGGCGGAGACGACCGGATTCAGTCGAGGAGCCCGTCGATGGTCTTCGCCGCCGCCTCCCTGATCGCGCCCCTGGCCTCCCGGCTGTCGCTGTACACCCGCAGCCAGACGGTGCGCGCCGGCAGCAGCCGGGCCAGCAACTCGGGGGCGGCTTCCGCCTCGACCCGGCCGGAGATGGGGTCGAATAGTCGCAGCATCTCGCCGTCGCTGGCGGGGTTTTCCGGTCGGGGGGCGGTGCTGGCGAGGTCGACCTCGAGGCCGACCCCCCGTAACTCCGGGGGCAGGGCGGAGCGGATCAGCTCCTCGATCCGCTGGGAGTCGTCGGGGCCCTTGGGTGGCCGGGGCCGGCTCAGCTCGCGATAGGCCTCGAAGGCGAGCCGCCAGGGAAGCCGCCGGCTGGTGACCGCCTCCCAGTGCCGCCCCAGCTCCCGCTCCGCTTCATCCCGAGGCTGGCACTGGAGCCGCTCCACCTCGGCCATCAAAGACCAGTCGGTGAGCCGCAGGTACTGGTCCAGATGCTCCAGGGGACTCCCCTCGGGGAGCAGCCCGGCGCAGGTCCGGGCGAAGACCGGGCGTAGGTGGAGGTCGATGCGCCGCACGGTGCGGTGGAAGTAGACGTGGTTGTACATGTAGAGGCGGGCCGAGAGGAAAACCTCCAGGGCCGGGGCACCGTGCTGGTGCAGCACCAGGTTGCCGTCCTTGATGAAGGTGTAGTGGCGCAGCCGGGCCAGGTCGACCGGCCCCACCGC
>JBOHUH010000094.1:0-15593 GCA_050733915.1 Candidatus Dormibacteria bacterium | reverse complement strand
CCTCCAGGCCGTCCGCCGATATGATCAGCGAGTGGCCGGACTTACTGGGAGCCCCATGCGACTGTGGGTGCTTCGCATACCCTCTGAGATAGGAGCGCTCGCCGATCGAGAGCCACTTGCTGATACCAAAGACCTTGAAGGCGTCAGGGTGAAGCCACCACGCGCCAGCGGCGGTGGTCTCCTGCCTTGCGGGCGCGGCGGCCTCAAAGGCCTCTCTGCCGCCCGCCTTGGCGACCTCAATCTGTCGCTGCTTCTCGGCCTGCTCCGCCCTCACCTGAAACCAGCCTCTTGAACGCCACTGTTAGGCCTCCCACTGACTCCCACGATGCCGGGGAGTGTAAGTCCGGCGGTCCTACCCCAGCCTGGTAGTCAGCGCCGGATGTGTAGGCCGTTGTGGCTCATCGTGGGCCCATCTTCGAGTACCCCAGACCGACACCCTAGTACACCGAGCGGTAAATAGCTTGACGGTAGAGGTGTGAGCGTACGATCCTGTTTGCATGTCTCATGCACCCGCTCCAGCGCTGCGTCTCACCCCAGATCAACGATCTCGCCTGGAACTCTGGTCCCGGAGCCGGACCCTGCCGCATCGGCAGGTTCAGCGAGCCCGGGTGGTCCTGCTGGCCGCCGAGGGACACCCGAACCTGGCGATTGGGCGACGGTTGGGCTGCTCCAAGCCGACAGTCCTGCTCTGGCGGCAGCGCTTTGTGGAGCTGGGCCTGGCCGGGCTCGAGGATGCCGCGGGCCGGGGCCGGCCAGCCACCCACGGACCCGATCTGGCAGAGCGAGTCTTGAGCACTACCATGAGTCCGCCGCCGCCGGGGTACAGCCACTGGAGCAGCCGGCAGGTGGCCGAAGTCTGCGGGGTGAGCGCCACCACGGTGCGGACCATCTGGCGCCAGCACCGGCTGCAGCCTCATCGCTCCCGCACCTTCAAGTTCAGCACCGATCCCCAACTGGTGGCCAAGGTGTCCGACGTGGTGGGTCTCTACCTGCATCCTCCAGAGAAGGCGGTGGTGCTGGCAGTGGATGAGAAGAGCCAGATCCAAGCCCTGGACCGCACCCAGCCACTGTTGCCGATGCGAGAGGGGCAGGTGGAACGCCGCACCCACGACTACGTACGCCACGGCACCACCACCCTCTTCGCGGCTCTGGAGGTGGCCACCGGGGAGGTGACCGGGCGCTGCTACGCCCGGCACCGCCACCAAGAATTCCTGCGTTTCCTGGGTCTGGTGGCGCGCAGTTATCCCCGCGGCCAGATCCACCTGGTGCTGGACAACTACGCCACCCACAAGCACCCCGAGGTGCGCCAATGGTTGCTGCGCCATCCCCGCTTCCACCTCCACTTCACTCCCACCAGCGCCAGCTGGATGAACCAGGTGGAGTGCTGGTTCTCGATCCTCCACCGGGGCGCCATCCGGCGCGGCGTCTTCCACAACCTCGCCGTCCTGCGTACCGCCATCCAGCGTTTCCTGGACACCTGGAACGACCACAAACATCCCTTCACCTGGGTGAAGACCCCGGACCAGATTCTGGCCAAGGCCAACCGGCAAGCTATTTCAAGCGCGGTGTACTAGCGGCTAGGAAGGGCCCGCCCGGGAGGCCCCTTGGTCCGGGCTTGCAAAATTCAACGTGTGGGTCGCTGTCCTTTTCCCGAAAACCACGCTCAACGGCCATGGGGTCCACAGGCGCAGCGCACGTATCACGCTAGACGGCGGCGACGGGCCAACCCCTAGCTGGGCGTGACCACCAGATGGCCCCCCCTCACCTCCAGGACCATGACGATCACGTCTTTGGCGATGGGTTCGCCAAGAGCGCTGAGGGCGGGCCACTCCTCACCCCGGGCACGCACAGCCCCGAGGTGGATCCTTCCCGGAATGGCCACCGAGACGACCGCCTCCTCACCCGCCATGCCCTCGATCCCATTGATCACGACCCTGACTCAGCGGGAGGCGCGGTCCGGCGAAAGCAGCACCCCTAGCGAGCCCGGTTGCGCCGGCCCACGCTGGGGTGCGACGGGGAGGGGGTTGCGGCAGTCGCAAGCCCGTCGGCCGCCTGGCCCGGGGCGGCAGCGACGCCGTCGGAGTCAGACTCAGTCGCCAGCATCAGCGCCTTGGCGGCGCCCATGAGGCCGGCGAAGTCGGCGGGGACGACCAGCTTGGAGTTGGAACTGTCGGCCAGCTTGGCGAGGTTCTTCAGTTGCCAGAAGGCGAGCACATCCGAGGTCGCCTTGCCCTCATGGATGGCGTCGAAGACCGCTCCGATGGCGGCGGCCTCGCCCAAAGCGTCCAGCTTCTGGGCCTCCTGATTGCCTTCGGCCTCCAGGATCTGCGCTTGCTTACGCCCCTCCGCGGCCAAAACAGTCGCCTGACGCTGCGCCGTGGCCCTCGTGACGTTGGCCTGCGCCTCCCCCTCGGCCTGGTTGATGGCGGCCTGTTTGTCCCCCTCGGACTGCAGGATCACCGAGCGCTTGTGCTGGTCCGCCTCTTTCTGCTCCTCCATGGCTCGCAGGATGTTGGTCGGAGGAATGATGTCCAGGACCTCGATCCGGTTCACCCGCACTCCCCACTTCTCGGTAGCGTCGGCGATGTGGGCGGCGAGGTCAGCGTTGATCCGCTGCCGCTCCGAGAGCGCCTCGTCCAAGGTCATGGTGCCGAAGACGGCGCGGAGCGCGGTGCGCCCGATTTGGTCGATGGCGACGAGGTAGTCTTGGACCTCGAACAGGGCCTTGTTGACGTCCACCACCTGGTGGAAGATGGTGGCGCTAACCCCCACCGCCACGTTGTCCTTGGTGATCACGTCCTGCTTGTCTCCCCGGCGAGGCACCTCGCGCATGTCCACCCGGATCATGCTGTCCAGGATTGGAAGCATGAACACCAGCCCGGGGCTGTGGGTGACATGAAAGCGGCCCAGACGCTTGACCACCCCCCGCTGCCCCTGCTGGACCACTCGGACTGCGGTGCGACCCAGGATCAGCACCACGACGACGATCACGATCAGGGCGATCACCGCTCCCACGGGGCCACGGTAGCAGACTGCGATCCGCGAGCATCCAGCGACGGCGGCGGCACGACTGCGGCTAGCAGCGCCGCTCCCGCGGGTGCCTCAGTGAGCGATGCGGCTCCTGCTGCGTCCGGACAGGGACGGGACTGCCCTGATCGAGCCTGCCGGCGGACGACTGCGGGAGTCTTACCCCTCGTCACCGTCGCAAGACGCGCCAGGGCCGATCTGGAGGCTAGGCGAGCCAGGTGCCGGCGGCGACGGCCCCGAAGCGTCCAGGCGAAGCAGCGAACGAGCCGTTGGATCGGGAGGTGATCTACCGGCTGGTGGCCCAGGTGCTGGAGCAGCAGGTTCGGGGCAGCATGTCCACATCGGACGAGGCCATCACGTCGAGGCGATGAGGGGCGACGCCCGCGTGCGCTCAACCGCCGAGGGAAACTGGAACCCGCAGCTGGTACGGATGTAGCTGGGCATCCCGCTTACACGTTGGCGTCGCTCGGAGGCTCATCGCCGCCGGGTCGGCGCGCCCGAGCTCAAGCGACCCGTGGCCGTCACGGCCGTCCGGTGTTCTTCACCTCGTCCTCTGGCGGCCGACGATCTGGGGAGGTTGACTCGGTGTCCTAGGGCTCCCGGTCCCGCTGCCGTCTCCCGGTGATACAGGTCTGACCAGCCCTCGTCGTGAACCGGTGCCGCTATTCTGCGCACTGCGGGCAGCGGAGTCGGACGGGTCCGCGTTGGGTCGGACCAAAGGGTGGTGGGTCATACAGATGGCAGCTGAAGTCGAGACCCTGGTCGTCGGTGGCCCCAATGGCCGGGAGTTGTGCCTCGAAGAGGCTGGTCCCCGCGCCGGCAGGTTGGTGCTGGTCCATGGAGGCACCCCCAACTCCCGCCATCTTCAAAGGGAGTGGATCGGCACCGCCGAACGCTTGGGCATCCGGCTCATCAGCTATGACCGGCCCGGCTACGGCCGGTCCACTCCGGATACGGGTCACACGGTGGCAGACGGGGCCGCCGATGTCCGTGCCATCGCCGCTGCCCTGAGTCGCGAGCGCCTCGCGGTCTGGGGCTACTCGGGAGGTGGGCCTTACGCGCTGGCCTGTGCCGCGCTGATCCCGGACCTGGTGGTGGCGGCCGCCACCGTGGGGTCGATTGCGCCCTACGGGGCACCCGGCCTGGACTACTTCGCAGGCATGGGCGAGGCGAACGCGGAAGACATCCAGCTCTACTTCTCGGACCCCGAGGCGTCGCGCCAGAAGGCTCACCAAGACCGGGACGAGATGCTGCGGGCGAGCCCTCGAGAGGTGGTGCAGGTGCTGCAGTCGCTGCTCTCACCAGCTGACGCCGCCGTCGTCACTGGGGAGTTCGCCGAGTTCCTCCACCACTGTGCTCAGGATGGCCTCGCCCCTGGGGACCAGGGCTGGTGGGACGACGGGGTCGCCCATCTGGCTCCGTGGGGGTTCGACCTCGACTCGATCCGGGTCCCGGTCAAGGTCTGGCACGGGCGCCACGATCGCTTCGTGCCCTTCCAGCATGGCGAGTGGCTGGCGACGCACATTCCGGGAGCGGACTCGGAGCTGAGTGAGGAGGACGGCCACCTCACCCTACTGGCGTACAAGATCGGCGACGTCCTGGCATGGCTGCTCGAGAGGTTCTAGCCCGGGGCCGGCAAGAATGTGATCACGGTGGCGGGTTGGTGAGGGTGGCCAATTCGGGTCCGGACCCAGAGAGCCACGCGGAGATCCGGTGCCGGTCCCAGTCGCTCACGACGGCGCCAGTCGGAAGCTGCAGGGCTGCTCTGATCTTCGGATGCCAGAGCTCTCCAGGGACGACCTGAATGCGGCGGCCGCGGCCCTGGCCGCGGCCGGCTGCATCGCCGCCGAGGAGGAGGCTCGGGAGCTAGCCCTGGCGGCCGCGCAGGGGGCGGTATCGCTGACCGACTTGGTCCAGCGCCGCACCACCGGCGAGCCGCTGGCATGGATCACCGGGCAGGTGCGCTTCTGCGGCTGCGCCGTAGCCGTGGACCGGGGGGTATTCGTGCCCCGCTGGCAGTCCGAGCCACTGGCGGAGCGAGCCGCCGCGCTGCTCCCTGAGCGGGGCAGGGCCCTGGACCTCGGGTCTGGGAGCGGAGCGCTCGCCTGCGCGCTCAGAGCGCGGCGGCCCCGGGCCCAAGTGATCGGGACCGAGTCCGACCCGATCGCGGTGCGCTGCGCCCGGCACAACGGGGTTCGGACGGTGCAGGGGGACCTCTTCTCAGGCGTTCCGGAGAGCTGGCGGGGGAGGGTTGATGTGATCGTGGGGGTGCTGCCCTACGTGCCCACCGTAGAGCTCGACTTTCTGCCTCGAGACGTGCTCGCGTTCGAGCCGATCGGGGCCCTGGACGGCGGCGTGGAGGGCCTCGATCTGGTGCGTCGGGCGGTGCTGGAGAGCACCATTTGGCTCGCCCACGGTGGGCACCTCCTGCTGGAGGTCGGGGGCGACCAGGCCGACCGCCTCCGCCCCAGCCTCGACCAGAGTGGATTTCGAGCCATCCGAATCGGCACCGATGCGGACGGTGATGTTCGCTCGGTGGAGGCGACCTTCGGCACCGGCCGGCCAGTTGCGCGGGGCCGAGGTGCACACGGACAGCGCCGCGATGGCTGACGTCGCCCCGGTCCGGCTCCGCCCGCTCGCCGAGGCGGATCTTGCGCTGCTCTATCGCGTCGACACCGATCCCTCCATCAGCGCCCCATTCGAGTGGGTCGGGTTCCACGACCCCGGCGAACGCCGGCGACGCTTTGAAGAGGACGGCTTCCTAGGAGGCGACCAGTCGATGCTGGCGCTGGCCGGCCCCGAGGGAGCCTTCCTTGGCTGGGTGTGCTGGTGGGCGGTTGCTGGGATGGCCCCGCCCCGGAGCGTCTTCGAGTTGGGGATCATGCTGCTGCCCGAACATCGGGGCCGGGGCATCGGGACCGAGGCCCAGCGCCTGCTCGCCGACTACCTCTTCCAGACCACTCTGGCGAACCGGCTCCAGGCGGCCACCGATGTCGACAACCAGGCCGAGCGGCGTGCCCTGGAGAAGGCCGGGTTTCAGCTCGAGGGCCAGCGCCGGGGGATCAGCTTCCTGGGCGGGCAGTGGCGGGATGACCTCCTCTACTCGAGGTTACGTCAGGACCCCACACCCGCCCCTTAGCTTCCGGTGATGCCGGCCAGCTGCGCCCAGCCGGACCTGAGCCCGCAGCCGTCCCGCAACTAGTCGCGCCCGGCCCCCGCCTTGGCGCCCACCTCGTTCAGCAACTGCCTCAGCTGGGCCTGGTCCACCTGGTAGATCGTCCGCCCCGCACTGCGCCGACCAGTCACCAGCGACGCGTCGCGCAGCGACCTGAGGTGGGCGCTCACCGTCGGCTGGGCCAAGCCAAAGAGCTTGGCCAGCTCCCCGACGCTGGTCGGGCGGTTGGCCAGGTAGAGCAGGAGGTCCAATCGGGTCGGGTCGCCCAGGGCCCGCAGCCTGGGGGCCAGCCGGCGCCCCGCCTCCCGGACCGGCCCCAGGGGGTCGGCGTCGGTGTGGAACCCGACCACCACGTGGCGGGGGAGGTCCCAAAGGCTCCACTCCCCACCGAAGTACCCGGGCACCACGGCCAGCCGGCCCTGCTCGGCCGCCTCGTCCACCATCGCTCGCCAGGTCAGGCTCTTGCGGCCCAGAGCGGCGATCACCGGGACGGCCTCCTCCAGCGGTGCCCCCGTTCCGAGCTGTTCGGTCAGCTGGGCGCACCCGGCCAGGACTCGAGGGAGGCCGACCGCCTCCCACTCCGGGCGGAGCATCTCCCAGAGGTCGCGCAGGATTGCCGCGTAGCGCCGACGCCGCCCCGGGTCCTTTTTGAGTATGGTCAGCCGCTCGATCATCCGGCTGCGGTCGAGGGGATCCTCAGATCGGAGAGCCAATTGGGAGGGGTCCAGCTCGGTGACCGGCGGAGAGTCGAGCAACGTGGAGAGGTCGGTGCTGAACAGCTGGTCGGCCTGGTCGGCCATGATCACGAACTCAGCCACCCCCCCGCTGATCCCATCGCCCCAGAACGACCGCAACTGCTCGGCGATCCGAACCCCGCGCTTGGAACTGAGGGCCTCGGGATTCGGGTACTGCTTTGGCGTGGGGCTGAGGAGCATGGAGCCCACCCAGAGCAGCTCCCACGGGGCGGAGGCCGACACCAGCGGTAGCTGAGCCGCAGCAGCTGAGCTGCCGACCATCGGGCACATAGCCACTCAACTATATCACGTCCAGCCGGTTCGTGTTTGGTGAGAGCGCCACACCATCAATCGGGACATAGCTTGACTCAGATATCACGATATGCTAATCTATCGACATGCTCAATTGGTATGAGGCGCAGCGAGTGATCGAGCGGCGGATGCGGGAAGACCAGACCTGGGTGGAAGCGAGGCAACTGATCAAGCAGGCCCGGAGAGCGAGTGAGGGTGTTGTGCCCGGCCGACGGGCGACCGGCCGCCCTGGGGCGAGCCACTCACCTGCCGACGGTCGGCTGGGGCGTGCCCGGGGCTGAGAGCCGAGGGCGGCCCGGGGAGCCGGGTCGTCCCAATGGCGCGTCTTGGCAGAGCGGCAGTCCAGTCCGGCCCCGCGGGTAGGGGCCAGGCCGGGGCTGGAGCCCGGTCAGGCGTGGCCCGGGTTGGTGGGCCGGACCAAAAAGATCCAGATGTCCCAGATCACGTGGCTCACCACCAGGGCGGGCATGGGGACGTCCAGGGCGGCGAGCCCGGACCAGGCGCCCCCGGCTACTGTGGCGGCACCGACGAGGGTGGCGTTGCCAGTGCAGAGGTGAGCGCCTCCGTAGAGCCCGGTGGCCATGGCCGCGCCTGGGATCCGTCCATAGCGTCTAGCCAGGGCCCGCTGCAGCAGGCCGCGCCAGTAGAGCTCCTCGGCAGGGGCGATTACCAGGGCCAGCCTTAAGGTCAGCTCGGGGCGGGGGCGGAGCTGTCGCAGTTGGTAGATGTCGCCGATGTTCTCCGCTCCGTGGGGCATCACCAACCGGGCCGCCCGGTCACCCAGCGCGAACACCCCATACAGCCCGCCTGCGATCGCCCCTCCGAGGAGCAGGTCCCGGCCGCGCGGTCGCATTCGCCGGAGTTCCGGACTGGCGACCAGCGCATATCCTGCGAGGCCAGCGGCCGCTCTGGTCATGCGCGTCCAGAAGCGGCGCCTCGGGCCGCGGAAAGTGGCGCCGAAGGCCACGTAGGCGAGGGCGATGCTGGTCGCGACCTCCCCCAGGCCGGGGTCCCGGTTCGCCTTTTGCTCCACCTTGATCAGCTCCCGGGGTGCCAACCGATGCTGATCGCGATCCCGGCGACCAGCAGCAGGCCGAAGCTGGCGTGCAGCTGAGCGGTCTCGAGATCGATCATGGCGATCGCCCGTTGCTGCCCGGACGCCCCCAGCTGCGAGGCGTGCAGGGCCCGCACCAGGAGCGGCAGCGAGAGCAGCGCCAGCAGGCTGAGGCGCGGCAGCAGCCCCACCGCCACCATGATCGCCAGAAGCAGGAAGGCTCCCACCACCAGGTCGACATAGAGGTGGTGGGCGAAACGCCGACCCGCCCGGATCGAGACGGTGCTGATCCCGGCCCGAGCGTCCTCACCGATGTCCCGCCACTCGTTGCCGTGGAGGATGGCGGTCACCAGCAGCCCGATCGGCAGGCTGACCGCGGCCGCCGCCACGGTCAGCTGTCCGGTGATGGTGAAGTAGGCGCCCAGCACCATGAGGGGCCCCATGAGCAGGAAGACCAGCGGCAGCCCCGCGGCCCGGTACTTGTACTGCAGCGGCGGCGCGGTGTAGCCCCAGCCCCCCAATAACCCGATCGCTCCCAGCACCGCGAGAGGCCAGCCCCGGGTCAGGATCAGCACCACCCCGATCGCCGTGGCCACCGCGAAGGCGACCCCCGCCAGGGCGAAGGCCTCCCTCTCACGCACCCGGCCGGTCAGCAGCGCCTGACTGGCCCTGGGCGAGGTGATCGCGTCGACCCCCTGGCGAACGTCGTAGACCTCGTTGATGACGTTGGTTCCGACCTGGAGCAGCACGGCACCCACCAGCACCAGCGCGAAGAGGGCCCAGCTGAAGTGACCCTGCGAGGCGGCGAGGGAGCCCGCGGCCGAGACCGGCACCACCGAGGCGGTCAGGGCGAAGGGCCGGGTGATCTCCAGCCAGCCGCGGGCCCGGCGGAGCAGTCCGATCCGCTCGGTGGATGCCTCTGGCTGACGCCGCCGCGAGCTCCAGGCGGGGGCGAGGTTGCCCGCTGAGCCGTAGATCAGAGCCGCCTCGACCACCGCCTCGACCTGCGACTCCTCCTGGACCACCGGCTGCAGGATCGGCAGATCCATGCCCGCCTCCCGGAAGCGCTCGGCGCCACGGGCCACCTCCTCCCGGGTGCCGCAGAGCAGGAAGGCGTCCACCAGCTCGTCGGGGATCAGCTGGGCGGCGCCGTGGTAGTCCTCCGCCCGCCAGGCGGCCAGGATCGGCTGGCGCAGTGCCGGGTCCAGGCCCACCGCCCGCATCACCCTGTCGGTCTGCACCGCCAGCATGTAGATCGCGAAGGGCTCGCGCTTGGCCCGGTCCAGGGCGGCGCGGCGGCTTTTGTCGATGAGGGAGAGAAGGTAGCCGCCGATCACCACGGATCCGGGGTCCCGGCCCGCCGCCTGGGCCGCAGCCTTGATCCGGCGGCTGGCCAGGGCCACCGCGCCGATGGGCTCGGCGGGACGGGCCAGGTAGCCGTCCGCGGCGCGGCCCGCGAGCTCATGGAAGGCTCTGCGATACCCGGCCACCCAGATCGGCACCTGATGCACCGGGGGGAACATCGGCTCCACCTGGGGGACCTCACTGGTGCCCAGGGTGAGACGCTCGCCGCGCCACAGCTGGCGCAGCTCGCCGATGGTCAGCTCCACCTTCGCGATCGCGCTGTCCGGCTGGTAGGCGATCCCCATCTGGGCCAGCCGCAGCGGCAGCGCCGTCCCTAGGGCCAGGGTGATCCTTCCCGGGGCGAGGTCGTCGAGGGCGCTCACGGTCATCGCCAGGACCACCTGGTTGCGGGTGTTGGGATTCAGCGCTCCAAGGCAGATCTGGAGCCTAGGCACCGTGGTGGCCACGGCGGTCGCGTAGGTGACGGCGTCCCGGGCGAAGTAGGACTCGTGGAACCAGATCGAGTCGAGTCCGGCGCGCTCCGCCAACTCCGCCTCGCGGAGGGCGTCGCGAACATCTCCCTGGGCGTTGAGCCCAAGACCCACCGAGCGCGCCAGCACGGGCATCACAACCTCCCCGGGGAGTCCAGCGAGGCGAGACTCAACTCGCCACCGGCACGAAGACTATCTGGTGAGGGAGTGGCGCGAGCCGCCGGTGCTGCCTACTCCAGGAAGAGCACCAGGGCAGATCGGTCGTCGTGCTTGCGGGCCACCTGCACCAGTCGCTGCGCGCCCTGCTGCGGATCCTCGCCCATGACCGCCGCGGCGAGGTCGCTGACGCTGAGGAGGTCCGGCGGATGGTCACCGGTGATCCCATCCGTGACCAGGAGTACCTTGTCCCCACTTCCGACCGCCAGGGAGCCTCGCTGCGGGACCACCTCGTCAAGCGCCCGTAGCCGCTCGCTGCCGAGGGCGTTGAAGAGCATCCGGCCCTCTCCCTCGTCGACCGAGACCTGCCGCATGGAACCCCCGCGGGGTTGGTGGTAGAGCCGGGAATCGCCGACCGAGGCGTAGAGGAGCTGGGCTCCCCGAACCCAGGCCACGGTGGCGGTGGTGGCACCCAGTCCGAGTTCGCCGATGAGTTGGTCCGCCTCCTGGAGGGCTGCGGCGATCGCCAGCAGTGGATCCGTGATCTCCAAGGCACAGCGCTGGGCCACCGTATCGGCCGCCAACGCAGCGGCCTCGCCGCTGCGAGCGTAGGCCCCGACGCCGTCGAAAACCCCGAACAGCCCAAGGCGGTTGTCGACCAGGCAGCGGTCCTGGTGGTGCAGGGGCAGCTCGGCCCGGCCCACCCGCCACCTCACTGGGGCCGCTCCCTCGCCGGAAGTGAGTCCGGCCTCACCCCGATCACGCCACTGCGCCGGCATCGCGCCTCCTCACCCCTTGACCGCCCGGAAGACGCAGTTATGGCGCCGGGCCTGGAAGGGGTACGGGCCGGGCGGCGCCTGGAGCGGTCCCACCAGTTCCAGGTAGGCGTTGAGATAGGTCTGCAGCGATGCTTGGTCGCCCCAGCTCGCGGCGCCCTTCGTCTCCTCGCGGCGCACCTCGAGGAAGTGCCGGGCCAGGTGCGCCGCGCCGGTCTCGGCGTCGAAGGAGTTGGGCTCGTCGTTCACTCCGGTCGCCTCCCAAACCTCCTCTAGGTGATCTGGGAAGTTGTACATCCCGACGAACCGCCCTCCGGATCGCAGCACCCGGGCCAGCTCCGCCAGGCCGCGATCCAGGTGGGCCAGGTGGTAAAGGGTCCAGTTGCAGGTGACCACGTCGAAGCTGCCGTCACCGAAGGGGATCTCCTCGATGCTGCCCAGGACCGCCTCCAGGCCGCGCCGTTGGGCAGCCTGCACCGCGGCAGGTGATGAATCGAGGCACATCACCTGCGGTGCGGCGATGGCGGCGGCGAAGTCGGCGCTGCCCGAGCCGGCGTCGAGCACTCGCTGCGGATGTGCCTGAGCCACCAGGTCCAGAGCCACGGTCCACTCCATCTGACCGCTCACCGTGGCGCTCTGGTCAAGTCGCCTCAGCGCCAGCCGGTGGAGGGAGCGGTACTCCAGATCCACCACACCGGGATCGTCCAGTCTCACTCGGCGCAGCCTCCTGTGGGTTTCGCCACGTACCTTAGGCGGTGAAGCGGTGCCCTCAGTGCCTGGTGGTCACTGTCCGCGAGATCCCTCCGGTCACCCGTCCCCATGGGGTGGCAGCCCGGCGCAGCCGATCCGGCTCGCCCTCGCGCCTAGCCTGGGGTGTCGCCGCTGTCCCACCTTGACTCCCTACCCTTCGATCTATACGGTGTGGCGGGCGCACGCTCCCTAGTGAGCGTGCCTCAGAGGAGGCGACCATGCGCGTCGAATCCACAGTGACGTCGATCAGCTGGATCCCCTCAGAAGCGATCAGCGGCATCTCCGCCCGACTCCCCTTCGACCTGGGGGTCGCGCACTACGACCAGCCTCCGCCGGACCGCGTGGATGACCTGGACGAGTTGCGCCTCGGAGACCGGTTTAGATTCGCCAACCAGGTGCGGGGGTGGATCGACGTCGAGCAGGGTCGGATCGTCGGCTGGGGGCAGTCTGGAGGGGGGATGATCGGCTCGACGACCCTGCGGCTGGGGCGCCGCGAGGTGGTGTTCCAAGCCACCGCCCTGCCGGATCTGCGGCCTGAGCCGAGAGTCTCGGCAGGGGAGGTGGTTTTCACCCAGACCTGCGGCGGTCGGACTGGGATACCGGCGCCACGACGGGTGCGCCGTGCTCCCTTCGTGCAGGTGGTGGCACCGCTGGCCTGGACCACCCTGGAGCTCACCGTCAGGGCCGACGGCTCGTCGAGCCACGCTCTCATCGGGGCCAGCCCCTTCCCCCGCCACTGGCTCTACGACGCGAGCGGGGTTCTGGCCAGCAAGAGCGGTCTGATCGACTTCTCCTCGTGGTACACCAGGGCTTTCGGGCGCCACAGTCCCTGGGGCGACGTCGATTCCGAGGCCCTGACCACGGCCGTGGAGTCCGCCCTGGAGCGCGAGCTCTCCCTGCTGGTGATGCGCGGCGGGGCCGCTCTGCGGGTCCAGAAGGTAGCCTCGGGAGCGGTGATCACCGAGCAGGGCGCGGTGGAGGACGACCTCATCCTGGTGCTCGACGGGGTAGTCCGGGTCGAGCACAACGGCGAGCGTCTCACCGAGCTTGGCCCGGGAGCCCTGCTGGGGGAGCGGGCAATCCTTGAGGGCGGCGCCCGGACCGCGACCCTGCGCGCGGTGAGCCCCTGCAAGCTGGCTAGGGTGCCCGGTGACAGCATCGACCGCCAGAAGCTGGCTGAGGTGAGCCAGAGCCACCGCCGGGAGACCGACCCGAGCTGACAAGCCCCCACCGAGGTGGGCGCGAGCGACTCAGGGTGGCCGCTGGCTGCAGGGAGCCTCGGGTCGGCCCTCCCGGGACCGGCTACCGCCTCGGCGAGGCGTGCTCCGCACTGGTGCTGTCCAGCGACGCCAAGCCCACCCAAGCCGGGATTGAGAGGAGAGCATCCTGGTCCCAGGGCACGGCACACCGGCTGTCGGTATGGTGGGCAGCAGTTGGTGTGCCGGGAAGTCTGGTCGGCGAGGCTGCTGCTCGCCCTCAACCGTCGAGGAGAACTCGGTGCCAGACCGGACCACCACGGCTATCGTCCATCCCGGCGACTGGGCTGACCTCCAAGTGCTGCCTTCGCGGCCCCTCAGGTGCCCCCCATGACCAGCGCCACCTCATTCGGGCTGGTGGTTCTTGTCGCCGCCGGGGTCGGGCTGATAGCGATCCTCTCGAGCCGGGCCAGCCAGCGAGTTCTGGTGCCCGCGCCGGCGGTCTTCCTGATCGGAGCTGCGGTCGCGGCCCAGGTGGTTCCGCGGCTCCACAGCCTGCTGACCGTCCAGGCGGTGGACCAGATCGTGACCGTTGCCCTGGTGGTGATCCTGTTCGACGGCGGCATGGGGATCGGCTGGTGGCGGTTCCGATCGGCGGCGGGGCCGATCATGTGGATCGGAGTGGTCGGCACCGCCCTGACCGCTACCGCGGTGGCGGCCCTGGCCCACTTCCTGTTCGGCTTCGCCTGGCTCCCGGCCCTGGTGCTGGGCACCGCCCTTTCCCCCACCGACCCCGCGGTTGTCTTCTCGGTTCTCGGCCGGCGCGAGGTGCTCGGGCGCAGCGCCCCGATCCTGGAGGGCGAGGCGGGTGTCAACGACCCGGTCGGGATCGCACTCATGCTCAGCCTGATAGCTGCCGCCGGAACTGGCGGTGTCGCGGCTGGTTCGGTGGCGGTGCAGTTCGTCCTACAGATGGCGGTAGGCGGAGTGATCGGACTCGCCGGCGGCTATCTGTTGCTCCAGTTCACCCGCCGGGTGACGCTTCCCAGCGCCGGGCTCTACCCCGTGAGGACCCTCGCGGCCGCCCTCCTCCTCTATGGGGTAGCCACGGTGGCCCACGGTTCGGGCTTCCTCGCAGTGTTCGTCGCGGGGATCGTGGTGGGCGATCCCCGGGTCCCCTATGGGCGCAACATCGAGCACTTCCACTCGGCGCTGGCAAGCCTGGCGGAGATCGTGGCCTTCCTGCTCCTCGGCATCACCGTCCACCTGCAGGGGCTCACCCAGGGCGGGGTCTGGTGGATCGGGCTGGCGATGGCAGTCCTGCTGGGGCTGGTGGTCAGGCCGGTGCTGGTGGGTGGGCTCCTGCTACCCGCGCGGCTGCGCTGGGGGGAGCGGATCTTCGTGCTCTGGTCGGGGCTGAAGGGGGCGGTTCCGCTGCTGCTCGGCACATTGGCCCTGGTGGCTGGGCTGGAAGGGGCGTCCCGGGTCTATCAAGTGATCTTCATCGTGGTGGCCTTCTCGGTGGTGGTCCAAGGCGGTCTGGTGTTCCCGGTCGCTCGGCACCTGAAGATCCCGATCCGGCCGGTGCAACTCGAGCCCTGGGGACTGGGGGTGACCCTGCGCCAACAGCCTCAGGAGTTGCAGCGGTTCCGGGTGGTGCAGGGTTCGGTCGCCGACGGGACCACGGTGGCCGACCTGGGCCTCAACGAGAGCGTCTGGATCAATCTGATCATCCGACAGGGGGCGCTGGTGCCGGTCAGTCGCAGCAGCCGGCTCCAGGCCGGCGACGAGGTGCTCACCCTGGCCGAGCCCGAGCCGGCTTCCGACATGGCGGCGATCTTCGAGAAGCCGGCCGATCCCGACCCCTGACGGCTCTCGCGCGGGCCATCGAGTCGGAGGCCAGGGGTCTGAGCCGTGGGTGCTGTCGAGTGGGCCGGAGCTGCGCTTTGATTCGAGCGACGCCCTCCACACGACCGAAAGGCCGCTGCAAGGCAGCCGATGCCGGCGGAGGAGTGCGCGGTCCGCTGGGGCGGGCAGCTCGAGCGGTCACCGGAGCCGGGGAACGCCCGCAATGGCTACCGGGTTCGTCAAGGGGACCTCCGAGTGGGCTGGGTCGACTTTTGGATCGCCCGGGGTCGGACGCCCAGGCCAGCAGCGCCTCCCCGAGTGCACCGTGCCGCACCGGCACCGGGAGCTCCTCCACCGCAGTATTCCAGGCGGACTCGGGGATCTGGTCGCTCATCGGTGATGGCTCCTCTCCATCGACTCTCCCTGCACTCCGGGGGGCCTGGCCTGGGCTCCCAGCAGTCCCTCCAGGGCCTCGTCTCCGCCCGCGCAATGGACCCCACCCCTGGGGTTCATGCGGGGGAGGAGCCCCAAGATCCGGTGCTCAGCTCCGTTCCTGGGCAGGCGCCCCGGAGTGCGCTGATTTGGTCGCGCCCCGAAGGTGGCTTTCCTGTAGTAATACCTGTAAACCGGTCGGCAGCCCATTTCCCGGAACCCCGACCCGGACCTCCCGCAGCCAGCGCATAGAGCTCCACCACCGCGCTCCGCTGTCCTTACCGGCCCCGCCCACGGC
>JBOHUH010000093.1:0-4679 GCA_050733915.1 Candidatus Dormibacteria bacterium | reverse complement strand
GCGCCAGCTGCCTCTACACCAACACGCCCGACCAGCACTTCGTGATCGGAGCTCACCCAGAATCCGCACGGGTGGTGCTAGGCGCCGGCTTCTCGGGGCACGGGTTCAAGTTCTCCCCGGTGGTGGGAGAGGCCCTGGCCGACCTCGCCCTGCTGGGCGCGACCCAGCTCCCGATCGAGCCATTCGACCCCCTGCGCTTCGACCCTCACCAGAGCGGCGGGAATGACACCTCGGGATCCCTGGGCAAGCCCAGCCCCAGCTCCGACATCACCTCCCCGATCACGTAGATCGAGCCCAGGGCCACGACCAGGCCCCCGGACCCCGCAAGTTTGCGCGCCCGTGCCAGCGCGCTGGCGACCGGTTCCACCACGTGGCTGCGGCCCGACCACACCTGGACCAAAGCCGTCGGATCCGCGGCGCGCGCCGATCGGGCGCGGGTGAACACGCCCTCCTGGAAAGGAAGCTCTCCCAGCAGCCGCAGCATGCCGCCATGGTCGTGGTCGTCCATGGCGCCAAAGAGCAGTACAGAGGGCCGCGCGGCCAGCTCCCCGGCGAGAACGGGGAGGAGCGCAGCCACCGCGGAGGGGTTGTGGGCGGCGTCGACGAGCACCTCGGGCGACCCGGCGATGCGCTGCAGCCGGCCCGGCCACTCCACCTCCAGGAGGGCCGCCCGAATAGCCTCCTCGCCGATCTGCACGCCACTCTCGCTGAGGCAGTCTGCGGCGGCCACCGCCAGGGCCGCGTTCTCCAGCTGGAACGGGCCATCTAGGGAGAGGCGCAGGTTGTCCCGAAGTCCCGCTGGGGTCTCCACTGAGAATCCGCTGGTCTGGTCCGGACCGCGGCGCAGTCGCACCTCGCGTTCTAATAGCCAGAGCCGGGCCGGCGCCAGGCGAGCCGCCGCGGTGACCGCGGGGAGGGCGAGGGGGCCGACGCCAGCCACCACCAGGTTCCCCGGCTTGATGACCGCCGACTTCTCCCTGGCGATCTCGAGAACGGTGTTGCCGAGTTGAGCCTGGTGGTCCAGGGAGATCGAGGTCAGAACCTTGATCCCACCGTCCCAGACATTCGTGGCGTCCAGGCGGCCCCCCAGGCCCACCTCGCAGATCACCACCTCCGCTCCCCAGCGCTGGGCGGCCAGGAAGCCCATCCCGGTGAGCAACTCATGATGGGTGGGCCGGGTCTGGTCGGCGGCCATGGCGTCAGCCGCGTCGCAGACCGCGGCGGCCACCTCTGCGAAGAGGGCCTCGTCGATGGGCTCCCCGCCGAGCCGGAACCGCTCTCGATAGCTGGTGAGGTGGGGCTTGGTGAGAAGCGCCACCTGATGTCCTGCCCGGAGCGCCATCTCCGCGGTCATGGCCGAGACCGAGCCCTTGCCGTTGGTGCCGGCGACCAGCACCCCGCGCAGCGCCAGCTGGGGATCGCCGAGCAGGGACATCAGGCGCCGGGTGGACTCTAGGCCAAGGCGCATACCCGGCGAGCTCGAGCCCACCAGCCGCGCCAGGGCGGCGCCGTACGCGGGAGAGGGCCGTTCCGGCGCGCTCACTGGTGGGTCTGCCCTGGCCCGGCCGATGCCGGGCGTCGCAGGTTCGGCCGTACTTTGCGACTGGCGGGCGTCATGTCCGCGAAGTGCCCGGGCGGTTCACCCATGGCATTCTGCACTGGTGCCTGCTCTGAGGCCTCGCGCCGGCGCCACCTCGGGGGTGATCCTTTTGCTCCTACTCCTGGCGGCCTGCGGCGGCCCGGCCCATTCCGGGCGCTCACCCGCCCCCTCGCCCAGCCCCGTGATGCCGGGGCTCCTGGGGCTGGCTGGAGAGACCACCACCCCGTTGCTGATCGCAGGTCCCTACGAGTTCGAGGGTACCTACCGGGGCGCGGCCAAGACGGTCCCGACCTCGACGGTTCCCGCCACGCCGCTGGCGGCGGTGACCACCCTGGTCCAGGACCTCGGAGTTCCCGGCCCCCCCCTCAGCACCTCCACCGGACTGGGCTACAACCTGGGCTCGACCGAGGGCTACCAGCTGACCACCAACGCCTCCATGACCTCGTTCAACTTCCATCCCAACACCCCGACCGACGAGGTCGGCACCACTCCCACGGTGGCCTACGCCGAGCAGTACGCGGACGCGTTTCTCAGCACCCGCAACGTGCCCGCTGGCGGGGGCGTCGTTCCCCTGCCTCAACTCAGCACCGCCAACGGCTCGGACCGCACCGTCTTCTTCCAGTGGACCCTGGATGGGCTGCCGGTGGTCAACATCCTGGGGCAGCCTCAGGAGATCTATGTCGACGTCGCCCGGGACCAGTTCCAGGCGACCCAGCTGGTGGGTATCTCAGGGGCGGTGCCTTATGGGGCCCTGGGGACCTCGGTGACCTACCCCGCGATGGCTCCAGAGCAGGCCGTCAAGTACCTCAACACGGGGGCCATCAAGCCCGGACGCTACCTGCTCTCCCCCAGCGGCCGGCCCCTCGGCCCTCCCTCTCCCGTGCCCACTGGGCCGGCGCGGCTCGGCTCCGAGTCCACGGCGATCGTGGTCAGCTTCGGAACCGCGGTGCCGGTCTACCTCTTCCAGGTGGTGGGCAATCCCTCGGTGACCCAGTTTGTGACCTGCGCGGTGCCCCCGGCCGGATGCGTGCCGCTCCGCTTCAGTACCGCCTCGCCTACCCCGAGCTCCTCGGGCGGCGGCTGACCGCGCCGCCGTGAGCCGCGCCGGGCCGCGGCTGGGCTCCCGGCCGGCGCATTTCACGGGGCCGGCACCAGCTCCTTTAGGGCGGCGATCAGCTTGACCACCGAGCCCCGGGCGTCCCCGAAGAGCATCAGGGTCTTGGGGTTGTAGTAGAGGTCGTTCTCGATCCCGGCGAAGCCCGGGTTCATGCTCCGCTTCAGGACCACCACGTGCTCCGCCTGATCGACGTTGAGGATGGGCATTCCGTAGATGGGACTGGCGGTGTTGCTTCGGGCCGCGGGGTTGGTCACGTCGTTGGCCCCGATGACCACCGCCACCTCGGTGCGTGCGAACTCCGGGTTGATGTCGTCCATCTCGTAGAGCTGGGGGTAGGGGACGTCGGCCTCAGCCAGAAGCACGTTCATGTGACCCGGCATGCGCCCGGCCACCGGGTGGATGGCGTACTTGACCTGGACCCCCCGTTTCTCAAGCTGGGTGGCCAGCTCCCGGACTTCGTGCTGGGCCTTGGACACGGCCATGCCGTAGCCGGGCACGAAAATCACCTGGCGGGCGTAGCCGAGCAGGATGGCCACGTCCTCGGCGCTGACACTGTGCACCGACTGCCCCTCGGCGAGGGTGGAGGCGCCGGCCTCCGCGGCCTGGCTGCCGAAGGCACTGAAGAGAACGTTGGCCAGAGAGCGGTTCATGGCCCGGCTCATCAGCTGGGTGAGGATGGTTCCTGAGGCGCCGACCAGGGCCCCGGCAACGATCAGGACCTCGTTGTCGAGGACGAACCCGCTGATCGCGGCGGCGAGGCCGGTGAAGGAGTTGAGCAGGGAGATGATCACCGGCATGTCGGCGCCCCCAACCGGGAGCACGAAGGCAACCCCGAAGAGCAGGGCCAGGGCTTCGAAGGCGACGAACAGCCAGGGCGAGCTGGAGACCGCGACCACCAGCACCCCCAGGACCACGATCACCGCCAGCAGCACCCCGTTGGCGACCCTCTGCTGGGGGAAGGTGATCGGGGTTCCGCGGATCAGGCCCTGCAGCTTGCCGAAGGCGATCAGGCTCCCGGCGAAGCTGACCGAGCCGATCAGGCATCCCAGCATGATCGGGACGGAGGTCTCCGCGGAGATGGTCGACGATCCCGCGGCCAGGTGGCTGCTGTGGCGCAGGAACTCGTCGCCGCCGATCAGGGCCACCGCCCCGCCACCCATCCCGTTGAAGAGGGCGACCATCTGGGGCATCGCGGTCATCCGCACCGCCCGGGCCGCGGTGGCGCCGGCCACGGTCCCCAGCACCAGCGCCGGCAGCACCGCGGCCCACGGCAGTGCCCCCAGCCCCACGAAGGTGACCAGCAGGCCCAGCAGCATCCCCACCGCGGCCAGACGGTTGCCGCGCCGGGCGGTCGCCGGCGAGCCCAGGAGGCGGATGCCGAACACGAACAGGATCACCGTGCCGAGGTAGCCCAGAGCCACCAGCTGGGGGTAGTGGATCACCGGGGCGTTCGCCTCTCCGAGTCGGGGCGCCGCTTGAACATCTGCAGCATCCGGTCGGTGACCACGAATCCCCCGACCACGTTGATGGTGCCCAGGAGCACCGCCAGGAAAGCGATCACCGTGCCCAGGGTGCCCTGCACCCCCGCGGCGATCGTCAGCGCCCCCACCAGGACGATGCCGTGGATGGCGTTGGTCCCGGACATCAGCGGGGTATGCAAGGTGGCCGGCACCTTGGAGATCAGGTCAAAGCCGATGAAGACCGCCAGCACAAAGATGAAGAGCCCGATCAGGATGGCGCCTCCGAAGAGGTTCACGAGGCGTCTGCCAGTCGGATCTCGCCGCCGTGAGTGACACAGGTCTGGGCCACCACCTGGTCTTCGAAGTCAAGGTGGACCTGGCCATCCTGGAGCAGGGAGAGGACGAAGCGGGTGACGTTGCGCGAGTACAGCTGGCTGGCGTGGTAGGCCATCCGCGAGGGCAGGTCGAGAGGCCCCAGGATCCAGACGTCGCCGGCCAGCAC